>NZ_FQWR01000025.1:0-55529 GCF_900129735.1 Fibrobacter sp. UWCM | reverse complement strand
GCCGATGGTACCTGGCCCCCGGGCCCGGGAGAGTAGGGCGCCGCTGGATTCTCGGGCCCCTTGAGCTAACGCTCGAGGGGCCCTTCTTTTTTATACCGCTCGCGCTACGTCCCGGCATGTACGCTCCGGCAGGCGCTCTCCCCGCAAGGGGGACCATGTCCACATAGGCGCTGAAGCGCCAAGTGGCCAAAGTGCTTTCGCCGCCACGACTCGTCAGTACGAGTCGCTTGCGGCTCACAGCCCCATGAGGTAAACCTCGTGGGGGGCTTTTTTTATACCCGCGATAAACGTCCCTGCCAACTAGAAACATCCTTTTTTATATTTTCAAGTAAATGGAGATGAAATGAAGTTAAAAGCTCTTGCTATTCTTGTCCTTAGCTGTATTTTTTTCTACGGCTGTGCTGCCACTCTCCCTATGAAAGAGCCTGGAGAAAATAACGCCTTGGTTGCAATTCGCAGCCAAGCAAGTGGTTCTTACTTTATTGGGCTTGGGTTAGGCTTCTTTGGAGATGAACCCTTGCAGTTTATTTTGAAGAGCAAGAATTCCGACAAGGAATATTTATGCAAGCGTTTCAACGATAAGATTTGCGTCGCTGCTAATATCCCTGCGGGCGAATACGAGGTGACTACTGCAAATTCTCCGCTCAAGCAACCTATCGTAGGGACTCCTGTCAAGGTTGAACTTGGTGACTATAGGTTTGACATTTCTGTAGAGCCAGATGTGAACTACGCGGGCAAGTTCGTAGTCAAAACAGAGCAGGATGGCACTGTTCTTAAGGTTGCTTCCTGGGAAAATCAGGTTTTGTCTAGCGAAGACAATGCGTTATTGGATGAAATCATGGCAAATAGTGCCGAATCCGGCTGGAAGCGCCCTCGCGCGATCCAGTAACCATCCCTTTACACATATTGCGTTTTTCTCAACATTTTTCACCCGGACTGCATTCCGGTGAGCGACATTCCCGCGGTTTGAATATAGATTAGATATGGTTGTTTGAAGTCTGCGCGAAAGGAGTGTTTATGAAACGCGCGTGTTTGGGTGTATTCTTTTTGCTGTTGTGCGGGCAAATTGCCTGGGCCGACCTTATTCTGCATTTTCAGTCCCCGTGGCGTGACGATGCGACCCGCAGCGAATATGTGCCGCACGTGCTGGGCGGTGCGGGTGGCGACTACAACCCGCATTTTGACGCAAATTCCTCGACGATGATGAAGAGCGATGGCGACGGCTGGTTCACCTACACATGGGTGGGCAAGACGCTCGCCGATTTCCAGGACTGGATGAGCTTCAACATCAAGGCCTGCCCGAATACTGCCGATAACAACTTCAATAACAACAACTGCGTTGCCTGGAATGCGGGCGATTTCAAGATGGGCGAGTTCTTTGGCACGGAGACGGAGCTCTGGCTGTACACGGAGGCCGACGGTACCTACGAGAAGTCGTTCATGGCTCCGGGTTCGAAAATAGTGTGGTTCAAGAGCCCGTGGGGCAACAAGGCCCTGCCCCAGATGATTTTCGGGGCGGATTCCGTGCTGATGCGGTTCATTCCGGGCGATGCCTCGAAGTGCGGGTGGTTCTACGGCTCGGTTACGCCCACGATGATGGCGGCTAACCCGATACAGAGTGCTTACTTTGTCCGCTACAAGGCCCCGTGGTATACATTCCCGGCAGACAGTGCCGCCGTCGTGGAACTTGCTGCGGCACTTGCGGCCGCCGACACGGTATTTGTCGACGGGACGGCGGACGCACCCGAGGTGACGCTTGAAATCGGGAGCAGGGGCGAATGCTTTGACCCGACGCGGGTACTTCACGTTTATCACCCGTGGCGAACCAACACGAGTTACCGCGACAGCGCCTTCTACATCTCGGTGGACAACAACATCATGAACCAGCCGACTCCGCTCACGGCCGAGGGCGAATACAAGTACTGGCGGCATATCAGTTTTGACGATTCGCTGGTGAGTTCGCCGAAGTGGAATTCGACGTGGGCATGGGTGCAGTTCTATCGCGGGCAGAACGAGTGGCCGCAGCACAAGTATTTCGACGATGCGGAACGCCCGCTGGCCACGGACCTGTTCCCCGCCGGCATTTACGAGACGTGGATGTTCGCGAGCACGTCGTTGCATGTAAAGGATTTTGTGTATTACCCGCCCGAACCGAAGGTGGTTCGACTGCTTTCGCCGTGGGACGACATGTCGCCTTCGATGCTCGTGGTTTCGATGGACGATACGGTAAAGATGGGCCCGCTACCGATGGACCGCCAGAAGGATACCTGCGGATGGTACGAGGGTACCTACTACAAGCATGTGGATGACTGGGGCGTCTATTTTAAGCAGACGTTCGGCATGGATTACTACAGCATGGGCGGCATCGCGGTCGAGGGCAAGGACCTGGGCGAGATGGTGCGTCTCGATTCGGTGCTGAAGGTGCGCGATACGGTGTGGGTGCACCCTTACCCCGTTTCGAGCAGTGCCCCGCTGCTGGACGTGGCGTTCCCGAACCACTTGGGACGTTGCCCCGAGATGAAGATTTCGGCGATGGTGGTGGACTGGGCCGGAGAATCGTATGCGGACGCGATTGATGTGGATTTCGGCAACATCTACAACGGTAATCCCTATACGTCGGTGTGGGGGCTTAACCAGAATGGCGAAATGGATACGCTCAAGACGTGTGGCGGGCACGTGCTGGGGATGGTTCAGAATAAACTAGTGAACGGCTTGCCTGCGCGCGTGGATTCGTTAGTTTATCCGTGGAACCAGTGTTCCGCGGCGCACGAGATCGAGAAATGGTTTGTGCCGCAGGTAGTGGCGACTGATGCCGCGGGCAAGGAATACACGAATGCGACTTGCCGCGATATTGATTTGACGCTCGACGAGGAAGGGTTCTGGCTTGCGGATTTTACGAACGAGAACGACTGCAACGACACGCTGAACCCGGGATTCTACCCGATTGACGATTTCGAGTACCTGGATTCCGCGAAGACGGTGAAGAACCCGAAATTCGACTGGAACGTGAGCGGCTGCAGGCACAATTACAGCTTCGCGATGAAGATTTCGGCGCAGTTCCAGTACATTCCGGGGCAGTACTTCGAGTTCCGCGGTGACGATGACGTGTGGGTGTTTATCGACAATCGCCTTGCGGTGGATATCGGCGGGTGCCACAACCCGGTGGAAGGCGCGGTGAATCTCGACACGATGGGGCTCGAGGAAGGCAAAATCTACCCGTTCCATATTTTCTTCTCGGAAAGGAACGCGACGGGCTCGAACTTCAAGATGCGAACCTCCATCAACCTGCAGACGGAAAAGCGCTACTTCCCGGTGGAACAGCATACGGACGACGGGACCATCGAGTACGTGATTCTGCAGATTCTTACGGAAGAGAACCTCACCTGCGATATTTCGAGCGTGGGGAAGGTGGATACGACGCTTGCGGAGTCCGTGTTTATTCTGTATGGGCAGAATGCGGTGAAGGACGGCGAAACGTTGAAGCCGGGATTGAATTATGGCGGCATCAGTATCAGCGAGAATATGGCTGGGTTCGTCATCGATACGGCGGCAATCGTGCGTGCGCGTGCGCTCCCGCCGGGAATGTACATGCTCGATTTTTACCTGGTGGCGGACCCCTCGCAGCGTTCGCAGGTGTATTTCGAGGTGCCGGAATACCCGCTCCCGGATATCGCGTTTGCGGATGCGGCTGGCGAGCCGTTCGACCCTGCGGGCTACAACCTGTTGATGGAGCGCATGGGCCAGCCTGGGGATAACGGCTCGAAGGATACGCTGATGGCGTTCGTCTCTTACCCGGTGACCATCATGGTGACATATATCGGGCAGGTATGCGCGGACTGCATAGTGACTGTTGACCTCACGACTGCGGATTCGCTCTCGTTCCTGGATGCGAACGGCCAGCCGATTACGAGCGTCACGACGGATTCTACGGGATATGCGACGTTCTACGTGATGGGATATGCGGCGGTGAACGAAGCCTCGTTTACGGTTTCGGGGAGCGAGGTTGCGAACAAGTTAGTGTGGGGTGGCATAAACCTGATGGAACCTCCCGTGCCGTTCGCGAGCAAGGGCTACATGTACGACCGCGATGGCGACGGCATGCCCGATAGCCTGCATATTCCGTTCAGCGACAAGCTCGATAGCGATGTGCCCGATACGCTCGCATGGTCATTTGGCGATTCTACGTGGAGGACGACAACGACTGCCGACGCGGTACGCGGCCTGATACAGAACGAGTCGGATATCGTGATTGTGGGCGACCCGCTACTGGATCGCGTATTTACCGGCGGGAACAAGGAAATTTACCAGGGTGGCCTGCATTATCACTACACCTACTGGGACGAGGACAAGGGTGACTCGATTTCGCTTGCGATGAACGGCGTGATAGAGGATAAGGTGGGCCCGATACTCATGAGCGCCATCGTAACTCCTGGTACGGACAAACTCACGACACTCACGCTGTTGCTGAGCGAAGGGACGCTCGACACGAACCTCGCTGCGGCTGACATGTTCAGTTTCAAGATATGGCGCATGGGTGCGGAAGCGTCACTGCAGGCGGTGACCCCGAAGGTGACCCGCATGCAGAACGGCGTGCGGTACGACCTGTACTATTACGGCGACGAGACGATGGTCTTGCCTGCGGTGGGCGATTCCGTGCGGCTTATGCCGGGCGTGTTGCGCGACCTGAACGGCAACGTGCCGCATTTTGAAAACCCGTGGGTGCGAATCATCGGCGGGCAGCGCCTGCTGGTGGAAGATGCGGGCCTGGTGACCCTCACGGAAGAACGCGCGATTGAAACGCTTGACTGGCAGGAAGGCGTGAAGCCCGTAGTTGTTGACCCGGAGATGTCGCTGAAGGATGCCATCGAACAGCACGGGCTCCCGGGCCAGCTGCTGAACTACGACATGCAGGAACTGGCGCTCACTGCGGGCGATTCCGTGTCAATTGATTCCATACGCATCGTGTGGGAGGTGAGTTACTTCTCGAGCCTCGGGCAGTTCGTGAACCGGGCGAAGGGCTCCGTGGCTTGTTCCGATGCGGATATCTTTGGCGGGGACTGTCGGAAAAATCCGGGCAAGGTGTTCCTCGCGTGGAATGCCCGGAGCGACAAGGGAAGGCTCGTGGGTACGGGCGCGTACATCTCGAAGCTCGAATGGAAGGTGATGGCTGGCCCTGAAAAGGTGGGCAGTCGCGACGACACGTTTACGCTGGGCGTGAGAAGAGGGAAATAGGACCGCGCGAACGGTCTAAATCGGGTATTTGTCCTTCGCGGCTTCGAGTTCGGCGCTGGTCCGTTCCCATTCCGCGTAGAGGCTGTCGACAAGGTTCTTGTTGTCGTCCATGTCCTTCGCGATGGCGGTGATGGCGTTTCCGTCGCCGCTTTCCGAGGCGGTCACGAGCTTTGCCTCGAGTTCGCCGCCGAGGGCTTCCGCCTTTGCGATATCTTCCTCGATTTTTGCAAGCTTCTTTTCGAGCGGCTTGATGACCTTGCTGCGCTCGGCGATGTAGTCGGCGCGGGCTTTGCGGTCTTCCTTTGCGCGGGGCGTTGCATTTGCGTTGCCTGCGGGCGCGACATTCTCCACACGGTTTGCACCCGAGTCGCTATTCACGTCGATGTTCGATACCTTGATGTTCGCGGAGTTTGCACCGCCGGGCTTCTTTTCGGATGCCCAGCCCACCTTCTCGAGGAAGTCGGCGTACGTGCCTTCGAATATGCGGCAGGTGCCTCCGTCGAATACCACGAGCCTTGTGGCGAACGCGTGCAGGAGTTCCTCGTCGTGGGTTACCACCAGCGCGGTGCCTTCGTAGTCTTCGAGCGCGTCGATAAGGCTCTCGATGCTTTCCATGTCCAGGTGGTTCGTGGGTTCGTCGAGCAGCAGCATGTTGCAGGGGCTCGCGAGAATCTTCCCGAGGAGCACGCGGCTCCTTTCGCCACCGCTTAAAACCTTCACCTTCTTGAGCGCGTTGTCGCCGCTGAACATCATGAGGCCCGCAAGCCCGCGGGCGCGGCTCTTTTGCGATACTTCTTCAATCGCCGATGCAATTTCTTCTTCGACAGTGTTGTCGAGGTTCAGACGGTTGATATTCGTCTGTCCGAAATAGTTTATCTGTAAGTTCGGATTGTAGGTGATTTCGCCTGCGGTCGGCTGCAGTTCCTTTGCTATCAGGTTTAAAAGCGTCGTTTTACCGCGTCCGTTCGGGCCGATAACCGCGATGCGGTCGCCCTTGAAGACTTCCATCGTCAAGTCGGTGATGAGCTCGGGGCCCATTCCCTGTATGGTGCCGTCTTCGCCCTTGTTCGGGTACGCGAACGAGAGTCCCTTAATCTGCAGCATTCTCTTGCCGGGGAAACCTGCCTCGGTAAAGCTGAATTCCAGATTGCGTTCGTGCGTGAGGCGCTCGCCCGTGGCAAGCTTTGCGGCGGCCTTAATCTTGGACTGCACCATCGCGGCTTTCGCGGCCTTGTAGCGGAAGCGCTCGATGACCTTTTCGAGCTGTTCCTTCTTTTTCGCCTCGTTTTCTTGCGTGCGCTGCGCGACTTCCTCTTCTTCGGCCACCGTCTCGCGGAGCTTTTCTACCGTGCCCTTCACCTTGCGAATCTTGTGGCGGAAAATCCCGGCGGTGTGCGTGCAGACCTCGTCCATAAAGTGGTGGTCGTGCGTAATCAGGAGCACTTCGCCCTTCCAGCTGCGCAGAAAACGGCTGAGCCAGCGCATCGACACGATGTCGAGGTAGTTTGTCGGTTCGTCGAGCAGGAGCATGTCGGGCTCGCTCGCCAAGACCTTCGCGAGGTTCAGGCGAATCTGGAAACCGCCCGAGAGGAGCGAGGGGCTCTTGTGCATGGATTCTTCGTCGAACCCGAGACCGAAGAGAATTGCCTCCACCTTGTGTTCTTCCAGCCAGCCGTCTTCGTTGGGCTTCAACACGCTGCAGGCCTCCTCGTGCACGGTCGCGTGCGTGAAGTTCAGGTGCTGCTGCAGGTAGCCCAATGTGTATTTTTTGGGAATGTCAATGGAACCGCCGTCAAGGCATTCCTGCCCGAGAATCATCTTGAACAGCGTGGACTTGCCGCAACCGTTACGGCCTACGAGCCCTACGCGCTCATGGTCGCCCACGAGCAGGCTCGCACCATCGAGCAAAACTTGCACGCCGAATGATTTGGAGACGTTCTGGATCTGGATCACGGGGGGTAAATTTAGAAAAATGCCGTTTTGGCCGGCTAGGGGTGGTGGTCGTGCTAATTTTTGCTTGCTATCAAATCTTACGAAAAGCATTGACGAATGTTTTTTTTTTCTTACATTAAAAAGTAAGAAGATTCTAACCCCTAAAAAAGGAGATAGCATGACTATCAAAAAATGGACATACGCAGTTGGCTTCACGGCGGGATTGGCGCTTGTGGCCTGTTCAGGTGAAAACGGTACGGACGGTGCTCCGGGTGCAGACGGGGCCGATGGCACGAGCTGCGTTGCCGAGGCGCTCGAGGATGGTTCCGGCTTCGACATGATTTGCGGAGGCAAGAGTGTCGGTACCGTGAAGAACGGCGAAGACGGTGCTAACGGTAAAGATGGTACCAACGGCAAGAACGGAGCCGATGGTAAAAATGGCACCAATGGTACGAACGGCACCGACGGTAAGGATGGAACTTCTTGTGTTGTGAAGCCTTTCGATGGCGGTTTCAAGGTGCTTTGCGCCGGCGACTCCGTAGGCGTGCTCGTGAATGGCGTTGATGGCACTAATGGTAAGGATGGTACCAATGGAACGGACGGCACCAACGGTACAAACGGCAAGAGCGCCTACGAACTGGCTGTGGCGGCTGGGTTCGAAGGTACCGAGGCGGAATGGCTCGCCTCGCTGAAGGGTGCTGACGGCACGAACGGTACGAATGGCACGAATGGAACGGACGGCACCAACGGTACAAACGGCAAGAGCGCCTACGAACTGGCTGTCGAGGCCGGCTTCGAGGGTACTGAGGCGCAGTGGCTCGCCTCGCTGAAGGGTGCTGACGGCACGAACGGCACCAACGGAACGGACGGCACCAACGGTACAAACGGCAAGAGTGCCTACGAACTGGCTGTCGAGGCCGGCTTCGAGGGTACTGAGGCGCAGTGGCTCGCCTCGCTGAAGGGTGCTGACGGCACGAACGGCACCAACGGAACGGACGGCACCAACGGTACAAACGGCAAGAGCGCCTACGAACTGGCTGTCGAGGCCGGCTTCGAAGGAACCGAGGCGGAATGGCTCGCCTCGCTGAAGGGTGCTGACGGCACGAACGGTACGAATGGTACCAACGGAACGGACGGCACCAACGGTACAAACGGCAAGAGCGCTTACGAATTGGCTGTCGAGGCCGGCTTCGAGGGTACTGAGGCACAGTGGCTTGCTGCCCTGAAGGGTGACAAGGGCGATGCCGGTGATGATGGCGTGTCTTGCGTGTTGACGGACAACAACGACGGTACCGTGACGGTGACTTGCGGCGCAAGCTCTACGACGCTTTTCAAGGCTGTGTGCGGTACTACGGCATACGACCCTGCGGAACAGTTCTGCGCTGACGGATTGGTTTATGACCTGTGCGGCGACAAGGTTTTCGACCCGACAAAGCAGTTCTGCTTGGACGAGGTAGTCCTTGACCTGTGTGGGGAGGATACCTTTGACCCGGCCGAGAAATTCTGTTTTGAAAAGCAACTTTACGATTTCTGCGGTGGCGAAATATACAACCCCTCGAAACAATTCTGTGATACGCGTAAGGGAGGCCGAATTTACAAGTACGTGAAGATTGGCACCCAAACCTGGATGGCCGAGAACCTAAATTATGACCCGGGCCAGGGTGGTGCAGGTGCTACTGCATACGATTGGAGTTGGTGTGTCGATGATGACCCTGACAAATGTACCAAATATGGGCGTCTTTACACTTGGGCAGCGGCAATTGACTCGGTGAAGTTGGCGAATGATACTGAAAATCCGATGAACTGTGGTTACAATGCCATTTGGTGCGAAATTACCACAACTACGATTCAGGGTGTTTGTCCGGAAGGCTGGCACCTGCCATACCTTGAAGAGTGGAATACTTTGTTCACCGCAGTTGGCGGGTCATCGATTGCTGGTAAAAAAATCAAGTCCGTGACAGGCTGGGAGAAATATGGCGATATCACCAACGAGGACGCCTTCGGCTTCTCAGCGCTCCCTGCCGGCTACAGGAGTAACAGCAATAAATTCGACTACGAGGGCTCCCATGCGTCCTTCTGGAGTTTTGATGAGTACAATTCCTACTACGCGAACGACGTGTACATGGAATCCTCGATCGATAATGCGTATGAACAGCGCGTCTACAAGAACAGTGGACACTCTGTCCGTTGCGTCAGGAACTAGTTCCCTGATCTGAAGGCAAATCTAATTTCAAGGCGGACCGGTTAACCCCGGCCCGTCTTTTTTTATTTTTCCTGTACTATGGCAGAGAAAGAACGCGGTATTAAAAAAGTTGTTGGCCTGATTGGCGTTGCGTTGGCCGTAATTCTTGTGACCCTGTTCCATGTCGGGTTTGCCAGTGCCGTCGAGAAGGAGGAACGTTCGCTTGATTCCGGCATCAAGGTCGTGCCGAGTGCGGAGACTGTATGGAAGACTATCATGGACCGGTCCGTGGATAGCGTGCTGGGCGCGCCGTTCTTTCGGTATGCGATGCGCACGGATGCCGGTGGCGGAAAATCTTTTCGCTCGACGCTTGTAGGTTTTCCGCATAGCGGCAATGCTCGCGGAATTATCTTGTATGTACACGGGTACAACGACTATTTTTTCCAGAAGGAACTTGCCGAGAAGGCGGATTCGGCGGGATACGCCTTCTTTGCGATAGACCTGCACTATTGCGGGCGTTCGTTTTTGCCCGGTGATGCTCGTGGCGACATGCGGAACATGCGCGAGTTCTTCGCGGAACTTGACTATGCCGTGGAACTTGCCCGCGTCATAACGAAGGAGCGTGCGGAGAGTTTGGCCTTACTAAGTGAACGGGCTGATATCGCCGATACGACGGGTCGCGAGCGGAGACTCCTTGATGTGTCGCGGCGTGCGTATTCGCTCCCGATGGTCTTGATGGGGCATTCGCAGGGCGGCTTGCTGGCGGCATTCTATGCGGACCATCGTCCAGAAGAAAAATTTGCGGCACTTGTCCTGAACAGTCCGTTTTTCGATTTCAACTTCAATTGGCTCGTGCGCAACCTCGCGATTCCTGTCGTTTCGGAAATAGCGATGTACTTGCCCGATTTCTCGATAGGTTCGAGCGGGAACCCGAATTACGCTTATTCGCTCGACAAGAAATATTACGGCGAGTGGGAATACAATACGGAATGGAAAAGCGAAAGCCGTCCGGAACAGTTCCTGGGTTGGGTCCGCGCGATTCACAAGGCGCAACAGGAACTGCACAGGGGATTTCATATAAATTCACCGACGCTCGTGATGCACGGCGACTGCACCGAGAAGGGCGAGGAATGGTCCGAGAACTACATGCACTGCGACGGTGTGCTCGACGTGGAACATATCGAGAAGTGGGCACCGAAAGTCGGGCCGAACGTGAAGACGGAAACGATAGCGGGCGGCCTGCACGACTTGTTCCTCTCGCGCAAGGCGGTTCGTGACGAGGCGTACGCGAAGGCGTTCCGGTTTATCGACGAGAGCCTGTAATTATTCTATCTCAAGTTTTTAGCCTTGTAGAAACTGCGCACGAAAACTTTCTATTATTTGGCAGGAAAGTTTTAGCAAGGGCTCAAGATGATTATCGACCTGAAAGGCATGGAAACGACGGTGCTGCCGAACTTCAAGGGCGGCGAGAAGGAATACAAGGCAAAGATGTACTTTGACGGAACGACCCGCATTATGCACGGGACGCTCGAACAGGGCGCATCTATCGGCTACCACAAGCACGAGACCAACAGCGAAATCATGTTCTTCGTCGCGGGCAAGGGTAAGGTGCTCTTCGATGACGGCGTGGAATACGTGGAAGCGGGCCAGTGCCACTTTTGCCCGAAGGGCCACAGCCACAGTTTGATTAACGAGAGCGAGGAACCGCTTGTGTTCTACGCGTGCGTTCCGGAACTTGGATAATTAAGGTTTGAGATTGCCACGACCCCACTTCGGCAAGCTCAGTGGCCTTGGGCCACGCAACGATTAAAAAAACGGAGTATACAAGATGTCTAAACTGATGCGTTCTATTTCGGGTATCCGCGGTATCGTGGGCGATACCCTCACCCCGCAGGTTCTCAAGAGCCACGTGCGCGCCTTCCTCGAGATTACGAAGGCGAAGCGTGTGGTTATCGGGCGTGATAGCCGCCCCACGGGCGATGCCATCGTGCAGTTTGTCGCGGGCATATGCCGCCTTTCCGGCGTGGACGTGGTGGATGTTGGCCTTTCGACGACGCCCTCGGTGGAACTCTTGACGGTGCACTTCAAGGCGGATGCGGGTATCATCATTACCGCGAGCCACAACCCGCTCGAATGGAACGCGCTCAAGTTCCTCAACAGCAAGGGACTCTTCCTCGGGCCCGATGACGTGAAGAAGCTTTTCGAACTCGCCGATGCGGACAACTTCAGCTACCCCGACTACCGCACGATGGGCAAGTACGAGGTGGCGCCGGATGCCGACGGCATCCACATCGACGGCACGCTCAAGATTCCGTTCGTGGACGTGGAGGCGATTCGCGCGAAGAAGTTCAAGGTGGCCGTAGATGCCGTGAACGGTGCGGGCAGCTACATTGTGCCGCGCCTGCTGGAACAGCTCGGCTGCGAGGTGGTGCGCGTGCATTGCGAACCCGACGGCACGTTCCCGCGCGGTGCGGAACCGATTCCCGAGAACCTGGGCGACTTGCGTGACGCCGTGAAGAAGAACGGCTGCGCGCTCGGATTTGCGGTGGACCCGGATGCCGACCGCTGCGCCCTCGTGGACGGTTTAGGACAAAGTATCGGCGAGGAATACACGCTCGCGATTGCGACCGAAGAAGTACTGAGCCAGAAGAAGGGAAGCGTTTGCGTGAACCTTTCTACGAGCCGCATGAACGAAGATGTTGCCACGAAGTACGGCTGCGAATTCAGCCGCGCGAAGGTGGGCGAGATCAATGTGAGCCTGCAGATGATCGAGAAAGGCTGCATCATCGGCGGCGAGGGCAACGGCGGCGTGATTCTGCCGGCGCTCCACTACGGGCGCGATTCCCTGGTGGCGGCGGCGCTGGTGCTCAGCTGGATGGCGCACCATGACGGCGGCCCCGAGAAGTTTGTGGCTGAAAACCCCGCCTACGTGATGCCGAAGAAGAAGTTCGAACTCGGCGACAAGAAGGTGGCGGATATCCTCCCGAAGGTGAAAGCGGAATTTGCCGGCTGGAAGAGCGACGAGCGCGACGGCCTGTGGCTCGGGAGCGAAAAGTCCTGGGTGCACGTGCGTGCGAGCAATACAGAGCCGGTGATTCGCGTGATTGCGGAGGCACCGACTGCCGCAGAGGCCGAAGCCCTCTGCGCCAAAGTGGAAAAACTCATCTAACCGTCGCTATGCGGCGTTTCTCGCCCCCTCACGTACGACTAGTACGCTACGGGGGCTCGCGCCTTGCCTAGCTCGGTTATCTGAGTTTTTAGAAAATCGGTTGTTTATTTTTGTGAAAAGTGGCCGCTCGTTCGTTTTTAAACCAGAAATGAAAAAGCCCGCGGGAAAAATCCTGCGGGCATTTGTCTTTTTTTGGGGGGAATTTTTTACACTGCCGACATCAGCAGTATGGCGAGGACCTGGCCGCTCAATATGCGGAGCAGCATGGTGAGCGGGTAGACGGAGGCGTACCCGATGTTCACGGCTTCGCTGTCGGCCTGGCTGTTGGCGAAGGCGAGGGCGGGCGGGTCCGTGGTGGCACCTGCGAGCACACCGCAGAGCGAGAGGTAGTTCACCTTGAAGGCGAGGTGCCCGACGGTCGCGACGATGGCAAGCGGGATGAACGTGATGAGTGCGGCCAGCCCCATGTAGTAGACGCCGTCGCCGTTCAGGAGCACGTCGAAGAACTTGATGCCCGCATTGAGCCCCACGCAGCTGAGGAAGAGCGTGAGCCCGAATTCGCGGAGCATGAGGTTCGCGCTGTTCGCCATGAAGAAGTTGAGCGGGCCGATTTTGCGCTTGCGGCTCAGGAGGATTGCGACGATGAGCGGTCCGCCAGCAAGCCCGAGCTTGAGCGGCGTGGGCATTCCGGGGATGGCGATGGGGATGCTTCCGGCGATGACGCCGAGGAAAATCCCGAGGAACGCGGGCAGGATTTCGGGATGGTCGAGCGCGGTGAGCGAGTTCCCGAGTTCCTTGGCGGCGGCCTCGATACCTTCTTGCGTTCCGACGAGCATTAACTTGTCTGCAAACTTGATGCGGAGATCGAGGCGGCCGGTGAACTTGAAGCCGCTGCGGACAACGCGACTCACGTTGACGCCGTAGCGTTCGGCGAGGGCAAGCGCGCCGATGGTCTTGCCCAGCACCTTCTTGTTCGTGACAAGCACCGTCTTAACCAAGATGGCGCTCGTGCCATCTGCAGCGGTTTCCTTAGTAATTGGCTTCTCGAGGCGCCTGCCGATAATCTTTTCCATGCTGGCGACTGCATCGGGCATGCCCACGATATGCACCTTGTCACCTTCCTGCAATATGGTCTTCCCGTTCGGCGTGAAGATATCGCTGCCGCGCATCAGTCGCGTGACAACGACGCCGCTCGAAATCAGGTCCGGGATATCTTTCAGCATGGTTCCGAACAGATTCTGGTTATCAACAGTGAGGCTGCACGATTCGATTTCCTTGGTGCTCGCCGCGATATCTGCGGCGTAATCCTTGGCGGCCTTGTCCGGGTTCTGCCTGAAGACGATGCGCACGAGGAGCATCACGAGGATGATGCCGATGACGCCGAAGGGGTAGGCAACGGCGTACCCGATGCCCGTAAGGGAGGTGTCCACGCCGGCCGCGGCAAATGCGGAGTTCGCGGCTCCGAGAGAGGGCGTGTTCGTGACGGCGCCGCAGAGCATGCCGATGAGTACCGGCACGTTGCTGTGCATGTTGGTAAAGAAGTACAGGCAGAGCGTTACCACCACGCCGAGGAGCACGATGCTGGTCGAGAGCACGTTGAGCACGAGGCCGTGCCTGCGGATGGAATCCATGAATCCCGGGCCCACCTGCATGCCGATGGTGTACACGAAAAGTATCAGGCCGAATTCCTGGATAAAGTGCAGCACGTTGCCGTCGACGCGCAGGCCGATGTGCCCGAGGCCGATGCCCACGAAAAGTGCGCCTGCACCCCCGAGGCTTATTCCCTTGACCTTAACCTTGCCGAGCATGAGCCCGAGAGCCGCGGTAAGCGCGATGGCGATGACCTGTTGCGCGACGGAGGGTTTTGTGAATAAGTCGATTAGCCAGTTCATGGATTACTCTTTTACGCAGCGGACCGAGGCGAAGATGTTCTTGTTGAAGTGCTCGTAGGTGATGCTTGTATCCGTGGCGCGGACGAGGTAGGCCCTGGAATCGTCGTAGCTGTCGCTGGTCCAGAAGCTTGCGCTGGCGCCCTTGTCGGCGAACTTGCCGTCGAAATAGCGGAAGCCTGCGAATTTCATGCCGAAGGAGGCCTCTTCCTTGAGGGCGGAGGCGTTAGCGTTCCCGAAGGCCTCCTTGAAATCCTGCTGCGTGGGGAGCGCCCAGCCCTTGGGGCACAGGCCCGTGGTGGCGGCGTTCCATGTGTAGAGGCGGCCCATGGCTTCGCAGTTCGCATGGTCGTTCCCGTAGCAGATGCTGGAATCGGGGGTGTAGATGTCGATGTTTTCGGCCGTCCAGACCTTTCCGCCGATTTTCACTGTCTTGTATGCTTTTTCGGAGCAAGAGAGCGTGCCCGCGGATTCGTCGTAGGTGCAGGTGTTGGCCTGTTCGCAGGCGGTAAGGGCGAGGGCTGCCGTGGCGGCGAGCGTTGCGAGGGCTGTCTTTAAAATCCGATTCATAATAACTCCTTTTGATGCGGAATAATCCTGTTTTCGCATGCAAATTTAGAACCGTGAATTCATATTGTCTAATATATTATTTATATTCAATTCATCAATTTTTTTTATGGATTTGCAAAAGCCAAAGGAAAAACGCCATGGAATTGACCCACCTCAGGTACTTTTTGGAGGTCGCACGCACCGAACACATAACGCAGAGTGCGCGCAACCTGTGCATTGTCCAGCCCGCGCTGACGATGGCGATACACAAGCTGGAAGAAGAAATCGGGGTGCCGCTTTTCAAGTCGAGCGGGCGCAACATCAAGCTGACGGAATACGGGGCGCATTTCCTTTCGCGGGTGCAGCCCCTGTACGAGGAAATCGAGAGACTCCCGCAGGAACTGCGCAGCATGGCGAGCGACGATTCGGTAAAGATTCGCCTGAACGTGTTGGCGGCATCTTCGCTGATAACTTCTGCGGTGATTGCCTATAAGCGCCTGCACCCCGAAATAAACTTCGACCTGACGCAGAACGAGTCGTCGAGCCTGTACGACGTGGGCGTGTTCACGTATGCCGATGCGGGCAAGGTCAAGCCGGACGACGATGAGGTTGCCCGCTTTGACGAGGAGATATTCCTTGCCGTGCCGAACATGGAACAGTACAGGAAAGTGGACCGCATATCGCTCCGCCAGATGGAAGGCGAGAAATTCATCGGGCTTGCGGGTACCAAGCAGCTACGCAGCATCTGCAACGAGTTCTGCAGGGGGCTCGGGGTGCGTACCGACATCTCGTTTGAGAGCGACAATACATCGGCCATCAAGGATGCGGTTGCCGCGGGAATCGGCGTGTGCTTCTGGCCCGAATTCACGTGGGGCCGTGTCGAGAGGCGCAAGATTCGCCTGCTCAGGATTGTGGATGCCCCGTTTAGGCGCGACCTGCTGGTGACGCTGCGCAGGAACAAGGCGGACAACCGCAATACGGAAAACTTCTACAGGTTCCTTGTGGTGTACCTGCGCAAGCATTTCCGCAGGCACCGGTAAACGGCGCCGTTCCCGTTACAACTCAATTCCCGTGTCGCGCTCGATGACCGTCTCGCAGGCGGCCTTGAAGGTTTCGGGAGTCGCGATGATGGTCACGGACTGCTTGGCGCGCGTGATGCCCGTGTAGAGAATCTGGTTGTTCAGGAGCGGGTGGCCTTCCTGCTTGGGGAGGAACATCGTCACGTGATCGTACTCGGAGCCTTGCGACTTGTGAATAGTAATCGCGAAGGCGGGCTCGATGGCTTCGGTCGGGAACCAGGAAAGCGGGTAGAATACAAAACCCGTTTCGTTCTCGCTCGCCTTCTTGAGCATGATGTACGGTGTGGAATCCTTGTACACCACGATACCCGTGTCGCCGTTGTACAGCTTGTACATTGCCTGGTTCTGGGTAATCATCAGGAGTTCTCCCGGGAAATAGCGGTCGGTGAATTTCTTGGCGCCGTAATCCCGGATGAGTTTGCCCGCAGACTTGTTAATTTGTTCTACACCGTAGATTCCGCGGCGTTCTGCCGAGAGGATTCTCTTTTTAAGCGAGAGTTCCCAAATTGCCTCGCACTTGTCCTTGTCCGGATTTTCCGGATCGATTTCGAGAGCCATCTGCGGAAGTTTATAGAAATCGCCAATCCAGGAATGCAGAATCTTTTCGAGCGTTTCGGTTTCTTGCTTCTTGGTTTGCGTGCCTGCGGGGAGCGAGTAGTAGAATACCGCATCCTTCGGGAGGTTCTCGCTTTGCGCGGGAACTTCCGTGCCGGAGTTTTTCGCGGGAGCGTCCGGCGCTACGGTGCTATCAAGCGCCGGATGCGGAGTGAACCTGTGGACGGGAGCGGTGGCGTTCTTGTCTTCGGCGCAAGCCTTGATTGCTTTTGCGAGGTTCCCGATGACGGAATCGTCGGTAAAGCGGTTCGACCTTGTGAGCCTGACGGTGAAATCCTTCTTTGACTTGGGCTTGAGAATTTCGCCCAGCACGGCGCCCGCGTCTACGGAAGGCAACTGGTACGGGTCACCGAGAATGAATATCTTCGCCCCTTCGGGAATTGCCTGCAGGAGCGATGCGAACAGGTTGATATCGATCATGCTCGCTTCGTCAATCACGAAGATGGATTTTTCGGAGAACTGTTCCTTCGCGTTGAAGGAGAATCCGTTGTTGCTCCTGGAATACTTGAGCAGGCGATGGATGGTGGAACCTTCGAGATCCTTGAGCTTCTTGTAGACTCTTGATTCCTTCTTCTCGGCGGTGTTGCCCGAACCGGTCTCGTACTTGAATTCATCCCTTATGCCCTTGAGCCCGTTCTGCAGGCTTTCTTGCATGCGGTCGGCAGCCTTGCCGCTGGGTGCCGCGAGGTAGATGGAACAGCAGCATGTTTCGTCGTTGGGAGTCTTCAGGTCGCCCTGGGTCAGGAGGCTCCACAGGATGTAAAGCACGACAGTTGTCTTGCCGGTGCCGGGCCCGCCCGTGATGATGAGGTTTTCGCGCTGCCCGCGGATTACGGCCTGCGCCTGTTCTGCGTTCAGTTCGAGCGGATGGACTTGCCCGCCCTTCTTGTACGTGGCGATGCCTGCAATCTTTTTCTGGATGCTTTCGATATCCGCCTCGCTCGGCAATTTGTCGCTGCCGTCCTTGAAGAGCGTGCCGGCGTATTTCTCGATGAGGATTTTTGCCCGGAAAAGCCTGTCGAGGTACAGGTAGGGAAGTTCGCCCGCGACGCGTGTCAGTATGAGCGGGGTGGATATGGCGCCTTCGCTGACTTCGCTTGTCTCGAGAGTAGAAATGATGCTTGTAAATTTGCTGGCGCAGTTGTGGAGAATGTCCTCTACACCCGTACTGATAATTTGTTCAAAATCGTCAATTCCGTCTGTGGAAGTGGCCGCGTTGCCGGCAGTTTCCTTCAGGAGGAGCAATCCATTCCACTTGCGCGTCCAGCGTTTTGAAAATTCGCCTGCATCTAGCGGCACACGCGTGTTGCCGTCGTCCCAGAGCGAAAAGCAGAGGCACAGGAATTTCTGTGTGGATTCACTGATGTCGGGCTGCATCCGGATTAGTGCGTGAAGGAGGTGCTTGTCGAGTTCGGCGATGCCGCGCATATCCTTGAGCGTGCCAAAGAACGTATCTATCATCTTTGTGTCCATATTAGTTTTCTCCCTCGTCCTTCTTTTTCTTGCTCATCAGCTTCTTGACTTCTCCGTATGCCTCTTCGAGGGATGCGTAATCCTTCCAGGTGTGCGCGTAGATTCCCTTGCCCGTGGCACCGTCCGTACCGCGGAGGAACGCGTAGTAAATACCGCCGAAGTGCTGCTCGAAAATCTGCTGTTCGTCGAGGCCTTCGCCCGATCCGTCGGCGCGCTTGCTGTAGAACTGCTTGAGCCACTGGATAAGGCAGTAACTGTAGAGCACCCGCTGGACGGAATAGTCCTCGTCCACCTTTTTCTTGATTTCCGCGTCGCCGTAGTTTTCGAGCGAGTCCGATTTCCAGTCAAGGATGGAGTAACGTTTTTGCTTGTTGACTTCGCGCACGAAAAGCAGATCGATGAAACCCTTGCACACGCGGTGCAGAATCGTAAGCGCCTCGGTTTCTGCAGGGGGCGCGTCCGTGCCGGTATCCGCCGGGTTCCCGGCATAGGCGTTCATGCCGAACTGCACTTCGGGCTTGTGGTCGTTTAGGGGGAGTTCTACCAGCCTGAAGGTTGCGTCGCGGTGGATTTCTGCACCCTCGATTACGGGGAGGCTTGCGTGCAGCGTGTTCCACACGAGGCGCGCGGTGATTTCGGTCCATTCCTTCTTGTGGGCGGCTATCGGGAGCGACTGCGCCTTGAATTCTTCCTCGATGACGTTCTCGAGTTCTGATGTTTCGATATTCGGGGTGTGCCCGAGCGCATCTTCGAGGGACTTGAACCTTTCCCCGAATGCCTTGAAGCGCATACGTTCGAGAATGTTGTGGAGCGCGTCGCCCACCTTTGTCCCGCGCGGGTAGTTTTCCATTCCCGGTACGGGGATTTCTTCTGCCGTAGATTCGCCTTCCTTTTCGGTACGGCTGTCGTCGGCTTCGGCAATGGGCGTCTCGGCTCGGCCGGAAAGCGAGGAGTATGAATACTGCATTATGCTTGCGCTTGCGACCTTCCCCTGCAGGGAAGCGATTTCCACCTTCTGTTCCGTGATGGCCTTGTCGAGGTCGACCGTATTACTGTTTGCCTCGTTTGTCCTGGCGAGAATGTCCTTGACGAGGTTCGCTTTCTCGGCGATGCCTTCCTGTGCGGTGACCCACTGGTCTTTTTTCAGCAGGCTGTCGTACAGATCCGTGCTGTTTTCGGCAAAGTTCTCAAGGGCATCCATCAGGAAGTGGACATGCTTGAAGTGTCCGCTTTTTTCACCACCGGATTTGTACCACACGTCGTAACGCGGGATAAGCAACAGCGAAGAAGCGCGTGTGAAGTCCACGTAGAACAGGCGTTTCCATTCTTCCATCTCTTCGCGCTGGCGGCATTCCTTCGCCGTGTCGCCAAAGCCGAGGTGCAGCGAGTCGTCTTTGCCGTGGGTGATGTAGGGCGGCTTGGAATTAGGCAACTGCTTGAAGCCCGCGACCGAAATGACTACCGGGAATTCGAGCCCCTTGGACGCGTGGATGGTCATTACCTGCACGGCGTTGAAGTCGCTGCCCTTTTCGACCAGGTCGCCGTTCTCGTCGTCGGCAGATTCCTCGTAGCGGGCGAGCCCCTGCAGGTGGCGGATAAGGTCGTTGAGCGAGCACCTGTGATTGTACAGATAGTCGATGGCGTAGTTGCCGATTTGGCGCAGGCGGGCCATGCTCTGCAACCGGGAAACATCCATCAGGCGGTATTCTATTTGCGTGTCGTCGTAGATGCGTTCCAGCATTTCGGCGTAACGGCGTTTCAGCGCGAGGGTCCTCCAGGAGGCAATCTGCAGGCGTTCCGGGTTGTTCGGGTCGTCAAATTCCTTGCTTTCGGCGTAGTGCAGTTCCTCGAGGCCGCTGGACTGTTCCGAGCCGCGGGTGGCGCGTTCCCTTTCGGCGACGACATCCTTGAAGAAGTCGGTAATGAGCACTTCGCTGAGCAGCTGCCTGTTCCATGAAGAAAAATCGGGGGCGTTTATCGCACGGAAGAGCGAAATCCATTCGGCGCATTCCCTGCTGCGGAACAGGTTCGTCTCCTTGTATTGCGTGTAGGGTACGCCCACGCTCCGCATGATGCTTTCGATGTTTTCCATCTCGCTGCGGGATTTTGCGAGAATGGCGAAATCCTTGAACGTCACGTTCTTGAGTACCGAATCGTGACCGGGTTTGCCGTAATCCTTGTCGAACACCTGGAGGCGCGTCGTCTTGCCGTCTTCGCGGAAGGAACACCAGTCGATAATATGCGCGACTGCCGTTGCGGCGAAACTGTCTGCCGAGATGTCCTTCTCGCTGAGCCAGATGGAG
This sequence comes from Fibrobacter sp. UWCM, assembly GCF_900129735.1. Classification (NCBI taxonomy): domain Bacteria; kingdom Pseudomonadati; phylum Fibrobacterota; class Fibrobacteria; order Fibrobacterales; family Fibrobacteraceae; genus Fibrobacter; species Fibrobacter sp. UWCM. Next base: position 35,106 of record NZ_FQWR01000025.1, on the reverse strand, counting down.
CGGACTTCGTTGCCGTCGATTTCGGGCGCCTTCTTCTTCTGGCCTGCGTTCTCGCCTTCGGGAGGGTATGAATCCGTAAACTTCACGAGTTCGGGCATCCCTTCTGCGGGGGCGAAATAATTGCCGGAAAATAGCGCGTTGCAGCCGTTGATAATCCCGTCCGTGGAGCGGAAGTTGTGCACGAGGTCAATTTTCTTGCCGATTTCGCCTGTCGCCTTCTTGTACACGTTCACGTCGGCGCCCTGGAAACTGTAGATGGACTGCTTGGGGTCGCCTACCACGAAGTTCTGGAACACATTGCTGAAGATATCCCACTGCAGTTGGTTCGTGTCCTGGAATTCGTCGATGATGGCGTAGGTGTACTGCGCGCTGAGGCGTTCCTTGAGCGCACTGCCGGGCTCCATGACGGCCTTGTGGACCGAAAGAATCATGTCGTTGAACGACTGCAACTTGTTTTCGGCCTTGTATGCCTGCCATGCGTCGAAAAGTTGCGGCGTATGGGCGATAAGGAACTTGTGGAGCTTGACCTTTTCAACCTTCTTGTCGATGTCGGAAAGGAATCCCTTGAGTTCCTTTAGGTAGCAAAAAGACGCATACATATCCTTGGGCCAGTCTTCTTGCGGGCATTTCCCGTCTTTGAACGAACCGTCGTATAACGGAGAACCCTTTTTCCATTTCTTTAGACTGCTGAGAAATTCAGGAATCGGCCCCGTGTTTTTCTTTGTGAAGAATTTGTCCGTGTTCGCTTCAAAATTTTCAAGATGGCCTTCCAGATGAAGGGTAGACACGAGTTCTTCGAAATTCTTCGCCTGCGCAATCTTTTGCAGTTCTTCCAGCGACAGCGCTTTTTCGCCCAGCTTGGGCATTTCGACTTCGTCAATCGTGACGATTTCCTTGCCGCTTGCGTCGACTCCCTTGTACATATCGACAGCCTTGATGAAATAGCTTTTCAGGTTCTCGATAAGGCTGGAGGTGCTTTCGGCTTCTCTCAGCAGGGCGATGAATTCGTCATCCTCGATCCACTTGTCGCGAATGTACTGGTCCACCATGTCCTCGACGGCGGAATCATCGACCATCGCCATGTCGAACGGTCTGCCTGCATCGTAGGCGTACTCCTTGAGCGCCTTCTGGCAGAAGGAATGGATGGTGAATATCGCCGCGTTGTCCACATCCTGATAGGCCTTGCGGAAATTCGCCATCTGTTCGGGCGAAAGTTCGGGTTCGCTCTTGTCGATTCTGCCCTTTTGCAGGACCTCGTCGATTTTCTTGCGGATACGGTCCTTCAGTTCGCCTGCCGCCTTTTCGGTGTAGGTCACGATCAGGATTTTCTTGAGCGGAGTGCCCTCGGCAAGCATGCGCGCGACTATCAGCTGGATAGTGTATGTCTTGCCGGTGCCTGCGGAAGCCTCGATGTAGATGCTCTTGGAAGGAGTGAACTTGTTTATCTTGAATTCATTGATTTCTTCTGACATACTCGCCTCTACTCCTTTGCCTTGCCTTTCTTTGCCGTAGTCTTCTTGGCGGCGGTTTTAGCCGTAGCCGCCTTGCCTGTTTCAGCCTTCTTTGTTGTCGCCGCGCTGTTCTGCTCTTTAGGCTTCGCGTACTTCTTGATGGCGATGAGCCTGTTCATTTTATCGGTCGCCTCGTCCCATTCGCTTGCGAAATTATCGGGAGAGAATCCGACATCGGTCAAGGGGTTGAAAAGGCTCTTCTTGTCGAAAAATGCCCATGAATCGCTCAGAAGCTTTTCGGCGTAGCTGAAGATATTCTTTTCCTTGAGTTCGCCGATGAGGTCGGCAGGGACTGCCTTGCTGAACGGCATGGATTTTGTCGCCTCGTCACCGAATGCGGTGGCGTATATGGTCTCGATTTTCTTGCGGGCGTCTGCGGGAGTCATGATTACGCTCGTCTTTGCGGGGCCGCTCATTTCCTTGTCGCAGGAATAGATGGAAACGCCGATTGTCTGTGGTGTATTTTCAAGTTCGGGTTTGGCGGAGCCTTTGTACGCAATGACGGCAAGCGCCTTGATATAGGGGGACATGTACTTGTCGAAGGAAATTTTTTCGTTCTTGCTGCTAGTCGAGCTGACCTCGATTATTTCCGTCACGTCTTCGATTTTCTTTGCGTTGCTCCAGTCCAGCTTGCCGGAGAGGAGCCACTGGGAACCGTCGGTACGTGCGAATTGCAAATCCTGGATTTTCTGGCCGTACGACCAGTTTGCCTGAATGTCCTGCACGAGGCCGGGCGCCTCGGCAGTGCCGCCCATCTGGGTGTGAATCAGCTTCTTCTTGGCGTCGATGGTTTGCCACTGGATTGCCCCGAATTCGCCGTTAGGCGTCTTTCCCTTCAGTTCGAGGTCTTTCTTGAAGTTTTCGAGTTCTTCCGATTCTCCCGAAAGTTCGGCGGCCAGCGCCTTCTTCAGCACAATGCTTGTATCCAGATGGTCGAAATATACGGGCTCGAAAAGTTCCTTCTCGACATCCTCGTCATCTTCGTCAATCAGCATGAGCGAGATGCGGAACTGGAACGGGTCTTTCAGGAAGCTTGCGAGCGTGTAGAAGCCGACCCTTTCCGGAATACGCACCAGGTATTCCTTCAGCTTGTTTCTGTCCAGCTTTCCGAGCCTTTCCCTGCGACGGCTCCTGATTTTTTCCTGGTGTTCTTCTTCGGAGAGGCGCATCCATTCGTACGCTTCCTTGTTGCGCAGGCTCTTGGGCGTGAACAGTTCGGTTACATCGCGCGTCTCGTCGAGCTTAATCTCCGTTTCCTTCCATTCCACGGCGATGAATTTTCGCAGGTCGTTTACCACCGACGACGGGTACAGTTCCGCATCCTTCTTGATATCCTTGTTCACGTAGCTCAGGTGGAAACCTTCCCCCGTGCTCATGAGCTGGCACAGGAACGCATAGCGGTTCTTGAGTACGGGCGAATCGTCACCGGGCCAGGGCCTGCAGGATTTGCGCAGGTCGAGCGTATTGTGCTGTTTTGCCCCCGGGAACGACATCGCGTCGGCGCCGATAAAGAACAGGTGCTTTACGGGGAGAGTGCGGTTCGGGGCGAACTTCATGAAGGTAATCCCGTTCACGAAAATGTTCCCGCAACTGTATTCGGTTCCCTGTGCGGCGGTAAGGAGGGTCTGTTCCACGATTTTCATCGAGATTTCGTTCTGGCCGGCCGCATTCTGCCAGCCGAGAAGCGCAATCGCATCGGCGACGCGCCTGTAGACGATGGTTTCACTCTTGAGTGCATCGGGAACGTGCGGCATGGCAATCCACTTGTCGAGATGTTCCGCGAGCTTTTCCAGGTCGTTGCACTTGTTCTTGCCGAATTCCACCCAATCCTCGAGCGTTTCGATGCAGTCGATAAACTTGCAGAGCGATGCCTTGTCGGAGCAGGCCATGTCGGAGAATGGCCGGAGCGTATCGCCGTCGAACTTGACGTCGTATGTCGTCATCTGGGCCATCAGCAGGCGGTTCTTGACCTTGTCCCAGTCATCCTGCTTGTCGCGGGGGCGGAACGTATTCGTTTCGGATACCCAGTTCTGCCAGGCGTCCACCTCCTCGTTGGTAATCTTGCGGACCGCCTGCACAACGGGATTACGGACCAGCGCAAAGAAGTCGGGCCTGGAAATCCCCTTCTGGTCAAGGACGGTAAACAGGCTCGCGAGTGCATTTTCGGTCAGGGAACTCCTTGCGGGCGAATCAACTATCGAGAACGGGATGCGCATCTTTTCGCTCTGGTCGAACACCATGTTGATTGCCGTGCGGTAATCGTCGAGGCAGGGCGATACCACCAGGATATCCTCGACGCGTGCGCCCTTCCTGAGCAGCTTGCAGATTTGGGTGTGCAGGTTCTCGATCTCGCGAATTCGGGTCGGTGCCGCGGTCACGTCGAGGGAACCGTCGCCTACGCAGGATTCGAGACCGTCCATGTTGTTTTCGCGATGTGCGACGGCGTACTGTACCTTGTGCAGGAGGGAGTCTTGCGGCAATTCGATTTCGCGCCCCTCCCTGTCAAAAATCCCGTTGAAATCGAAATCGTAGTTGGTCGCCTGGCACCAGAGTTTTATATTGTCGCGTCCGGAACGGCCCCAGTTTACGAGCAGGTCGTTTTCTGCAGGTTGCGCTGCAGGTTGCGTGCCGTTGCCAGCGTATTCAGAGATATCCTCGATGTCCGTCGTCGGGTCGCCGGATTCGGGATTTCCCGTTTCCATGATTTTCATCTTGTCCTTGATGTGCGCGGCATCGCCGGTACCCGATTTCCATTCACCGGTCTTGGAAACTTCCCAATTCCTGCAAATCTTCTCGGGGGCGGTAAACGCGTCTTCCCAGAATTCCATACACGGATTCTGGATGAACGCGTACACGTCGTGCTCGCTGGCATATTTCTGCAATATGACGCGGTAGAACTGCCCCATGCCCGAAAGCCCGAAAATAAAGACGGGAAGTGCCTTGCCGTTGCTGCCGTGCGGAAGTTTTTCTTCGTTGAATTTACCGTTTTCAAGTGCCTCGAAGAGGTACGGGATGGTGAGGTAGTTCCGATTTTCGTGCAATTTCTGGGACATTTCCTTGAAAGCTCGGGTCAACAGCGATTCATTGTCGCCCTGCTTGTGGAAAATGGCCGAATACAGCTTTTGCTGCCATGCCTCGCGCCCCGCGAGCTTGCCGTTGAAATTTGCAAAGAACGGCTGCAGTTTTCCCGCTTTCCAGTGGTCGAGAATGCCATCTACATCGCCATTCGCGTTTTTTGCGAAACCGCTCGGGCGGCTCGTCTCGTATTCCAGGAAGAGGGATGCCATCTTCAGGGCAAAATCGAACAGGTGGTTTTCGTCAAGTCCTCCCTCCGGGTCGTTCGCGTTCGTGAGGTAGCGGGTCACTTCGTCGTCGATGCGCTTGTAGTTCGGGATACCGTCCGTTTCGCTCGTCAGGTAGGCGAGAATCACGTTCATCAGGATATCCGCCGAGAGCTTGCAGAGGCGGGTTGTTTTGTTTTCTTTTCCCTTGACTACACCTTCCCCCACCAGAATATCAAACAGGAACCTGTCAATGGTGCTCTTGTTCAGGTTGGCGAGCACACCCTTCTTCTTCATCCAGCGCAGGCGAAACCACTGCTCGAGTTTCGGGTCCGGGAATATCACGACCGGGGCGTTGAACGGGTCGGTCCAGGCGGCAGTGAGGGCTTCGATCATCTCGTCGGCGAGATGCTCCAGATTCAATGCAAATTTAAGATGTAGCATAGGCTTAATATACTCAAAAAAAATGTCAGTAAAATGACAATTCGAAATTTCTTTTATTATATCGTCAATTGGCACGGTTTTGTAAAATGGGGGGCCACGGACCCGCTACAATGCTATATTTTGCGCATGCTCAAGATTATCAAGGCTATCAGCCGTTTCCTTTCTACCTATACATCTCTGGTCGTCATCGGCGCCGCGGTGGTCGCCTTTTTCCTCCCGGTCGCGTTCGGCTGGGTGCACGGCAACACGAGTTCCATCATCCTGGGCATCATCATGCTCAGCATGGGCCTCACCATCACCGTCGACGACGTGAAGAACCTCATGAAGCAGCCGCTCCACATTCTGCTCGGGGCGTGCGCGCAGTACACCATCATGCCGCTGGTGGCCTTCATCCTCACCAAGGTTTTCAGGCTCGACCCGTACCTGGCCGTGGGCATCATTCTCGTGGGTTGCTGCCCGGGTGGCGTCTCGAGCAACGTGATGAGCTTCCTTGCCAAGGGGGACGTGACGTATTCCGTGAGCATGACGATGGTCTCGACTTTGCTTGCCCCCCTCATGACCCCGCTGCTCGTGCTCTGGCTTGCCGATACGAGCATTGACGTGAACGCGAAGGGGATGTTCCTGAATATCCTGTACGTGACGGTTGCGCCGATTCTGGTTGGCTTTATTTGCAACTATTTCCTGGGCAAGAACCCGGTGTTCAAGGAAGTGCGTGCGAATATGCCTGCGGTTAGCGTGATTGGCCTTGCGCTGATTGTGGGCGGTGTCATCGTGACGGTGCGCCCGCACCTGCTTACGAACGGGCTTTCGCTGTTGTTCCTCGTGCTTGCGGTGGTGTTTTTCCACAACGGGCTCGGCTACGTGCTGGGCTATACCGTCGGGCGCATCTTCAAGTTCAATACCGCAAAGAAGCGCACTATCGCTATCGAGGTGGGCGTGCAGAATGCGGGCATGGCGACCGTGCTTGCGGCTGCCTTCTTCGCGAACCCCGAGAACGTGGCGGCCCACCCGGAGGCTGCGATTTGCGTGGTCCCGTGTGCCATCAGCTGCGCGTACCATTCCATAAGCGGCACGATTGTCGCGGAGTTCTTTGCGCGCCGTGACCGGTAAATTATTTATTATTGTGTTATAATAAGTAGGAGGAAACTTCGGGTTATGAAAAAACAATTGTTCCTGCAGGTTCTTGTATTGGCGTTCCTGTTCGTCATGGCTTCCTGTGGTGACGACGATTCTGGCTTTATCGCCCGTGGCGACGGTTCCTCCCTGGAAGACGATTCGAGCGATTCCGAAGGTGACGAGGATTCTGCTGATTCCAAGAGTGGTTCCAGTTCCAGCAAGAAAGGCTCAAGTTCCAGCGGCAAAGGGTCTTCGTCCGGTTATTCGTCCTCCCGCTCGTCCAGTTCTTCGAGTGTACGCAGTTCCTCTTCCGTGAAATCCTCCAGTTCTTCGCTGGCAAGCTCATCTTCCATCGCTTACGAGGACATTCCCGGGAAGGCGATTGCGGGCGTGTACCAAGGCTTTGTCGGGCATGTGGTAATGCCTACCATCGAAGTACGTGCGCTGACAAGCAAACTGGAATATGTGGATTCTACGGTTTCGTACGCGGGAAAGATTGACTCTATTGGGTACCGGTTCAGTGTCCGGGGGCTCCCCGAAGATATCGAGTACGCCGAGATACACGTTAGGGTGAATGACGGCACGAACTCTACGATAAGGTACTACGTAGACGAGTATGCGGTTGTCAACCTGAAGGGGGTGGATTCCCTGTATGTGAATTCGGCGATGAACTTTATCTACAAGAGGGTAAAGTACCTGGTGCGCGAAAAAGGCTTGTCGTTTGACGAAGCCAAGGCGCAGGCGGAAAGCGACTTGCGAAAGGCCTTCTATGTCGAAGAGGCCTTCCATGACCTGGAAAGAATTGATGTGCTGCATGACGAGACGGAAGGTGGGTACTGGGCGGCGACAATTGCAACGACGGAATCCATCTCTTGGTTGGGTAATGCGTTGCGGACTGATTTCTGGTCGGATGCCTTTGTTACAGACGGTACGCTCAACCTGGGGGATGAACTTGCTTCCGGGCTGGCCAGCACGTTCTACAACTGTGTCGGTCTCGCTTGCTTGGGGGACGTCTATTCTAGGCATGCGAACCGTGACCCCATAAGGGTGAACCTGATAAAGTTCTTCGATACGGTCAGTGGGCGCGGTGCCTGTACTTCGGACCGTGCAGGGGATGTCTTCAGGGTCGCGTCCGATACTTCCGCATCGGGTTTCTATACCTGCGATGGAAAGGAGTGGGACCGTTCTACCGTTATGGATAGGGATATGTACAAGTTGGATTTTCCGGTCTGCGGAACTACGGAAAAGACGGTCATTGGCGCCTCTAAGTTTGAATACTATTGCAATGGGAAGGGAACGTGGATTGAGGCTCGCCCTTGGTCGGTTGATGTCCCTGTAAAGTTCCGGCTCAATCCGGATATTGACTACGGGACAATGATTGACCCGCGCGATGGACAGACGTACGCGACTGTGAAAATAGGGAACAAGGTATGGATGGCACAGAACCTGAACTTCAAGGGCTACAAGAACAAGGCCGACGAGGACAGTACGCTTATGGCCAACCTGAGCGGAGGCCACATCTGCAATAGCAAGAAGGAAGCGCATTGCGATGTGTGCGGAAGGCTGTACGACTGGGCTGCCGTCATGAACCTCAACGAATCCATGGATTCCGTCACGGCGAAGGCGATGATTGTAGACCCGCACCAGGGCATTTGTCCCGATGGTTGGCACATCCCCAGTACGGATGAATTTGAGCATATCATTACGGAATACTATAGCAGCAACACGGACAAGACTGCCGATATGCTGAGGTCTAGGCAGGGCTGGGGCAAGTCGGTCCCAGACAAGGACCCGGTAGGTTTTTCGGCGTTGCCCTGCGGCATATACTTTAATTCCTTGAACATGGGATGGGCTTTTGATGATTGGGGATCTGAGGCGTATTTTGCTGCCACGCCAAGATACCATTTACACACTGAAATTACCATGAGCGCGAGCTTTACGGGCATTGGAAGTTACGACAACAGTTCCCGGCATAGGCATAACTCTGTTCGATGCGTAAAGAACGACGACTAGATAGGAGGGAACATGAAGCATCTTCTTTCTATAGGCTTGATTGTGGTCTTGACGCAGGTGTTTTTTGCCTGCGGGGACGACGATTCCGACTTTATCGCCCGTGGCGACGGTTCCTCCCTGGAAGATGACTCGAGTGATTCCGACGGCGATGAGGATTCTAGCGAATCCAAAAGCGGTTCCAGTTCCAGCAGGAAGGGCTCCAGTTCCAGTTCCGGCGGGTCATCTTCTAGCGCGGGGTCCTCTTCGTCGAGATACACCTACGACGTCTCTAAGATTGAGAAGGGAACGTTTACCGACAAGCGCGACGGGCGCGAGTACAGGACCATTACCGTTGATGGAAGTATCTGGATGGCGGAGAACCTGAACTACGCGCCGGCATCTAGCCTCGGTTGCCACCAAGACGATGATAAGGACTGCACCAAGTATGGAAGAATCTATACCTGGGGCGAGGTTATCGATTCTACAAAATCCTATTGTGGGTACAACATTGTTTGTGACCAGCCTCTCCAGGGAATCTGCCCGGATGGATGGAGGATTCCGACGAGGGGGGATTGGGTGGCCCTGCTTAGTAAGTTCTACGGATCGACTCCCTCATTCTACGAGTATAAGGGGTTGGCTCCGGCTCTGTTTTCTAAGGATAACGCGTCGAGCTATCAGGGGACCGATGATTACGGGTTTACCGTTGCCATTCCCGAAAAAGGGACGAATAAATCGGCTGCGTTAAATTTCTTTACGGCTACACAAACTAGTGGTAGTGAAAATATCAGACCATATTTCATGGTATTTGACTCAAAAAATATCAATGACAAGGCGACTACGAATTTTGCGTTTCCTGCTGCATTGCGGTGCATAAAGGGAGACTTGGTTCCCAATCTAAATAATCCTACGACGACATTCGGTGTCCGTGGCGAGGACCGGAAGGTGTGCAATGGTGCTGAACCAAACAGTTCGCTTTCTACCCGAGCCTGCAACAAGAATGGCGAAAATAAGTGCTCCATATACGAAGACGGCAGCTTGAAAATCAATGGCAAGTATATGTATCTCGAGGCTAACGGCAAGAAGGCGTGCCCTTTCGAATGGCATATCCCGAGTGTTAGCGAGTGGAAAGACTTTCTCGCTTATGTCGGTGGCGAGTGCTTTGCCGGGTTTACGCTCAAGGCGCAGGAAGGCTGGGGCGATGACTATGCCTTTGACGCATTTGGTCTCGGCATCAAGCCCACGGATGGCGATGAGGCCAGGTTCCTGATAGGGGGGAGCAAGAAGGGCGAAATAACGGGAAGCGTCGTATTCGCGAAGGGCTCGAATATCGCGACAATCAAGGACGATACCGCGAACGTGTCCGGGCTGCTTTGCATGAAGGGGCGCCTCAAGGACGATACCTTGAGTTACATGAACCCTGAACTCGAGTACGGGGAATTTACCGACAGCCGCGATAACAGGACGTACAAGACCATAAACATCGGGCATACCAAGTGGATGGCGGAGAACCTGAATTTCGAGACGGACAGCAGTGTCTGTTTTGGAGGGTATCACGGAAACACGACATTCTCGTGTGTGCGCTATGGAAAGTTCTATCGGTATGAAGATGCTTTGACAGCCTGCCCTGCAGGTTGGCGACTCCCCACAAAGGAAGATTTTGACACGTTGGTGTATATAGCGACGCCTTATAAGCGCGCCAGTACCTTGGTTTCCCAGGAAAATGAAACCTACAAGGGGAACAACAGTTCGGGATTCTCACTTATAATGATGGGGTATATATGGAACGGCAGGGATGACTTTGGTGATACGGCTACCTACCTGTGGTCAAGTACGGAGCTTAATGATTCCCTTGTATATACCTTGGTCGCCTATAAAGGAACCTATACGGATACTGCAAATGTTGCTAAAGCGAATGCCATAAGGGACACGAAGTTTAACGTCCGCTGCGTGAGCGAAGAAAAAGTGGTGTACGGGTATAAGGGAACATACGGTACGCTTGTCGATGAACGCGATGGCCATGAATACAGGACCATAGAAATCAACGGCACGACATGGATGGCAGAGAACCTCAAGTACGAATCGGAAAATAGTACCTGCAAGCGCGATTCCTGCGACATCTACGGGCTGCACTACTCGTTCCCGTTCACCTCCCTTGTCATAGACCCCCTCTGCCCGGATGGCTGGCATATCTCGACCACTGCGGATTGGGATAGCCTGCTCGCCTTTGTCCGTGCGAACGATTCGGCGACATACGCCCTTGATTTGAGATACACGTTCAGGTGGCCTTCATACAACCAGGGTACCGACAAGTACGGTCTAGGTGTTATCCCGAACACCTGCTACCAGGATAATTCCGGCTACGATATTGTCAATGTCAGGGACGAGGCCGTGGCGTGCATTGGTGCAGAAGATGTCGAGAACAAGAAGGGCTACTACTACATCATGTCGTCGAACGGAGTCAATAGCGTGCGCAAGAACGTCTACAAGAGATCCATTGATAGCGACCGCTACCGCTATGGAATCCGTTGCGTCAAGGACAAGTAACTCTTGCAAAAACTATATTTGTCCATATGAAATTTGTTTTAGCGTGTCTTTTGTTGTGCGTGTCGCTTCCTTTTGCGCAACTCGTGCAGAAGAAGGCTTCCGCGCAGAATGATGCCGTCGATTCGGTCGTCATTCCGGGGGCGACGAAAAACAGACCGTTAGTTTATTCGGACAGTGCGACGCTGCGTAACGAACGTGCTGCATCCGATGCGAAGGCCGCGATGGATCTCAATTATTCGAACGATTCCCTCACGGGAACGCTGATTGGTATTGGCGCGGAATATGTCGGCCAGATCATGAAGAACACGCTCTCGCCCAATTCCGCCGAAGCGGACGCCGTTGAACTGGAACGCACCAGACGGTAACTAGTTCTGAGTTCGGAATTCGGAATTACGAATTAGAATAGTCGCGGCGAAGCCGCCTAACTAAACAACTCTGAACTCTGAAATCCGAAATCCGAATTATCCTAAATACTTTTCGCCGCTTTCCACGCTCTGGTAGATGAGCGTGTTGATGGTCATGGGGCCCACGCCGCCCGGAACCGGGGTATACGCGCTCGCCACGTCGTCGAGACCCTTCTCGATATCGCCCACGCCACCCGGATGGTAGCCGGCGTCGACCACGACCGCACCCTGCTTGATCCATTCCTTCTTGATGAACTCGGGCTTGCCGACCGCACCTACCAGGATGTCGGCTTGCTTCACGAATTCGGGGAGGTTCTGCGTCTTGCTGTGGCAGATGGTCACTGTGCAGTCCGCGTTCAGGAGCATCATGGCCATGGGCTTGCCGAGGATCGCGCTACGGCCCACCACGACGGCGTGCTTGCCCGCGAGCGGGATGTTGTATGCCTTCAACAGGCGCATGATGCCTGCGGGAGTTGCGCAACCGTAGGCGGGTTCGCCCATCGCCATGCGGCCAAAGCCCAGGCAGGTCACGCCATCCACGTCCTTGCGGGCGTCGATGGCCTCGAAGGCGGCGCGCTCGTCGATGTGGCGCGGAACCGGGTGCTGCAGCAAAATGCCGTGCACGTCTCGGTTGTCGTTCAGTTCCTGAATCTTGTTGAGCAGTTCCTCGGTGGTGGTGTTCTTCGGAAGCACCACGCGGATGCTTTCCATGCCCACGCGGGCGCAGGCGTTGCCCTTCATCTTCACGTAGGTGGCGCTCGCCGGGTCGTCGCCCACCAGGATGGTGGCGAGGATGGGGGTCTTGCCCGTCTTTTCCTTGAGTTTTGCCACGCGGGCGCTGAGTTCTTCTTCAGTGGTCTTGGCGAGTGCCTTGCCGTCGAGGATGAGTGCTGCCATAATGTCTCCGGTGCGCAGGATGCGCGAAAATTACGGAGTAAAGATAGAAATAAAAAGAAAACCCTGCGCTGGATGGCAGGGGTTGCCTTACACGACCACGTCGAGAATGGCGGGGATGACCAGGCAGAATATTGCCCACGGGTACGATAGCGCGCCGGGGAGCCAGCCGGTAGATCCGGACTTGGGCGCCATGTGCGGAACGGCGTGCGTGGATACCTTGATGGAGTCATCAAGTGCGACCTTGATGTTTTCGACAGAGGAGTCGAATAGGCTCTTATTTTCGGCGGCTTTCGCCACTATATTCATAAAGTTGCTATTCATGTTATTCTCTCTTTCCATCCCTCGTGTATAAAAATAGAAACGTTTTACATGGAATGCAAGTATTCTTGTAACTTGGCGTTTACAAATTGTCCATAATGTGAATCGCCTCACAAATCGGGTAAAAAATGCCCGAAATGGTGCGAAAAAGCGGGTTTTGTCCAAACTTGCACTGGGAAATGCCCGTTTTTGCCCGAAAAAAGTTGGTCTACTGGAACGAAAATTCCTAATTTTTTGTGTGTTGAACATCACACCACGGAAAGGAACGCCATGAATCTGACCCGCTTTACCCTCCTTGCTGCCTCCTGCGCCACCCTGCTTGCCTGTGGCGGGAACAAGAATGCCGCCCCCGCGACGGACCCGGCTCCGGCCCCCGCTCCTGCGGCTGCACCCGCCCCTGCTCCCGAAGTGAAGGTTTCCCTCGATAGCACGGTCGACCGCTACAGCTACGCGCTGGGCATGGATCTCGGCAAGGCGATTGCCAACATAAACGTTCCCCTCAAGCTGGACGTGATTATCGCCGCTATCAAGGACGAGGTGGACACGACCCGCAAGGTGCTCATGACGGATTCCGCATCCGAACAGGCGCTCCAGGGCCTGTTGCTCCAGATGCAGAAGCAGAAGGAGGCCGATGCGAAGGCTGCCGCCCAGAAATCTCTCGATGAGCAGGCGCAGTTCCTGGCGAAGAATGTGCTGGATTCTACGGTCAAGGTGACCACGAAGGGTGTGCAGTACAAGGTGGTCAAGGAAGGTACCGGCATTACCCCCAAGGTGAGCGACAAGGTGCAGGTCCACTACATTGGCGCCCTTCTGGACGGTACGGAATTTGACAACAGCGTGAAGCGTGGCGAACCGCTCGAGTTCCCGGTGAATGCCGTGATCGAGGGCTGGCAGGACCTGCTCCAGGTGATGAAGGAAGGCATGAAGGTGAAGGCCTGGATCCCGAGCGCCCTTGCGTACGGCGAGGCGGGCGTTCCGCCGATGATCCCCGCGAATGCCCTCCTCGTGTTCGATGTGGAACTCCTGAAGGTGTATGCCGAGACCCCGGCCGTGGATAGTGCTGCCGTGGCGCCGGCCGATACGGCTGCGGCTAAGGCTGCTGACCCCGCTGCTGCACCTGCCGAGGCAAAGGATTCCAAGAAGGCCGAACCCGCCAATGCTTCGACAAGCGCGCCGACCGATGCCAAGAAACCGGCCGCGAAGGGTGCAAAGAAGCCCGCCGCGAAGAAGTAACGCGAAATTGCGGGCCTGAAAAGGCTAAAATTTGTGGATGCGGCCCTTGACGGGGTCGCGTTTTTTTATGTTTATGTACATGAATAACACTGCGTCCGATTTCTATTCCCAGCACTTCGAAGTTGCCGGATTCATCCGGGAAGTGTTCGGCTATATGGACCGGTTCAAGGGCCAGCTGTTCGTGTTGAAGATTGACGACGGCCTGATGGACCATCCGCTGTTCCCCGTGCTCATGCGGGATATCGCCCTGCTGCACAAGGCGGGTATCCGCATCATTATCGTGCCGGGTACGCGAAACAGTATCGACGCACAGTTGAAGGCCTGGGAACTTGAAAGCAAGTTCGAGGGTGGCGTTCGGCTTACGAGCGAGGAGGCCCTGCCCCTCATTGAGCAGGCGAGCCTCGGGGTTGCCCAGCGCATCATGAGCCACCTCACGGCGAGCGGCCTGAGCGGTATCCAGGGCAACTGGGTGCTGGCCCGGAGCCTTGGCGTGATTGGCGGCGTGGACTACATGCGCACCGGAAAGATCGAGCGGATCCAGCGCGATATTCTGGAGCAGTTGCTTGACGAGAATTTCGTGCCTATCATTCCGCCTATCGGCTGGAACAAGATCGGGCATGCCTACAATATCAGTTCTACGGAACTTGCGACCGAAATCTGCAAGTACATGCAGGTGGGCAAGCTCTTCTTTATCGGTAACGAGAACGGCATCAAGCTCAAGGGGCTCGTGACTGGCAAGAACACGAAGTACCTGGAGCCGACGGACTCGGGCGTGATTTCGGCACTGGACGTGGACCAGGCGAAGGAACTGCTGGAACTCAATTCCGACGTGCTCGACTTCGCGCAGATGGACTACCTGATGAACGCCATCCGGGCGTGCGAGGCGGGCGCGAACCGCGTGCATTTGCTGAGCGGTGAATTCCAGGGCAGCGTGCTGCAAGAAGTATTCAGCGCGCGGGGCGACGGTACCATGGTGTACGCGAACCAGTACTCCAGTATCCGGCCCGCGAACATTGAGGACATCCCCGATATCCTGCGCATCATGCAGGACTACATCGCGAAGGGCTACCTGGTGCCGCGTACGCAGGAAAGCATTTCCGAGAAGCTCAAGGACTACGTGGTGTACAGCATCGACAACAGCATTCACGGTTGCGGCGCCTTGCACGAGTTCGAAGACGGGATGGCCGAGGTCGCGGGCATCGCGGTGGGTGCGAACTACCGCAAGTCGGGCATTGGCGATGCCATCGTGCGGCACCTGATTTCTGTCGGGCGCATGAAAGGCTACAGTAAGCTGTTCTTGCTGACCACGCAGGCGCTTGACTGGTTCTACCACTTCGGATTCGAGGATGGTTCGGTCGAGGATTTGCCCAAGAGCAAGCGCGACCACTACAACCAGAAGCGGAACTCGCGTATCCTGATCCTCCCGTTGGACAAGTGACACGCAAGTGTCATCCTGAGCGGAGTGCGAAGCACGAAGTCGAAGGATCTATTTTTCATTCGTCATCCCCGCGATCCCTAATTCGTCATCCCCGCGAAGGCGGGGATCTCCAAGGAAAAGAATATGAACACACTCGAAGCAATACGCACACGTCGCAGTACCCGCAAGTTCAAGGCACAGCCTGTGGAACTCGAGAAGTTGAAGCAGATTGTCGAGGCGGGTCAGTTTGGCCCTACCGGCGGCAACGCTCAGACGAATCACTTCTTCGTGATTTCGGATGCTTCGGTGATTGCGAAACTCAAGGAACTGGTGCAGGCCGCGTTCGCGAAGATGGAACTCCGTGAAGACCTGTACAAGAGCCTCAAGAATTCCATCACGCTTTCCCGCAAGGGCAACTACTCGTTCTGCTATACGGCGCCTGTTCTGATTGTAGTCGCGAACAAGAAAGAATACGGCAATAACATGGCCGATGTCGCCTGCGCTGTGGAGAACATGATGCTTGCGGCGAACGAGCTCGACCTGGGCAGTTGCTACATCAACCAGCTCAAGTGGCTGAACGAAGACCCGACGCTCCTCGAATACCTGCGCGGTTTTGGCTTGCGCGATGACGAACGCGTGTACGCCTCCGTTGCCATCGGCTATGCCGATACGGAGAGTGGCCTCCCGAACCGCGCGGAATCTCCGCGCGTCGGCAACGAAGTCGTGTTCGTGTAATTTTTGTATATTATTCCTTGCACCAGAAAAGGTGGTATTATGGATCATTTTCCGCTTTGCGGAGTGGTCCATTTTTGTTTTTAATAGGTCTAAGTGGTGAAAAAATGAGACGAACGAAGGCATATTATTACTTTGACGAAGCGGGGGATACCGCGATTCTTGGACGCAAGGGTGTTAATCTCATTGAGAAGGGTGAGGCGAGCAAGATGTTTATGGTGGGGTATCTGGAGACTACAAAACCACAGGAACTCACTCGGGCATTGAACGACCTACATAAGGATATTTGCGAGGATGAATTGTATGCGGGCATACCGTCCATGGAAAAGACTCGAATATCATTTCATGCGGCCAAAGATTGTGCTGAAGTTCGTGATAGGGTTTTCCACCTTCTGAAGAAACTTGATTTTTCATACTACTGCGTGGTTCTGAAAAAAGAAGAAGCCTTCTTTAGAAATATGTTTGACTTTAAGGATGCCGCCATATACAAGTATGCAGTTGAGAATTTGTTAGAGAATCGATTGCATCTGTATTCAGAAATCGATTGCTATTTTTCATCGCTTGGAAACGTTGTTCGTAAGGACACGATGCAAAGCGCCATAAACTCTGCAATAGAGCGATTCAAGACGAAAAGTTGCTTGGACAATCCGAGTGTCATCAGGATTTTTATCCAACAGTCTAAAGAGCGTCCCCTATTGCAGGCTTCGGACTACGTATTGTGGACTATTCAGCGTGCATACGAGAAAGGGGATTTTCGCTATTATAATTACTTGAAGGAAAAGATTTGTCTTGTCTGCGATATAATTCCGCTAAATAAAAAAACGGATCCCGTATAAGGCTAGGTTTCTATCGAAACGCATGGCATGAAGCCCGCTTTCACCTTAATGGGACCTGTTTTCAATAAAAATACAAAAATTTTAGTAGAAAGTCAACAATTATTTGTTTTTGAATGAAAATTGGCCCCCAAATTTTTTACTCTTCTTCTGGGGTATTCCTCTCAATATCAGAAAAGGCGGTATTAAGCATCTCTTTAACTTTTCTCTTGACTTCTGTCAAGTCGCTGCTCGTGAGTACCGGGATAAGCGAGTTTATTTCTTCGATGGGTTTGTCCCACCAGCGCCATTCGAGCATCAGGTTTGTGAGTTCTTCGTCGAAACGCTTGCGTATAAATTGCACCGGGTTTCCTGCGACAATCGTGTAGGGCTCCACATTGCTGCCAACGACGCTGCTTGCGCCAATAATCGCACCGTCGCCGATATGTACTCCGGGGAGTATCGTTACGTTCTGGCCAATCCACACGTCGTTCCCGATAATCGTGTCGCCCTTGAGCGGCATGTCTGCGGGTGCGGGCGCCTTCATGTCCCAGCCTGCGAGCGTGTAGAACGGGAAAGTCGAGACCGCGTTCATCTGGTGGTTTGCCCCGTTCATCACGAACTCCACTCCCGCAGCAATCTGGCAGAACTTGCCGATAACTAGTTTGTCGTTGTTCCACGGGTATAGGTGAGTCACGTGGCTTTCGAACTCGCTGTCGGCAATGTAGGTGAAGTCGCCCACGACTATGTTCGGGTTCTTGAGTGTCGGCTTCACGTAGATTTCCTTGTCGTAGCCCGCAATCGGGTGTACTGCCATCGGGTCGGGAATGTTATTTGGCGTTGTCATAATTCCAAAATACATTATTTGTGTACAAGATTGACATCTTGTCAACGGAAAAAATGCCGGATGGTCGCCCGCGGGCCGTAAATCCATATATATTTCAGGTGTTGTTTGAAGTGAAGGCGTCTTTACGCCTTAAAGGGATGTTATGCTTAAAAGCAGACTCAGGACTGCGGCGCTGGCCTCTTCCTTCTCCGCGGCGTCGCTTGCTGTGCTCGCGAATGCCGAAACGCTCCCGACTGCGGGCGAAATGTTCAACAAGATGGGTTTCGGGATTAACATCGGCAACACGATGGAAGTTCCAGGCAACCCCACGGGCTGGGGCAACAAGTTCCCGACAGAAGCCTACATCGATTCGGTGAAGGCGACGGGGTTCAGCACCATACGCATTCCCTGCGCCTGGGACAGCCACGCTAAGGACGGCGTCATCAACGAAAGCTGGATGGACTCGGTGCAGACGGTGGTGGATATGTGCATGCGCGCTGGCCTCGTGACGGTCCTGAACATCCACTGGGACGGTGGCTGGCTCGAGGAGAACCTGAAGGACGAAAAGAAGGACGAGGTGAACGCGAAGCAGAAATCCTACTGGACGCAGATTGCGACGCGTTTCAAGGACTATAACGAGAACCTGCTCTTTGCGAGCGCGAACGAGCCCGCGACAACCGACGACAATTACAGGCACGAGACGGAAATCCTGATGGAGTACCACCAGACGTTCGTGGATGCCGTGCGCGCAACGGGCGGCAACAATGCGAGCCGCACGCTCGTAATCCAGGGGCCCTCCACAAGTATCGACCGCACGACCGAGGTGATGCCGGTATCAAAGCTCCCGAAGGACGTGATTGAAAACCGCCTGATGGTCGAGGTGCATTTTTACGACCCGTACACCTACACACTCTTGAACGATATTGTTGACTGGGGCGCGCAAGTTTATCCGCAATACTACTGGGGCGATGACCTTGCGACCGGTGCAGACATCGTGCACAACTGCGGTTACAACGCCTGGGCGGGCGCGATGGGCGACAAGTGCACCAGTGCGCAGATTCAGGAACAGTTCGGCAAGATGAAGACGAACTTTGTGGACAAGGGCGTGCCCGTGATTATCGGCGAGTTCGGCGCGAACGACCGCGTGGGCGTGCTGACGGGCGACAACTACGCGAAGCACCGCGAGGGCCGCCTTGCCTATTACGACGCCGTGATGAAACTCGCGAAACAGAACAAGGTGGTGCCCATCGCCTGGGATACCGGTCACGAGGGTGAAAACAACATGACGATTATCCGCAGGCAATCCGCGCCGGACGGCTCCGTGTTCGACATGGACGTGCTGAAGATTATGCGCAGTGCCTACGGGCTCGGCGACTACGTGAACGGCGGCGAAACGACGGGAATCGTGAACGGCGCGCAGTTGGGTGAGGGTTTGGCGCGTGCGACCCCCGGGATTCTGCGCGTGGGCAACCGCCTGGAATCTGCGGGCGAGATTAGGCTGTTCAACCTGAACGGAACGCTTGTCCGCACCGCGATAAACGGCATGTCGCTCGAAAACATTCCGCACGGTATATATATTGCCAAGGGCGCTGGCGCCTTGGTGAGAGTTGATATCCGGTAATTTTTCTATCTTTGCCCGCATGAACTTGAAGATGATGGAAGACGGCTTCCGGATGATTCTCACCGGCATGGGCGAGAATCCGAACCGCGAAGGCTTGCTCGATACGCCGAAGCGTGTCGCGAAGATGTATGCCGAGCTCATGACCGGCCTTTCGGGCGAGATGCGTGCCGAAGACATTCTCAAGACGCGTTTCCACGAGAAGTACGACGAGATGATTATCGTGCCGGATATCGAGTTCGCGAGCATGTGCGAACATCATTTTCTGCCGTTTACGGGCAAGGCCCACGTGGCCTACATTCCGGGCGACTGCGTGGTGGGCCTTTCCAAGATTCCGCGCGTGGTGGAATTCTATGCCCGCTTCCCGCAAATCCAGGAACGCATGACCCGCCAGATTGCAGAACTCATCCAGAAGGAACTGAACCCGAAGGGAGTCGCCGTGGTGCTTGAGGCATCCCACATGTGCATGACCATGCGCGGGGTAAAGAAGCCCGGCGCCACGATGGTCACGACCCAGCTCTTGGGCCGTTTCAAGACCGACGAGAAGACCCGCGCCGAGTTCATGTCGCGCATCTACGCGCCCCGGTAAACAGCCCCTTTTGGATTTATTGTCCATAGAAACTCGCGAAAACCGCGAGTTTTTCCTTTTTTTGCAAGGTATCTTTATATGCGGTTACGGAGTAAATCAAGGAGTAATACAATGAAATCTCGATTCTTCAGGAATCTGGCGAAGGGCCTCGTGGTTGTTGGCGCCGCCCTTGCCGTTGTCAACTGCGACGAATCTACCGTTTCCGCCGCTGCGGCCGATGCCCAGCAGCACGGTGCCGACCCGAGCCTCCTCAGTTCCTCGGGCATGGCCGACCCCGCCCAGGTGGGTGATGTCGACCCGACTCTTGCTTCCAGCAGCTCTACCGATATTATCGGTGGTGGCGAAGTTGATCCTTGGGCTGACCCTTGCGTGGCCTCTAGTTTGCCCGATGCTTGCGGCCCCGGAACAAATCCGGTTGCAAACCCGACGAGCAGCGCAGATGTGAATCCTGCTTCCAGTGCGGATGTCACCCCGGCTAGTTCCGAAACGGTCATACCTGCTTCTAGCGAAACGGTGAAGCCGCAGTCCTCTTCTAGCGAAGCGAAGGTCGTTTCTTCTTCCAGCGAAGAAGTGAAGCCCGCCGTTCCGAAAATTTTCCTCGCGAACGACAAGGAAGAAGAAAAAAACTATATGGAAGTTGAGTACAAGACAAGGACAGGCTGGGATGGGGAAGGAATCCTCGCATATCCCAAGCGTCTGACCGACAATCCAGACCAGAAGCACGCCATTGTGGTGTGGGGCCCGGGTGGTGGTACTCAGCCGAGTGCATACGAGGGCATGATTCGCCGTCTTGCCTCCCACGGTTTTGTGGTGATTGCCCTCAAGGAATCTCCGGGCAATGCGACCCAGGCCATCAAGGCTCTCGACTGGCTGGATGGGCTGAACAAGGACTCGAATAGCCCGCTGTTTGGCAAGCTCGACATGAATACGGTCGGTTGCTCGGGTCACTCCATGGGCGGTCTCGAATCCGAACAGGCCCTCATCAAGGACAGGCGCGTGCTTACCGCGTTCCTCAACAACAGCGGAGACTGGGGCGGAGCCGGTGCCATGAAGGTGGCGACCGACCGGACTATCGCTATCCTCTACGGTGAAGGCGGCATGGAACGCGGCAACGCCGAGAACGATTACAACAACGCGAATGTCAAGGCGCCTGCATGCCTTATCCAGATGACGGGCGGCAAGGGTACCGAATGCTACGAAGTTTCCCCTGGCCGCAGGGAATGCGGTTACGGTCACGGTTCCGGTTCCTGGGACGGCATGGCTGCGACGGTTGCCTGGATGCGCTGGCACCTCGGTGGCGAGGAATGGCGCAAGGCTGACTTTGTCGGCACGAGCGGCAAGTATATCGACGGCAATATTGCCGGCTACGATGGCAAGTGGAAAGGCCAGTGCAAGAACTTCTAAGAATTTCCACACTCACTCCAAGCACCTCGCCCCACAGGCGGGGTGTTTTTGTATAATTATTGGTGAAAAGGAGTTCCTTCATGAACGCAGCAATTCTTACTAACGAGTTTCCGCCGGAAATTTACGGCGGTGCAGGTATCCACGTCAAGTTCCTTACGCAGGAGCTTTCGAAACTTTGTCACATCGAGGCGCGCTGCTTCGGGAGCCAGGATGTCGACGAGGACAATGTCCGTGCAATCGGGTTTTCGCGCAAGCTGGGCCTGGACCCAGCCGACGACCGCTTCCAGAAGATTTTCAAGCCGCTCGATATCAACCTGCAGTGGGCCGCTACCCTCAAGGATATCGACGTAATCCATTGCCACACCTGGTACAGCCACTTCGGTGGCGTGCTCGCGAGTCGCCTTCTGCAGTGCCCGCTAATCCTCACCACGCACTCGCTGGAACCGCACCGCCCGTGGAAGGCGGAGCAGCTGGGCGATGGCGGTTATGCCATGAGCTGCTGGATTGAACGCACCGCATACGAGGCCGCCGACGGCGTGATTGCGGTGAGCCAGGGCATGAAGCGCGACGTGATGAAGCTCTATGGCGTGCCCGAGGACCGCGTGAAGGTTATCTACAACGGCATCGACCCGGAATTCTACGCGCCGACGTTCAATGCGGGTATCCTCGAGAAGTGGGGCGTGGACCCGAACCGCCCCTACGTGCTGTTCGTGGGCCGCATTACGCGCCAGAAGGGCATTAGCCAGCTTATCCAGGCCATTCCGCAAATCGACAAGAAGGCGCAGGTGGTGCTCTGTGCGGGTGCTCCCGATACGGTGGAACTCGCCGAGGAATGCAAGTCGCTTATCGAAAAGGTCCAGGCCTCCCGCGACGGCGTGGTGTGGATTCAGGAAGCCGTCCCGCACGAGGAACTCCGCGTGCTCTACAGCCATGCGACCGTGTTTGCCACGCCCTCGCTCTACGAGCCGTTCGGGATAATCAACCTCGAGGCGATGAGCTGCGGGACCCCGGTGGTGGGTTCTGCGGTGGGCGGGATTCCCGAGATTATCGTGGACGGCGAAACCGGATTCCTGGTGCCGCTCAAGCACGTGTCCGAGACGGATTTCGAGCCTGCCGACCCGAAGGCCTTCCAGACCGACTTTGCGAACAAGCTAAACAAGGTTCTCGCAGACCCGGAACTCGCGAAGAAGATGGGCGAGGTGAGCCGCAAGCGTGCCGTAGATGTGTTCAGCTGGAAGTCTATCGCCAAGCAGACGTACGACTTTTACCAGGAATGCATCGAGCGCTACAAGAAAAGTAAGTAATGCCCCTCGAGATTGTACGCAACGACATTACCAAGGTCAAGGCCGACGCCATCGTAAATTCCGCGAATAGGCAACCTGTTTGCGGGGGCGGTACCGAATACCAGATTTACGAGGCCGCAGGCCACAAAGATTTGTTGAAGGCCCGCGAGCAGGTCGGCCCGCTGGATGTTGCCGAGGTGGCGGTGACGCCCGCGTTCGCGCTGGACGCGAAGTACATCATCCATACCGTGGGCCCCAAGTGGATGGGCGGCAAGTCCGGCGAAATGCTTGCGCTTGCGGGTTGCTACCGTAATGCCCTCGAGAAGGCGAAGGAACTGGGTTGTGAGTCCATCGCCTTCCCGCTTATTTCCAGCGGTGTGTTCCGTTTCCCGAAGGATTATGCCGTAAGGATTGCGACGCAGGCTATCGGCGAGTTCTTGCAGACAAACGAAATGATGGTAACGCTTGTGGTTTTTGACCGCAAGGCGTTCGAAGTTTCCGAGGATTTGTACAGCGATATCCAGGCGTTTATCGACGATAATTACGTACAAGATAAATACGGCGACGTGCGCAGGTATGCAAGGCGGCGCTGGCAAGGTCGCAACGTTTTCGATGTAGAGCGGTACGATGCGTTTGAGAAATGGGGCGACGAGGCTCTTGACGAAGCTGCTGAATGCAAAGACCAGGCCCTGGAATGCGAAAACATGGCCCTGCAATCGCCACAGATTCCTGACGGGGAACCGCGCATTTGCTCCATGTCGCTTGCCTGTGCCAAGCCCAAAGAGGATGCAGAAAAGGGCTCGGCAAGCCTCGATGACATTCTCGCGAAACCCGGCGAAACCTTCTGCGACAAACTGTTCAATCTCATTCACGAAAAGAACCTGGACGACGTGGAAGTCTACAAGAAGGCAAATCTCGATCGCAAGCATTTCTCGAAAATCCGCAGCAATGTGAAGTACAAGCCCACCAAGAAGACTGCCCTCGCGCTCGCCATCGCGCTCCACCTGAACATGGACGAGACGGTCGATTTGCTTGCCCGTGCGGAACTTGCGCTTTCGCCCTCCAACAGGGGCGACCTGGTCGTTTCGTACTTTATCGAGCGCGGAATGTACGATATCTGGGAAATCAATAACATGCTTTTCAAGTTCGGGTTGCCGACTCTAGGCGTATAACTGCCAAAATTCGCTCAAAAACGCCAATTTAAAATGTCGCCTGTCAGGCGACCAAAACGCCTCCTGTAACATCTATTATTGCCATCGTTAACCGGTCGCAAATGTGAAGGTGCGAACGCACCAAGCCAGCGACCACTACCTAAGCCGCACGAATAGCGGCACGGAGGCAATCATGAAACAGGGACTCACCGAAATCGTATTTATCCTGGACCGCAGCGGTTCCATGAGCGGGCTCGAAAAGGATACTATCGGGGGCTTCAACGGCACCATCGACAAGCAAAAACAGGAGACGGGCGAGGCGTATGTCTCTACCGTCCTCTTCGACACCGAAATGGAAGTGCTCCACGACCGCACCCCGCTTGCCAACATTGCGCCGCTCACCGAAAAGGAATACTACGCCCGTGGCTGCACCGCGCTCCTTGACGCCATCGGCGGGGCAATTCACCACATCGGCAACGTGCACAAGTACGCCCGCGACGAAGACCGCCCCGAAAAGACCATCTTCGTCATCACTACCGACGGCTACGAGAATTCGAGCCGCAAGTACACCGCCGAACGCGTGAAGCAGATGATTGAACGCCAGAAGCAGAAGTACGGCTGGGAATTCATCTTCCTCGGTGCAAACATCGACGCCATCGAAACCGCAAGGAACTTCGGCATTGACGAGGATCGCGCTACAAACTACGTGAACGACGGCGCGGGAATCAAGATGATGTACGAGGCGGAATGCTGCCTGATGAGCGACATCCGTAACAACCGCAAGAACACCCGCCAGTGGAAGGCAAACGTCGATGCCGACTACGCAAAGCGCGGCAACTGCAACGGGAAATAGCCATGTGCGGCGGCTGCCTTACAGGGATATTCTTGATGTTCCTGTTTATCTATGCAATAATTTTTTAGGTAAGCAGGAACGAAAGAATACTATTTATGTCATTTTATGACGTAAATATAATGTATATTTATGGTTGAACCACAATGCGGCGAGGGAATATGGCTCCGGGGAAATACATAGGTCAGGTCTTTACGGAAAAAGTTGAAATCTGTGAAGGTGAATCAACTTTCGAAAACTGCGTCTTTGAAGAAGGCGTGCTGGTTAAAGGAAATACCAAAAGTCATTTCTTGTCGGGCGAATTTCCGTCGGCCTCTTTTAAGGCCTGCTCGTTCCGTGGAGAAAATGAACCGAGTGTGTCGCTGTGGCATTTTGCGCAGTGCTCGTTTGTCAATTGCCAGATGTTTTCCGAAAACTGCGTTACGCTACGTATAGATGCTGGGGCGCATGGGACGTTCAATAACTGCAAGATAGATTACACAAAGTGTGCCGCAGCTATTATGATAGAAGCTTCGGGGGACTTTGAAAATTGTTCCTTCCGTTGTTCGGGTGACGTTGTGGGGGAATTGTCTGCGCTTCCGGTATACTTCGATGCAAATAATAAGGAAAGGACGCGCTTTGTCAATAACACGCTGAATGGTGAACGCCTGTAATTTTCATATATTTTATCCGGCTAAAAAAGGAGTTTCGCAATGCCGGAACAAGTCTTGACGCATGAATCGCTGGTGCAGTTTTTCGGGGAAGAGGAATTCAAGAAGTTGTGCAATCACGAGGCGGGCCACGCGCTTGTCGCGTTCCTGTTCAAGCGCCCGCTGGATTACGTGAAGATGAACAATTCCAGGGAGCAGCCGGGCACCACGCACATCGCGGGTACGGAACTCGAGGGCGACGCGCATATCGCGATGGCGGGCCATATCGCGGAATTCCTGATGCGCAAGGATTTCAAGTGCGACCTCGATACCGTCATGAAGGAACTGCCTATGGAGCTCTACAAGAGCGATCCGGATTACCAGAAATTCCAGGCGGCGTGCTACTATTTTCAGCTGGCCGAGACGAACGTGGTCGAGCAGGATTACAACATCCTGATGGCCTGCCAGAAGCCACTCTGCAAGATTGCAGAGGCCCTGAATGAACGCGCCTACCTGAGCCGCGCCGATATCGAGGCTATTTTCAAGTAATTTCGCCGTTTCTTTTGCGGTGCTGTACCGGGTTGCCGAAAATTAGTGTATATTCGTGAGTACGGGCTTTGCCCGTGCTTTTTTGTGGATTAGGACAATTCGCGGAGTCGGACATGCGCCTGAAAAAATGGAACAGTAGAGTATTTGCATTCTCGCTCGCATTCGCGGCGCTGCAATCTTTCGGAGCCGTTTACTACGTGGCCACTGACGGCAACGACAACAACGCCGGTACAAAAGCAAAACCCTTCGCCACGCTCAACAAGGCGAATACCGTGGTGCATGCGGGCGATACCGTGTGGGTGCGCGGTGGCATCTATGACCTGCGCGATACGGTCTTTTTCGCGCGGTACAAGATGACTGCGGCAATCGTCCTCACGGCAAGCGGCGAGAGCGACGACAACCGCATCCATTACCTGGCCTACCCGGGCGAGCGTCCGATTTTTGACGGTGCGAACCTCCCCGTGGCCGCAGGCACGGACCATAGCGACGGCACGCCCGAGGGAGCGATGTACACGTCGCCCATCGTGATTTCGGCGAAGTATCTGCACTTGAAGGGTTTTGATGTCCGTAACACGCCCATGAAGCACAATTCCAATTCCGGCGTTTTCCTTTACGCGAGCAAGCACATTTTCTTGGAGCAGATTGATAGCCACCACAATGCGGGTCCCGGATTCTTCGCGAACGACGGCGCGCCAGATGGCGGCGGACACATCTTCTTGAACTGCGACGCGCACGACAACTACGACCCCTTGGGCTGGCAGGGTGACGGCGAAAATGCCGACGGCTTCGGCGCGCATTACCAGAAACCCGGCGAGGGCGATACCACCAAGTTCATCGGGTGTCGTTCCTGGTGGAACAGCGATGACGGCTTCGACTTCATTAACCAGGAATTCCCCGTGGTGCTGGAAAACTGCTACGCCATGGGGAACGGCTACAGCGACTACGGACTTGGAAACCCGAAGAACGGCAACGGGCACGGCATCAAGATGGGCGAGAGTACCCTCGGCGGTGGGCGGCATACCATCAAGTTCTGCGCCGCCTGGAAAAACAAGGCTACGGGCTTTTACGCGAACTACACCGGCGTGGGCAGCAAGTGGCTCAACAACACGTCGTACATGAACAAGGACCGCGAATTTGCCATGGCATCGACGCTCTTCGATTCCGAAGGGAACCGCATTGCCGAGGTGGCGCCCCTCACCGGTGACAACGCGCACGTGCTCAAGAACAACATTGCCTTCCCGAACAAGAATTCGCAAGTCGGGGAGTGCTGGGAGTATATACCAAGTCAGAACATCGACCGTTATGTGGAATGCCCCGCCGGCGAGAACAACACATGGAACCTGAATCTCGACTTGACAGAAGACGATTTTGAAAGTCTCGACGACCCGAGCATGACCGTCACCGGCAAGGACCTCTCGACCATCGCGGGAATCTTGGGCCCGCGTAACGCTGACGGAAGTTTGCCCGACGTGGGATTCTTGAAACTTAAGAAAGGAAGCCGAGCCATCGACAAGGGCGAAAATTTGGGATTCCCGTTTGTGGGCGAAGCGCCCGACCTCGGAGCGTTCGAATACGGAATGAGCTCGAGTAGCACGACATCGCTTTTCAGGAAAGTTGTCCGCAATTCTCGTGACCTCAAGTCTCGCTCGGTGAAGGCTTTCGATTTGCAGGGGCGTTTCCTTGGAAAGGTGCCGGTTGAGTATGGCGTAGACTTTGTTCCCAACAAGAATGTATATTTAAAATACTAAACGCTTTAACATAGGGAGTTACAGATGAAATTTTATCCTTTATTTGCCGCTTGCTCCATTTTGGCCGTTACCCTGATTGCGTGCGGGGACGATTCGTCATCGGGCGCAAAAGAAGAACCATTGCCAAGTTCTTCATCAGAAGAAATCACGTCTAGCGAGACTGTGCCAGAAAGCAGTTCGTCTGTAGTGCTCTCTACTATAATCAACGAGGATTCGACCATTATCGATCCGCGCGATTCTAGTACATATAAAGTCATTAAATTCGGAGATCAGATTTGGATGGCGGAGAACATGAAGTATTCGCCCGAAGACACCCTCTGTGAAAAAGGTATTGGGGATGAATGCCTTTATACCTGGTCCGAAGCGATGGGTAAAGGACACGACTACGATCGCAAGTGGCTGGCCATCAGAGATACGACAGGATTCCAGGGGCTTTGTCCGCCCGGGTGGCATGTCCCTTCCGCAAAAGAAGCTTTGGCATTGGAAAAAAGTTTGCGCAGACTTCTGGAACATGGATACGAAAGCGAGTATTTCTGTTCTTCGGTGGTTCAGGAGGATATGTTAAAAGAAGACGGAAGCCGTGATAACTATTGTGAAGCTTACGGTGCTGACGGCCTTTCCAATGGCTTCAACATGCATTTGATTGGGGATCGAAGTGGTTTCTGGCTCGTTGAAGAAGACAACGATCCCTTTACTTGCACTATCGCAAGTGCAGTGACTTTCTGGGGAGGGTCAATTTGGGTGGATGATTTCCCGAATTCAAGAAAGGATAACCTGTACAACCTTCGTTGCGTCATGAACTATTCCGACCCAAGATAATTGCAGAATTCCCTGTAGTTCTGCTCAAATCCGGGGCGGCAGAATACCGCGAACTCGATGGTCTTGAAGGCGAAAAGGTAGTCCTTGATAACCTCGGCAGAGGCAGCCGCCACGACCTTCGGGTCGTTCATGAATGCCCCGCAGCCGAACGCGCCCAGCACGATGTTTTCTACTTTGTTCAAAATGGCGATATCCAGGATGCGGCGGAGCCGCTTGGTGTGCAGCTGCTTGAGCGCCTCGTCCGTAATGTTGACATCTCCATAGCGCAGGTTCGGTGCCGCGCACGTGATGACATCCACGTTGTACCAGTCCGTTTCGCCTAGCAGTTCGGGGGCCGAGACATCGGTCTTGAACACGGTCACACCCGGCGTGTAGATGCAGTCGTCGGTATGCAATGCGGTTCTGTTGCGGCAATGCGGCTCGTAGAAGAGTTCCCACATCTTTTGGTCGGTAAGGCAGCTGTACAGGGTGGAACACCTGCAGAGGCATTCTTCCTGTGCGCCTGCACCCGTCGTGACGCCACCGCCCGGGTGCGATGCCGAGGCGAAGTTGAGCACCGCGACCCTGGTGCCCGCATACGCCTGCGCCGCCTCGAACGTGCGCTTCTGCGAAACGACGACCTTGGCCCGCTCCGCATGGATGTTTCGGCTGTCGATGGCGACGCCCTCGCGTTCGCCCGTAAACTTCTGCGTCCGCCTTGACTGCGCGATGGACTCGCGGAGCCGCGCGTTTGTGCGGCAACGTTCCGCCGTGTCGTTGAACACGCTGACATTCAATTCTCTATAATTGATTTTATTCTGCATACTTTTAATATCGCTTATTTGCGGGGAAATGTCAAGGGGACGGGGGATGGGCAACTCTAATTAGCATTGAAATAAATCCTGTTTCTGCCAATCTTCTGGAAACCCTAGAGAGGGCAATTGTTCTGGTCGAATCATTTTCATAATCGATTTCAGCTTGTTCTTGAAATCGTGTTTCGGGGAACAAATATCAAGTAGAGTTATAATGATGCATATTGATAGATAGATTCGGTCTTGAATAGTGTGCACAAATGTTACGGACTAGATTCAGGTGCTGAAACCAACTTGTCAAAACCTTTATTGAAGACTTGTTAAAACCAAAGTATGTGGCGATTTTTGTTTTAGCGGCAATGTTGTTGTTCAGATTGGAGAAAATCTTTGACACGGTACCGAAAGTTGTAGTTTCGAAGATCATCCATGCTGGTGGCGATACGGCAGTATCGTATTCACTTTCGTAATGTTGCTTAAATACTTCGCGTGAACGCTGCCAATGTTTTTTAAGCTCTGTTAGATTTTCGGAAAATAACCTTTCGCTATGGCATAGAGTTGGGTCTTCATACCATCGCGAACCGTATGTGATAGCCATTTGATAGGCTAATTGTGATCGAACAGCGATTTCAATATGGCCTAAGGCATCTACAACCAGATTGAGAAGTAGTTCTGCTTGCTGTTCTAATGTCAGGGGTGGTTTGTTGTAGATTTTGGAGGTCATCGTGCCTCCAAATAAAAAAAGAACCTCGCTGGGTGCGCATTGTTAAGAGGCGTGCAAGGTTTTCTTGCACATAATATACTTTTTTTAAAGTTATAAGTCAAGTCATTTGTCATTTTTCGTTATGTTTCTTGATAAGGTTGTAGAGTAGGTTCAACACATTTTTCAACAGATTGTTGAAAAATAGGGTGTTTTTGTATTCTTGGGGGGGATGCTCTTGCGGTGTTGTTGGCGGGGGCCTTCCCCGGCGTTACCTGGCGCGGCTTTCGTCGCACACTCGAGCAGGTCGTGTTCCTGCCAGCTATCCAACAACATCGACAAGAAGGTTGATGCGCCTCGTCGCGGATGCACGTACGGGCCAGAGGCCTATGCCGACTGTCACGAGGATTGTCGAATTATCGAGATAAATATAAATAATCTTTCTGCAGAGTGCAATAGGGATGGTGTTTCAGATGCCGTAATTACACGAACTCGACCACGAGCTGTTTGCCGAGGGCGTGTGCCAGCTTGTAGAGCGTTTCGACGGAAGGCGAGCCCTTCGGAGTCTCGAAACGCTGGTACGCTTGCGGGGTGATGTTTGCGCGACGCGCCACCTCGCTCTTCTTTTGTCCCCTGCGCGCTTCGAATAGTTTGTATGCAATCTCGATTCGCGGGGAAAGCTCGACCGGGTAGAGCCCCTTGTCGGAATCGGGCATTGTTTTGGGGAGAATCATCGTGTTGCCGAGATCCAGGTCGCATTCCATCGCGCCGTCGAAGGCATCCTTCGCCTGCCTGAGGGCCTCCTCCTGCGTGTCGCCGAACGCGTTCAAATTTTCCATCTCTGATATTTATCGCGGTAATATTCTCGATTTCTCTTAATCACAAATTCTCCATAACAAAAAAATCTTCAAAAAACTATTGCATTCTTGGCTGAAATAACTTATATTACCATTATAAAATCACAAATTAACCATTGCAAAATGTTTTTAAAGGACGTTTCGAACATAAGAACAGGGCTGGTTACGGCCCGAAAACAGGCAAAAGGGCCCGAAAACGGCGATTTTCGGGAATATCGCCTGCTCAGCCTGCGCTGCATCAAGGAGCCGGGCGTCTTGGACGTGGGCCTTGCCGAACCGTATGCGGCCAACGACGAACTGAAACCGGAGTTTTTGACCCAGCAGAACGACATCCTGGTTCGTCTCAGTGCCCCCTACACGGCGGCCTTGGTCAACAAAGAATCGACCGGCTATGTGGTGCCCTCCCATTTCGCTATCATCCGCGTTGACAAGTCGAAGGTGGATCCTGCTTATGCGCTGTGGATTTTGCGCCAGCAATCCACTTTGAAGCAAATCTACCAGAATGTAAGCGGAACCATCGCGTTCGGCACAATCAATTCCAGTTTCTTCAACGATTTGAAAATCGACATCATCCCGCTAGAAAAGCAGCGGTTGATCGGTGCAATCCTGAAGCTTTCGGAACGGGAACAGGCCCTGCTTTCTGAACTCGCGAAGGCGAAAGCGGAACTGAACATGGCGATAATGGCCAATGCGTACAAAAGTTTAAGTAAAGGAAAATAGCAATGACGACAAAACAAAACATCGAAAAAGTCCTCTGGAATGCATGTGACAGCTTCCGCGGTAAAATCGACAGTTCCCGCTACAAGGACTACATCCTGTCCATGCTCTTCGTGAAATACTTGAGCGACGTGTATAAGGAAACCCGCGAAAAATACGAGAAGCAGTACAAGGGCGACAAACAACGCGTAGAACGAGCCATGAGCCGCGAGCGTTTTGTGATGGATGAATCCTCCACGTTCGATCACCTCTACGAAAAGAGGAACGACAACCAGATTGGCCAAAAAATCAACGTGGCATTGGCGGCAATCGAAAACAACAACAGCGCCAAGCTGCACGACGTTTTCCGCGCCATCGACTTCAACTCCACGGTTGACTTTGGTGAGCCCAAGGAAAAGAACGCGACCCTCAAGAACCTGCTGGAAGATTTCAAGGACCTTGACCTGCGCCCGTCGCAGTTGGACAATGCCGATATTATCGGCGATGCCTACGAATACATGATTGCAAACTTTGCATCGGATGCGGGCAAGAAGGGCGGCGAATTTTACACCCCGAACAAGGTGTCAGAACTTGTCGCGCGCTTGGTGAAGCCCAAGGAAAACGACCGCATTTACGACGGCACCTGCGGAAGCGGAGGCTTGTTGCTCAAGGCGTTTGCGCAAATCAAGAACCGCAAGGCGCGTATCTACGGCCAAGAACAGAACATGCAGACATGGGCTCTTTGCCGTATGAACATGTTCCTGCATGGTGTTGACGATGCCGTGATTTGGCAGGGCGACACGCTCTCGAATCCGGGCAATATTGAAAACGACCACCTGATGAAATTCCAGTGCATTGTGGCCAACCCGCCGTTCTCCTTGGACAAATGGGACAGCGGCTTCTTGGGCGAAGCTGCTGAAAATGAAAAAAAACAGAAAATGTCTGCCGATCTCGATCCGTATAAGCGCTTTGATTGGGGCGTTCCGCCGACATCCAAGGGTGATTACGCCTTCGTGATGCATTTCCTCCATAGCCTCGACGACGCAACGGGCCGCATGGGCATTGTGCTTCCGCATGGCGTGCTGTTCCGTGGTGCAAGCGAAGGCAAAATCCGCCAGACAATTATCGAAAAATTCAACTTCCTGGATGCGGTTATCGGGCTCCCGGCGAACCTATTCTATGGAACGAGTATTCCTGCGTGCATTCTAGTATTCCGCAAAAGTCGTGGTGCCAGCAATCGCGTGTTGTTCATCGATGCCAGCGGCGACGAGCATTACGAAAAGGGAAAGAACCAGAATGCTCTCCGAGAACAGGATGTTGAAAAAATTGTCGAAACTTACAAGACGTATCTTGAAGACCTGAGTTTTGGCGGCGAAGAAAAGTACAGTTACGTGGCGACGCTCGACGAAATCAAGGAAAACGACTACAATCTGAACATCCCGCGCTACGTAGATACCTTCGAAGAGGAGGCTCCCATTGATGTGGATGCGGTGCAGAAGGATATCGACCGTCTTGAAAAGGAACTTGCCGAAGTCCGTAAGCAGATGGCCCAAAAACTGAAGGAGATTAAGCGGGGATAGGAGAAAATGGAAAACGAAATCTCCGTAATACAGAACAAAATTGTTGCTGTGCGTGGTCAACAGGTGATGATTGACCGCGATATAGCAGAATTGTATGGCGTTGAAACTAAACGTTTGAATGAGCAAGTCAAACGTAATATTGAGCGTTTTCCGAAAGAATTCTGTTTCCAGCTGTCAGTTGTAGAACTTCAGGATTTAATGTCGCAAACAACGGCATTGCCTTTCGATAATCGTTCAAGGTCGCAATTTGCGACCTTGAACATTGAAAAAAAACGTGGTTCGAACATTAAATATATGCCCTATGTTTTTACCGAGCAGGGCGTCGCGATGCTTTCTGCGGTGTTGAAAAGTGAAACGGCAGTGAAAGCTAGTGTCCAGATTATGAAAGCCTTTGTTGCCATGCGGAAGTTCTTGTTGGCAAATGCACAGGTTTTTAACCGCCTTGATTCACTTGAAATGCGTCAGGTTGAATCAGACAAGAAAATAAACGAGCTGTTTTGCCGAATGGACAAATATTCAATTGATAATACCCAGGGAATCTTTTTTCAAGGCCAAATTTTCGATGCGTATGCAAAATTTGAAAATTTTATTGCTCAAGCAAAAAAAGAAATTGTGTTGATTGATGGCTATGTTGACTTGTCTGTTCTTGAACGGCTCGTGACGAAAAAAGAAGGAGTCGCGGTAAAGGTTTACACGTCTTCAAAGGCAAAATTGAAAGAGCAGGATGTGAAGAAATTCAACGAGCAGTATCCGCAACTTGATTTGAAATATACAGAAAAGATGCATGACCGTTTTATGATCATTGACGGGAAAATTCTGTACCATATTGGAGCATCGCTGAAGGATTTGGGCAAGAAGTGCTTTGCTTTTGAATTGTTGGATTCCAAGTTTATCGCTGATATTTTGGAGAAGGTGTAAAGAGCATGATGGTTGTGTGCGAAAAAAGGGAATGTCTTGTTGGCGTCAACAAAACATTTGGGGACCATTTTGCCGGCATTGGCAATATGGTGATCATGAAGTCACAATTTGTGACTTCACCAGATGACATCTGTTTTAAACGTACCGAATTCGATACGTTTAACCAAAAGTTTGGGCTTTTTGCGAAAAAATGGTCATTTGGTAAAAAATATGGGAGTGAAAAATGAACCGTCAAGAAGCTGAGCAAAAGTTAAAGGAAATCTTTGGATTCGCCCATTTTCACGACGCACAGTGGGTGGCGATTGAAAAAATTTTAAATAATGAACGCGTCTTGATGATTCAAAAGACTGGCTTTGGCAAGTCTCTCTGTTACCAGTTCCCTGCAACACAACTTGATGGCCTCACAATTGTCTTTTCCCCATTGATTGCCTTGATGCGCGACCAAGTGAATTCTCTCAACGAGAAGGGGATTGTCGCTAAGTGCATCAACTCGAACCAGACTCCTGAAGAAAATGAACAGATTCTGGAAGAAGCAAAGAACGGGAAAATTAAGATTCTGTATATCGCTCCGGAACGTCAAGGCAATATATCGTGGCAGGAAACCGTCCGTGAAATCAAGGTGGCCATGGTCGTTGTTGACGAGGCTCATTGCATTTCTCAGTGGGGCCACGATTTTAGACCGGATTTCAGGAGAATTGTCGATCTTGTCAATATCTTGCCGAAAAATGTTCCCGTGTTGGCCGTGACGGCAACGGCGACCAAACGAGTTCAATACGACATCCAGGAGCAAATAGGCGAGAACATGACCGTTTTGCGCGGAGACCTTTTGCGAGAAAATTTACGGCTATTTGTTGTTAAGGTTAAATCAGAAAATGAAAAGAAAATCCGCATTGCAGAATACTTGCAGCATTGCGATGGTTCTGGCCTTATTTATACGGGAACTCGCGTCAACACGCAAGTATATGCGGACTGGTTGAAGTTTGTAGGAATAGATGCTGAAATGTATAACGCCTCTTTGGAGGGCGAAGACCGGATTCGGATAGAACAGGGGCTTAAAGAAAACCGCTGGAAGGCTATTGTCGCAACGAATGCTTTGGGAATGGGCATTGACAAACCAGACATTCGTTTTATCATCCACACGCAAATGCCTCAATCTCCAATCCATTATTATCAGGAAATTGGCCGTGCGGGACGTGACGGCAAGCCTTCAGACATCATTCTGTTTTACAACGAGAATGTGGATAAAGACGGAGTCCCTTACGACAAAATGTTGCCCCTCAGTTTTATCAACGGAGCAAAACCCAAAACTGGACCATGCAGGAGTTTAATAAGAGGGTAGCATAAGCTACTATATTCATTGCGCAACCCCAAAAAGGTAAAACAATGGCAAAAGTCAACTA
>NZ_FQWR01000024.1:0-61427 GCF_900129735.1 Fibrobacter sp. UWCM | reverse complement strand
GAGGAATGGATGGAAGAAAAAGCTTACTTAACCGAGAAGGAAATGGAAAAATCTGCTTTTTGTGCATGAATTTACAGAAAAAGACTTGCCTAATCCGGTAAAATTTTCTATAAATATACAATATTCTAGATAAATTTTGACGAGTAAATGGAAAATATGCTAAAATAAGCTAAATAAAAACGCAATGAACCTTTAGAATTTTCACTCAAAACATAAGTTGTGTGAGAGTTTGAACCGATGGTTGTAAGATTATTGTAAATTTTTGAACAAGATGGCCATGGGGCGATAAAATAAGATATATTAAATTTGCGTATTATTCGCTTAAATTATATCAAAGGAGTATCTATGGCCTATCCTGTACCCGAAGTTTGGACGGTTTCTGGAACGCTCAATAAAAACGGAGTCCCATTTTACCAGGGTAAGGTTTATGCGGATAATTTAAAAAATGGTGAATTTTACCAAATTGCTGAAACGGGTATTTCCGCCGATGGCTCCTTTACCTTAACATATTCTCGCGGGAATTTCCAAGATGGCGACACAACCCTTGAATTCCCAACGCTTCGAATAAGAGTGGAAGATTATCAAGGAAATAACTTATGGACATCAAACATTTACAATGAACCAAACTCTGCATTAAACATCGGACCTATTGATATTTCAAAACTTCCAGAGCAGAACGGCGACTGTAGTGTTTATGGAACAGTCAAAAATGAACAAGGCAAAATTCTTTCGGGATTGATTGTTAAAGCTTATTGTCTTCATTTTGAAGAAACAACTTCGAATTCGGTAACTACGCGGCGGTTTAAAAAAATTGAACTTGGATCGAAAACTTCGGATGACGAAGGACGGTTTGTAATTCGCTATAATTCAACACTACTTCCTCAGGGACTGCTGTTGGATTCCAAGGAGGATTATGGCAAAGATAAGGTTTCTTTGTATGCGGAGGTTTTTAAATCTAAAGAGAATTCCTGCGAGTCTCTTGCTATAGAACATCTAGTATTTAATGGTAAGACTGATCAAGAAATTAATTTCTTCTTAAAAGCGAAACAAGAATCGTTTACTTGCGAGTTCGAAAAGATTGATTCGTTGTTGAATGTTTATTTTGATGCCGTTTTTTCTGAATATGGAGGAGATGATTGGACCAAAAAGGTCTCGGGAATCACAACATTCTTGAATTCAAATACGACATTCCCTTTAGTGGCCGGTCGCGAACGATTGACTGAATCTAAGGTTTACGCATATTTTAAGGCGTACAGCCTGTATTTTCAGCTTCTAAAGAGGTATAATACAACCCCTCCAAGTGAACAATATACGAATCTTTTGTCCAATGATGAAAAGAAGTATTGGTGTGAAGTCTTCTATGCGCTGTCCTTGCGTGAAGGAATTTCGTCGCTTTATCAGATGATAAAAGCTAAGCCGACGGTTTTGCAAAAGACGTTGTTGGGCGCTATTTCCGATGGATTGATTTGTGCCGATACGAATAAGTTTCTTGAACTATGGCAGCGACTGCTTGGTGAGGGAATATCTTCGGAAGATAAGGAAAAAGATGAAACATCGCTTACTATAAGTCAGATGCTCCTTCTTTACTTGTCTGGGAACTTGTCCGTCGTTGGACCTGCTCCACTGCGGTATGTTTCAAATATTTCAAAAGAAAATATTTCTCAGTATCTTCCTTCGGATAAAGCGTCTCTTTTTAATAATTTATTGGACGCCTATTATAATGTGGGAGCCAATACGGATGCCTTAATCCGAGTATTACAAAAATTTGTTGTACCAGATGAAGAGGAAGGTAATATTGACAGTTCTGGAGAATCAACAAATTCTTCATCAACGGGAATCAATCATTTGGTTGAATATCCGCAATTAACTGAAACACAGTTTTTTAGATTGAAGACGGTTTTTGACCTTAACGATTTCTTTGAAAAATTTGCAGATGGTGTGGTTTGTGCTTATCGCCATGCTTATACAAAGGGAAATTTTAATTTTAAACGTTTCGCTGATTTTGTGAAGTTTACAGAATCGGATTGGTCTGGTATTGTTAACGCCATTGCCGATAATTATGGTATGCAATTTGGGACGCCCAAAACGGAAACTGTTGATGGAACTCCTGTTGTCACTTATCCGCAGTGTTTGCCTCCTGAATTTCCCGGAACCAATACAGAACTGAAAAAGGTAATATACGTTCGTAAACTTCTTGAACTCATTAAGAAATGGTTCCCGCAACAAACGCTATTTGTTGATTTGGAAAAGAAGTTTGGTGACGCTATAATTTTGGCTGAGCGTACTTCAATAACAGATGAAGCAACGGAAGAAACAGTTCTTGTCGAACCGGATGGAAATCTTATTAATTTGCTCGAAAATTGGAAATCTCTCTGCTTGACTTTGCAAGATTCTGATTGGGATGAATTCTCTCTGTCCAATAGTGATTTAGATGAGTTCTTGAAACAGAATACAGAACTTTCCGTAAGCGAAGGTAATCAAAAATTGATTAAGCAATTACAGCGTTTGTTCCATTTGACGGACAGTGCGACTGCAATAGCCTATTTGGTTGAAGAAGGTTTTGATTCAGCTTATAAAATAGCTTCAATTGATGAGGATTCTTTTGTTGCTCAATATGGGGGCGGACTTGGCAAAACAGAAGATGCAAAGCAAATACACCGCTTGGCGGAAAATTATATCGTTGAAGCAACATTAAATATTCAAGCTTATGCATCCGATTCTTCTACGGAAAGCGAAGATACCTTACCTTCGCTTCCCCGTACTGTTTCTTCTAGAATGCGGCTTGCTGCTCCGAAAAATAGAAATATTACAAATACTGCGAATGAAAGAACCGCAACACGCGATACTGTCAATTGGGCGAAACTTTTTGGAAAGATTAACTATGCTAAGGCAACGGAAGGCCAGTCAATATTGAGTGCCTCTGCCTATTATATAGACTTATTGAAGTTTTTAAAAAAGAGTTCCGCGTATAAGTCCTTTGTAATGCGCAGGCCGGACTATCTAGATTTGCAGTTGACTAAGGCCAATGCGGAAATCCCTATGCCCACGATTGATTTGGGCATAGAATTGTTGGAATGTTTGGTGGCTGGTCCTGTTGAAAATAATGGTTTTGCTTACCCAATTGCGAATAATAATTCGAGTGATGCTAGCGCCGAAAAACTTCGGGCTGAACCTTGTCCGTTTGGTGAAACGATAGATGTCGAAGAAAATGGAACGACTGTAGGAAAGAAAATAGCCGATCTCGCGCTGGTAAAGTTAAGCGAGTCGGTTTATCCCATTCAATTGCCTGCAAATTTCAATCGGGAAAAAGCAAAAAAGATTTTGGCAAATTTGTCGTTACATTTTTATGATATTGCGTCAATTGCTGGTGCTGATCTTCGGGAACTTCGTTTAGATTCAATGCAAAGGGAATTGATTTCCTCATTCCCGTTAACTGAAATTCCGACGTGGAAACTTTGGGGGCTTGACCAGACCAATAATAGAATCCTGATGCCGAATAAGGTTGATTATGTGGACGGCGGTTATATTGATGTGTTGTGTAACCTTTCCGTTTTCTTACAACGCTCTGGTTTGACCATTCAAGATTTAAATGTAATTCTTTTAGATGGTCATTTTGATCAAGTTCAGTATAAGCCGAAAGATTCCGAATATTACCAACTTGCCAATATTGACGGTTATCATTTCGTTGCAAGAGAGTCTAACTTCTCTGGTTGGGATGAGTTCTTTAAGAAAATGGCAGTTCTATTACATCGAAAAAATATTCTTGACTGGACTTTCGAAGAACTGCTACTGACCTTTGATTTAGATATAAATCAGTTGGATGTGATTTGTGAAATGCGTGCGCGTTATGGCGTGACAGTGCAGGAAGCCTATGTAATGGGCAATGTTGGGTTACTATCGATCGATGTGCTGAATGAAATTTTCCATTTGGCAAGCCCTGTTGCAGGAAATGCGGTATTTACGCAAAGGGATGTTGTTAGAATCGCGAATACTGGATTCGGCATGGAGAAGGATGAGGCCATAGCTATCTACAAATTTGTGAAAAAAGATGGATTTGATATGACTGCACCCCAAATTATGCAGGAATTTTATCGAGCAACACTCTTACAGAAAACATTTGGGCTTTCGATTGATGCTTTGTTGATTTTAAAGGAAAATGGGCTTGTTGTTAATCCTGAAATGCCTGGACCTGATAATTTGATGAACCTTCGTAAATTTGCCGATGAATGGCGAATTATAAGCGGGACATCGATAGATGCAGATTTTTATTTAAAGATGCTTTCTCCTGTGACCGAAGATGAAGAGACTGCTGCGGAAACCTTTGCTTCAAATCTATATAGTTCTGATTTTTGTGAAGAATTTGATGTTGATGATGACGCCTCGATTCCGGATGCGCTTGATGAAACGCAGCAGAATTTGCGTTTGTTAGTCTTTGCCGAATTTGGTATTGCTGAAAGATTTGGTGATGCATTGAGTCCCGAAAACGATATCCTTGATTGGGAGAGATTCTATGATGATGCCAAAGGCTATGTGTTTGCTCTGGGCATTTGGAATAAAGATAAAGAAAATGAGGAAAAGCCTAGGTTGTCTAAACAATCCTATGCGCTATATGTGAATTTGGCGAGAAAAGTAGCCGTTTATAATTATTTGCAAAATTATGAGCAAGGAATTGATTTAAAAACTACTGACTTTGTTAAATACGAATCGGATGAAGATGTTCTGTCTATAATTAAATATGATGATAATGGGGAAGGCTCCTCTCTTAAACCATTGGTTTATGTAAACTATGTGACGGACAGACTACTTTCGGGCGATTTCAATTTTAATTCTCTTGAAGAACGCTTTACGACAGAATTAGATGATTTCGCCGAGGAGTTAGGACTGGAAAGTTCTGATTTGACGGCATTATATGAATATGCGGATGATGCCTTTGATAATGATATTGAAAAGTGGCTCTGTATTGCACAATATTACGAATTATATTCTAAAACGCATTTGCTTCCGAATGGGCTGAACGATTTGTTAAAGGAATCTACTCTTGA
The DNA here is from genome assembly GCF_900129735.1 of Fibrobacter sp. UWCM. NCBI lineage: Bacteria > Pseudomonadati > Fibrobacterota > Fibrobacteria > Fibrobacterales > Fibrobacteraceae > Fibrobacter > Fibrobacter sp. UWCM. Next base: position 56,385 of record NZ_FQWR01000024.1, on the reverse strand, counting down.
GTCTGATACAGAAGAAGATTTCATTAGATATAAGAACGATTTGATTGCCTATGGTGCATATGTAGAGAATCTTGAACTTGCTGTAAAGTCCCATACGAAGGAATCCGAGTGGCTCAAGTTTGCGCAGGAGATGAATGATGACTTGCGTAAGAAAAAACGGGATGCTCTCGCCGCCTATGTCTGTTGGGAATCATGTTCTAATACGGAAAGGTCTAACCGTTATCCGCGTCAGTTTGTTGATGATAGCGACCTTTATTCCTATTATTTGATGGATGTGAAGATGGAACCGGACATGGCTATTTCTCGTATTGTCCAGGCTTCCGCATCAATTCAGTTGTTCGTGCAACGTGCCGAGTTGGGTTTGGAGGGCGATAGGGTCCTCAATGATCAACAACGTAGCGAATGGGAATGGATGAAGAATTACCGTGTGTGGGAAGCCGCCCGTAAAGTCTTCCTATATCCTGAAAACTGGATAGCGTCCGATTTGCGTGATGACAAAACGCCATTCTTCGAGGAACTGGAAGAGCGTATTCAGGAATTTTCCGACGATCACGCTAATCTTGAAAATGCACTTTTTGAATATCTCGAAAAGATCCGCGAGGTATCGAGTATTGAAATTATTGGAGCGACAAAAGAAAATGGGGGAGATGAAGGAGGAATCCTTTACACCCTGCATATAGTAGGTCGCACACAGGGTGAACCACATACATATTACTATCGCAAATACAAGGCAAAAGCGATTCTTTCGGGGGAATGGACACCATGGGAACGTCTTGATGTAGATATTCCATCAGAGACTGTTATTCCTGCTATTGTGAACCAACGCCTATATTTGCTGTGGCCACAAATTACGGTTGGACAGCGCAATATAGAATCTGCTTCTGAAGGTGGCCTTGAAGCGATAGAATATTATGCGCGAATACAGGTTTGTTGGACTAGTTATACAGGGACAAAGTGGACGGGTACCCGTATGTCAAAAAATGCCCTGTACGATTCTTCTAGAAATCAACTTGACTTTGCCTTGGGCGATAACGAGAACATTGAAGACCGTTATAATTTGAAGACGGAAACGTCACTGGAATGGGTTAAGGTTTCCATTGTCAAGACGAGTTATCACTATCAGGAATTTGAAGAAATTGTCGGTTCCTCAGAAGTGATGGATGGCTCTTCGAAGTCAACGAAAGTAACCAAGCGTATCTACGATTATACTAGGCAGTTCTACCACAGAATCGCGGAAATTACAATTTCCGCGGATGGAAGTGATACTATCGAAGTCAATCCTGCTGCGGAGATGCTGATGGATGATTGTGCACCGGAAAGAACCCGGTTGGTCCATGGCGTCTTTAAGGAAGAGGAAGAATTCACTTGTGGTGACAAGGGCTTCAATTATCCCGAGAATAACGCAATCCTGAACTATACACCGGGCCGATTCAGAATTGTTTCTACGAATTTGTCCATGCTCAAGTTGGATGAAAAAGATAAAACAGAAGATTTGCCGTTCTTCTATATGGATGGTCGGCGTACATTCTTTGTTCAGCCTGTTCCGAAAGACGGAAATGTAAATCAGGGGCAAAAGAATTACAGGTTTGAACTTATTTCCCATTCGTTGGTAGATGAGTTTTATAAGCGTTATCGTGATGGTGGCACTAAGTGGCTTTATACCCGTGAAACGCAGGCTTTGCCTATTTCCGATAGCTATTATTACTCTTATTCCTACTATAACTACTATTTCAGCGTCTATCTTGGCTATTATATGGCTGGAGATTGGCAGTCGTGGGATTTGGGACAGAATATATTCCGCTTTAACTATCGCCCCGACAAGAAGGGCGTCGATGGTCCGTATCCTGCCCCCATGGTGGATTTTGTATGGGGCGGGGCAAATGCAATGTACAATTGGGAACTGTTCTTCTATGTCCCGATGCTCATTGCCGAAAAAATGATTGCAGAACAGAGCTACGAAGAGGCTTTGCTGTGGTTGCAGTTGGTTTTTGATCCGAGAATGAATTATTCGGCGTATGAACGTACAAAGAAGTTCGCAAGGGATTTGCCCAAGGGTGCTCGTTATTGGAAATTCTTGCCATTCTTTGTCAATAAGGATGCCGATAAGTCCATATTGCAGATGTTGGGGCTTCCGACCAAGCGGGACATGCTCCCAGATAGGACAGCTCTCTCGTCACTTGTTGATAAGTGGAAAAATGATCCGTTTAACCCTCATCTGATAGCTCGTTACCGCAAAGTTGCGTATCAGAAGTATGTGGTGATGAAATATCTTGATGCGCTCATTGGATGGGGCGACCAGGAATTTGCCAAGGACACGACGGAATCTGTCAATCTTGCGATTCAGTTCTATCTACTGGCCGCAGAACTGCTTGGCCCCAAAAATGCAGAAGCCCCTGAACCGGAACCGATGTCTGCGCTCACGGCGAACGACCTTCTTTCTAACACCGATTCTTTGGGCAATGCATTTATAGAATATGAAAATTCTGCATTAATCGGTCGAGACAAGGCGAAGGTCCTTAATGCAAGGGCTATGGATGCCAAGGCTCGCCGTACCGGAAACATTGTGGAATCGATGTTCTATTTTACAGTGCCAAGAAACGATACCTTGTTCTCGTATTGGGATACGGTAGCGGACAGACTGTATAAGATTCGTAACAGCTTGAATATTCAAGGTGTAAAGCGGACTCTGGCCTTGTTTGCCCCGCCCATTGATCCGGGCATGCTTGTGAAAGCGAGGGCGATGGGAATTTCTATCGATTCTATTCTAAATTCGTCAAATGAACCGACGTCCATTTATCGTTTCCGGGTTATTGTCAAACTTGCTGTTGACATGGCAAAAGATGCTTGCCAGATGGGCCGCGACCTGCTCTCCATTCTAGAAAAACAGGATGCTGAACAGTTGCAAGTGTTCAAGGCGAAATGTGACAAGGCGGTGATTGCGGAAAGCAGGGCCGTCCATGAAATGGAAATCAAGTCCCTAGAGGCCGAAAAAACTCAACTAGAAGAAAAGAAAACCGCGAAGAAGAGCACCTCCAAGAAGAAAAAGGCGATGCACCTTATTTCGACCGCTGAAAAGAAGTATCAGAAGTTGATGGAAAAGGTCGCTAAGATTCAGGAAACTGTTGAAAAAGTCCGCAACATCGCTTCTGCGACGTTCAAGATTCCTGATTTCAAGTTCGGTGCTGTTACGAATATGTTCGGTGGTCCAAGATTCGACATGGAGTCGATTGGCGGTACAAAACTTGCTGAAAATCTTGTGAGTGCGGCCGAAAGCTATGCTGCGCGATTCGCTCAAAGGCAACTTGATGCTGCCAAGACAAAGTTGCAGGCTGAATTGGAACGTCGCAAGAAGGAATGGCTTGTTGAAGACGAAGTTGCCGATGCTGAAGTGGTCGAAGTCGAAAAACAGGAAGTTGTAAACGAAATCAAGACCCAACAGGTCGAGAAAAAGCAGAAAAACATTGAAAATGAGATTCTGAGGTCGGAAGAAATTTATGATGTTTTGAGCGAAAAGTTTACGAACAATGATTTGTATATTTGGCTTGAAAAGGAACTCGGCAAGGTCTTTAGACAGTATGTAAATCTGTTGATTGATGTTGCCAAGATGGCTGAAAAAGCATACCATTTTGAAATTCCTGATGATGCTGATAAGTCATACATACAGTCGAATTATTGGGACTCTTTCTATAAAGGCTTGCTTGCTCCGGAAAGGATTCTGCTTGATTTAAGACGGATGGAAAAAGCCTATTTAGAAAAAGATGTGAAAGAAATGGAAATTGCTAGGGCAATTCGATTGAGCGAATTTAACAAACCTGATGGTTCTGGTGCATTGAAAAAACTACAGGATGAAGGTACATGCCAGATCCTTCTTGATAATCAATTCTGGACAAATGAATTTGCGAATCATTCATTCCGTAGAATTAGAAATGTCAGTGTATTTGTTGAGACTGTTGCTTCTGTGCAAAAAGTAAATGTTGAATTAACTTTATTGGAAAGTAAGTTGGCGAATATAACTGACTGCAATCCAGAGACATATGCTTCTAGCATTACAAATACTAATCCAAACTTTATTGATTCTCGGATATCTGCAGAAAAAAAGCATTTGTTTGAAGGTAGGGGCGCTGATTCAATTTGGAGCCTTTCGGTAACGGGTGCTTCTGGAAGTCAAATAACAGATGTGATTATATATTTAAACTATACTGCAAGGAATTAAGAATATGCAGAAGATAATCTATAATTCTTTTTTTCTTTTGATGATGTGCCTGGTGCTTTCTTGCGGTGATGAAGTTTCCTCGTCTGGAGAAGATGTTTCCGAGGCCCCAACAGAATCGTCACCTGTTGAAGAGGATGTTTCGTCAAGTTCCCCTGAAGAAAAAATCTCATCTAGTTCGGTTCAAGAGTCCTCAAGCAGCAAAATTCAGGGTGATAAAAGTAGCTCTTCTGAAGAGGGTGTTTCGTCAAGTTCCCCTGAAGAAAAAATCTCATCTAGTTCGGTTCAAGAGTCCTCAAGCAGCAAAATTCAGGGTGATAAAAGTAGCTCTTCTGAAGAGGGTGTTTCGTCAAGTTCCCCTGAAGAAAAAATCTCATCTAGTTCGGTTCAAGAGTCCTCAAGCAGCAAAATTCAGGGTGATAAAAGTAGCTCTTCTGAAGAGGATGTTTCGTCAAGTTCCCTTGAAGAAAATATCTCATCTAGTTCAAAAGGCACATCATCTAGTAGCTCTTTAGTTGTCGGAAAATGCAAAACGACAACTAAAGATAATTGTATATATGGTGAATTATATGATAAACGCGATGGAAAGACTTATAAAACCGTTGTTATGGGAACACAGGAATGGATGGCTGAAAATTTGAATTATTCGGATAGCAATTATACTCCAAATTTGCAGGGGAGCTCTTGGTGCTATAACAATGACACCTTAAATTGTGCAAAATATGGTCGTTTGTATCAGTGGACAGCTGCTATAGATACACTAGAAAGCGATTGTGGATATATGGAAGATGGATGTGCTGATTTAGATGTGAAAAATCGTCAAGGAATTTGCCCTAGTGGTTGGCATCTGCCGGACACATCGGAATTATCTGAGTTAATTGCTTATGTAAAAAAATACAGTTCAAAGAATTATTGGAAGGATTTGCTTGCTATATCGGAGCCTAATGGCACGGATGCGTTTGGCTTTTCCCTTTTATATGCGGGAAGCTATAGTAATTGGAATGCTTCGTCGCCAAACTATCTATCCTTAGGAAGTATGACGTATTTATGGTCTTCTATGCCGAAAAGTGAATATGAGTCTTATACGGCGGTTTTTAAGCAAAATGATGGATATGTTTATGTGGATGATACGTATAAAGCAACCGGACTTTCTGTTAGGTGTATAAAAAATAGTAATGTTTCAAAATCAAATTACTAATGATTTGTCATTATTTTGTGCGAAACAAAAGATTTTAACTTGAAGGATTAATATGAAAAATTTTTTAAGGATTTCGTTTTTTTCATTCTCATTGTTTCTGTTAGCTTGTTCCTCTGATTCGGGAACAGGAACAAATTCCACTGAAACAGCTTCCGGTAATAATCCGCAAGTGGATAATTCCGCTTGCATTGCCATGGCGGAAAAATATTTGCCTATTCCAAGTTCTCTCCCTGAAATGTTTACGACTTTGCTTAATTGGATGCCGGAAGGCAGTTCTTCGTGTGTCTCAAAGGTCTGGCATAACAATCTCCCCAAAACCTTCGATGCGTACTATCAAACTTTAGTAGCCTATAATTGGGGTGAATTGATTGGAACAGATATCCCCTCGGATGTCAGACAAAATGTCAACTCGGAGAAATATATGTATTTCAACTACAAAGAAGAAGGTGGTTTCAAGATTGTTTTCCAAATGTGGCTTTCGACAAGTGCGCAGGGTGGATATGATTTCAACGCAGTCTTTTCAAAAATAGGCGGTTTGTCAGATTGATATCTAATGGTAGAACTCAATCAGCGGTTGTTTATGTAGTTTTTTGAGATTGACAAGGTCTTTAATTTTAAGGTAGGTATTCTTATGTCCGATAAAAAGAAAATTCTTTTCTGGCCTGATGTCTATAAAGAACAGGGGCACTGGCTTCCGACTCTTGCTTGGGCAGACTATCTAAAAGAGTGGCATGATATCAACTATATGGGGATAGCCGATTGCCAAGAGATTGTGACGAAATACAATTTGAAAAATGGGACCAATTTTGGATACGAAACAATCTTTTCGTGTCAAGAGAAATCTGTTGACTATTCCATTTATCCGTATGGCTACACAAATGAAGTTGTAACGACTCCGGGAACTAGATGGAAAACTGACCACATATGGACCTTGGTCGCAGCAGGCTTTGATAGTGAGAAATCGTTAAATAAAGTAGGTTTCCCTTCTGATACAAAAATCTATAAATGTGCTCAGGAGTTTCGAAAAATTTGGAAGCGAATTAACCCAGACCTTCTTATTTCAGGCTATTTTACAGCACTAGAGTTGCTCATTATATATTATCATCATCATGTAAAAACAAAGGTCTTTACAAATGAAAAAATTCAATTTGCGTTTTCAACGACATATTTGCGACACCCGGAAGAGGATCCTGCTGCTCATGCATTGCAAAATTTACAGGCGTTTTCTGTTGCTGAACAGAATAAGATTATCAATATGGTAAAAAATGATAGCGATGATGTTGATACAATTTATGATGATCCGGGAATATCTTTGGAGGAATTTGTCTCGCCATTATCGACTTTCCATGAATTCATTCCATGCATAAAGTCTTTTGATTATAGTCAATATGAACATGGCTCGAAAGTTCACTATGTTGAACCATGTATGACAAAGGAATTGGAACCCGATAATAATGAGTACTCTGATGAGTACTGGCATGATTTTCTCAACGCACATAAAAAGATTGTTTTTGTTACAGCTGGCTCTCAAATTTTGGACTACAAGGAAAAAGCGTTAATTTTATTTCAGTCTATTATTGATGCTATGCAAGCGTCTGATATGTCTGGGTACCAATTGGTGTTGTGTGCGGGGGCGACTCTTGTTCAAGAGTTGAAAAGTGATTATGAGAATGTGTCTATTTTTGGATGGGTTCCGCAAAGAAAAATTTTAGAGAGCTTGGCTGATACTGAACATACGGGAAGCTGTGCCATAATTCATGGCGGTCTTGCAACTATAAAAGAATGTGTTTATTGCAATGTTCCCTTCCTTGTGCTGCCTCTTGGTAAAGACCAAATGGACAATGCGTTAAGGTTAGAAGATTACGGAATCAACAACTATTTCTATATCGAGTTTATCAAGCCTAAGTGTCTGCTTTACTTTATCAATCAGATTTTGCAAGATTATGTATCTCTTGCAAATCTCGCAGCTCTGAGTAAAGAGTTCCATATTGCTGAAAATTCTCATGTGGGAGCAAAATATATTAAGGAACTCGTTGAAACGGGAAGAATCGAGGAATTCGATGGTCCTGCTGTAGAGGAATCCGATTCAGACTGATTTCTCATCTGCTTCTCTGTTCAATGTGTGACACTCCTTTATAAACAGACAAAGACCTCGGCATTATGCCGAGGTCTTTATGTTCTATGGATTGCTTCGGGGCTGTTCGCCCCTCGCAATGACACACTAGGCGAGCGGTCTCATTAGTAAAGCAGAGCGAACACCATACCCGGGCGGAAGTACTTACCTGCGGTGTACTTGAGGGCCGTGCTGTGGAGCAGCATGAACAGGGCGCTCGCTTCAACCTTGTTGGCCTTCGCGATGCTGCCGAATGCCTTCGTAAAGGCGGGCAGGTTGCGGGGGAGCTTCGGGCTGATGCGGGAGTCTGCAAGCAGGGCGCCCTTCTTCAGGAGTTCCTTGTGCATCTTGTCGGCGGCGGTGGCACTGAGGCCGAATGCCTTCACTAGAGCTTCCGGGTGCAGGCGGCAGGAGCCGTTGAATCCTTCCGGTGCGGCGAACGGGATGCGGGCTTCTTCGTAGAGGTTGCGGATCATGGAATCGCCCATGTCGGCTGCCTGCTTTTCGAGGCCGTGGTGCATCATGGCGCACATGATGCTGTACTGGATGCCAATCCACACGTCGTGAGCCTGGAAGTTAAATTCGTCCAGCGGAGAGCCGTCCTTGCGAACAAGGTTTGCTGCACCGATGAGCGGGCTGTTGGCCTTGTAGTTCGTGTTGAATACACGGAGCAGGTTGGCCTTGGCCTTCTTCTCGTCGCTGATCGGCTTGAGGCCGAGCAGGCGGAGGTAAGTGTCGGCGAGCATCGAGTCGGCAAAGACGTCGTCGCAGTCGTTCGCAATCTTTGCGTTCCAGCTGGCGGTAAAGGCTTCCTTGCACTGGGCGGTGAGCCATGCCTTCTTAAGGCCGCGGAGTTCATTCTTGGAAAGATCCACGTCGCTCGGAATTTCGCCCGCGTTCAGCCATTCGTTGATGGTCTTGAGGGCGGCCTTCACGTCGCTGCCGTCGATGGCGAGCGTGTCCTTGATGGCGTCGGCGAGTTGCGGGAGCTTGTCGGCCACAACGTCCTTCGCTTCCATCGGAGTCACGAAGAAGTGGTAGTAGCCTTCGGCTTCGTCCCACAATGCTTCGTCGAATTCCTTGTTGGCGGCGTCGGCCTTGGCGTTCCAAGTGTCGGCCTGCTGCTTGTCGCCGAGGATTTCGGCAATCTTTGCTGCAGCGCGGAGGCCTGCAATCCAGAGGCTACCGCAGTACACGGAAATGCCGTGGCTGGAGAGGTTGTCGAACGTGTCGTCGGTACCGTGGGTGAGCGGGAAGTTTTCGCCTTCGTTCACCATCTTTTCGAGGTATTGCATGGCGGCGTAGACGGCTTCCTTGCAATCCTGCAAGTTCTGCTTGTCCTGCGTCTTCACGTAATGACGGAGAACCATCAGCACATACTTCGGAGCGAGATCCTTCCATTCCTTCACGTTGTGCCAGTCGTAGGCATCGGGTTCTGCATCGAAGGGGCTTCCGAGGTCGTGAATCACGGCGCCTCGCACGGCGCGCGGGCCTTCGAGTTTCGGGTCCGGAAGGTCAGCGAACGGGTGGTTCACGTATTCATGGTGACGGCGACGGTTGTCGTTTACGGCGAGAATCGCATCACCGAAGCGCTTCATCACCACACCGTCGAGGCGCGGCATCAGGGCCATCAGGCTGAAGCTGCCGTAGAAGTAAACGTCGAGGGAGTTGAAGAACGGATAGTCGGCGCATTCGCGGACGAGGAAGCGGTCGTCCTTGTCCCACACGGTGGCTTCGGCGAGGAAGCTGAGCGTGTTGATGGCGAGGCTCTTGAATTCATCTTGCTTGGCGGCCGTCTTGTAGAGTTTGGCCACGGCCTTCTTCGGCACGAGCGCTTCGAAAGCCTTGAGGCGAGCGTCGAAGTTCTTGTCGGCGGCGAGGGCTTCTTCGAGGATGGCGCCCACGCGGCCATAAGCTTCGGGGAAGAATGCGGTGTACTTCTTGGCGGAAGTAAGCTTGTTCAGCTTGATTTCGGGGAAGTCGAGCACCAGGTTGAACTGGAAGCTGACCTTCTGCTTCGGCTTCAAAACGGCCGTCACGGCGACGGCGCCTGCAATCGTTTCACGACCGCTGTAAACGTTCTTGACCCAAGAGCCAGCAACGCGACCGCTCTGGAGAGCGCCCTTCAGCACAGAGGCGGCATCGTCCTGGTAGAACATGGGCTTCACGGAAACGTTCAGGTTATCCTTCTTGTTCCAGGCGACGGACACGCCCATGCAACCGTTGAAGTCGCTTTCGGCGAGCGGCTTTTCGTTGTAGAATTCAATACCGCGCACAGAGCGGCCATCCTTGAGTTCCTTGTCAAACTGCACGCCCTTCGGGAAACGAGCAGACGGCACCAGCACAAAACTGGAGTCCTGAACGCCCTGGCGGTCCTTCTTGGCCATGTAGCCCGTGATGCTGTCCTGAATCTGGACAATCGTCACTTCGCGGGTTTCCTTGGTGTTATTTTCGAGAGTGAACATGGTGGCGTTCACCGGGAGGCTGGAGAGGCGTTCGTCACCCGGGGTCACGTAGCTGGACTGGGTCTTGGTGATAGCGACACCCTTGCCTTCGTAAACGGTTTCGCTCACCGGATAGAGAGCGGTGTACTTCATCTTGGCGGCGTCGTAGCCCGGCTGGCCGAGGAACTCGGAGTCGTTTGCCCAGGCGGCGGTGAGGGCGCCTTCGCGGGCTGCCTTTTCGCCAATCATGCCGTCAAAGAAGTCAATGAGAACGGCGCGGTTGATGGCGGCGGTGTCCTTGCCTGCAGCGATCAAAGCCTGGGTGCGGTCGCTGAACTGGATGTGCCAGCGTTCAAAGGCGGCCTTGTTCGTTGCAAAAAACGTCTTGTCGGCAAGCACTTTGTTGAGCTTGGCTTCTGCCTTCTTCTGGTCCTTCATGTCGGCATCGCCGAAAACGCGCGCACCGTTTGCATCGAGGAGCGGGAAGTTGTTGTTGTAGATGCCGAATGCGGCGAAGTTGCCAATTACAAGGGGAGCCTTTGCGCTTAAGACCGCTTCCTTGAAGAAAAAGTTGTTGAAGCGGAGGTCGGAGGGCTTTTCGGTGCGGACCTGCACGCCCGGCATCACGTTCATCACGGGGGTGGTGCCCGCAGGCGTTGCGGTGAATGTCGAGCCGATACCGCCGACAGCAATACCCGTGGTAGAGGGGGTCGTAGAAAGCGGGGTGTACCAGGGCTGGATAAATTCCACGGCGAGGCCCGGGGTCATCAGCTTCTGGACGGAACCGGCCTGTTTGGCGCCGGCGAGGTAATCTTTGATGCTCATAGTTATTTCCATGAATTAAGGTTTATTTCCGGGGTAAAAGTTACAAATTATAAGGCGGTTGCGCCTGCTTAAAAACAAAAAAGTGTTTACAAAACGGAACTCGGACAAAAAAAGTGTTATTTTTAAATCATGAACAAGTTGATGTCTTACCTGCTCCCTGGCGTTTTCCTCATTGCTGTCTTCGCGATTGTCAAGACGTTTTTCCTGCCGCCTGCGGTGACGGTCCAGGAATGGTTCGTGTACCTGACGGTCGCGGTTACCGTACTCTGCGTCGTGGTGCCCTGCGTTATCTATTACCTGCGCACGCCCCCTGGAATCGACCACAAGTAAGCGGCTCTTTTCTATATTTGGCGCCATGTTTAAAATTGGCGTGATGGCTTCCGGTGGCGGGAGCAACTTTAAGGCTATTATTGAGCGCATTGGCGAGGGTGACCTCGAGGCGCAGTGCAAGTTTTTAATTACGAACAACGGAACGTGCGGTGCCGTGGAGCATGCGAAGGAGTACGGCATCCCGGTTTACCACATTTCGGGGAAGACTCACCCGGATGTTGCCGCGTACGAGGCCGCGCTGCTTGAGGTTCTTGACAAGTACGATGTGGATTTGCTTATTCTGGCAGGTTACATGAAGGCCCTGCCGGTGTGCATCGTGCGGCGCATGGAGAATCGCATATTGAACATTCACCCGTCGCTCTTGCCCAAGTATGGCGGGAAGGGCTTCTGGGGAATTCACGTGCACGAGGCAGTGATTGCCGCGCACGAGAAGGAATCGGGCCCGACGGTGCACCTGGTGAGCGAGGAAATCGACCAGGGGAAGATTCTCGCGCAGGTGAAGGTGCCTGTGCTGGAAGGCGATACGCCGGAGGTGCTCGCCGCCCGCGTGCTCGAGCAGGAACACGATTTATACTGGAAGACGATAAGAGACTACTATAATGAAATGGGTCATTAGTCATGGGTCAATTTTTTGGTCAATGGTTATTAGTCAGTAGTCATTAGCATTTATCAGGCGCCAAAGGCGCGATAATTTTAACTAACAACCAATAACTAACAACTAATGACTAACAACTAATCTATGAAATTTAAACTGCCCGCATTCCTCGAAAACGTCAAGACTCCGGTAGAGGGGGAAACCCTCATGCGGAAGTTTGTCGCGGATCCGGCATCTGTCGGCGGGGCCGGCGTTGACGGTTCACTTGACCTGTTTGCGTCGGCCGCGGCGGGCGAGGGCAAGAGCGTTATCGTTGTGGGTGTCGACGAGGTCGGCCGCGGCCCGCTTGCCGGCCCCGTGGTGGCTTGCGCCGCCGTGCTGAAGGCACCCGACATTATGCCCGAACTGAACGACTCGAAGAAACTTTCCCGAAAGAAGCGCGAGGCGATGTTCGATGCGGTGAAGGACGCGTGTGCCTGCTATGCGATTGCGAGCGCGAGCGAGAAGGAAATTGACGAGATAAACATTCTCGAGGCCGACTTCCTTGCGATGCGGCGAGCGCTGCGGGCGCTCGGGATGCCCGGGATAAACGAGACTGCGCCCGAGATTCCCGTGGAGGTGAAGGGGAGTTTTGCGGAGGTGGACCCTAACGGTTGTCCTGCGGATTCCCTCCAGGGTGACAAGCGGGTGCCGCATATTTTCATTGCGGTCGATGGCAACCTCAAGATTCGCGGTGTTCCTGCAGAACTGCAGATGCCTGTCGTGAAGGGCGACGGGCGCATCGCGAGCATCTCTGCGGCCTCCATCCTTGCGAAGGTCTTCCGAGACCGCTATATGGACAAACTAGCAGAAAAGTATCCGGCTTACGGATTCGAGAAGAACGCTGGTTATCCCTCGCCGGTGCATCTCGACGCCATCCGTAAATTCGGGTTTACGCCGGTGCACCGCAGGAGCTTTCACGTCAAGGAACTTGAAGGCCTTGTGTAGGGCCTATTTTCAATTTTTACAGACTAAATGCTGCTTTTTTGTGTGTTAGGTCTGTATGATTCTGAAGTTCGCTTTTTTTCCCGAATAAAGTTTCTTTTGCTTGGTCTGAATCATATTTTTTTGCTACATTGTGCACGGGGCGGTCGTTCCCGCCAAGTCTTTTATTCGAGGAGGTTCTTTTGAACAATTCCATCCCTCTTGTACAAATGGTAGTGCAGTCCGATATTGCGACCATCGTGGTCCTCTGCATCCTTGCCATCATGTCGCTGGGTTCCTGGGGCATTATCATCGTGAAGTTCTTTGCCTACCGCAGGAGCAAGCACGCGAATGCTGAGTTCTTCCGCAAGTTCAGTACGGTTACGCAGTTCGTGCAGTTGCAGGGCCTTTGCGAGACCGCCGAGGACAGTGCGCTCCGCCGCCTTACGGCCGAGGTGTTGAAGGAAGCCTCCAAGTTCAGTAACTTCGTGAGTTACGACTCCATCCAGCACCGTGCATCGCTCCTGGAAGATACTATCCAGCGTTCCATCGAGGGCCTGCGCCTTACCGAAGACCGTTACCTGAGCTTCCTTGCCACGAGTTCTAACCTTGCCCCGTTCTTCGGCCTCTTGGGTACGGTGTGGGGCATCATGATTGCCTTTTTCCAGATTGGCCAGCACGGCTCTGCCGACCTGAGCGTTGTCGCTCCGGGTATCGCCATGGCCTTGATTACCACGGTGGGTGGCCTTGTGGTTGCTATTCCGGCTTCTGCGGGTTATAACTACTTTACCAGCTGCAACGGCCAGAACGAAATCTCCTATTTCAACTTCGGTTCCCAGGTGTTGAGCCTCTTCAAGCGCGGCGACTTGCTCGCTCTCGAAGAAGTTGCCGGCTAGGAGGCCTAGGTGAAGCGTAGCCGCGGAAAAGAACTCAAGCAGGAGATGAACCTCACGAACATGATTGATATCGTGTTCTCGATTCTTATCGTGTTCATCATTTCTGCGCCGCTCATGAGTCAGGGCGTGAAGGTCGATCTCCCGAAGGCCGAAGCCCCGACCATGGAGCAGGAAAAACTCTTGAAGGTGTCCATCACCAAGAACGAGGAAATCTACATCGCCGACATGCAGGTGGATTTCGATGGTTTCAATAACGTGTTCAAGTCGCTCTGGAATGGCGAGATGGCCGTTGTCATCAATGCCGACGAGGACGTGAACTACGGGCTTGTGATGAAGGTTGTGACCAAGGTCCAAAAATTGGGCGTGACAAAACTCGGGTTCCTTACGATGAATCCTAAAGAAAAACCGGGTAAATGAGCAAGCAGGAAGAAAGAATAAAGTACTTCGGCTCGGACGTGGACTCCACGCTCGTGAAGATAATCGTAGTTGCGGTTGTCTTCCATTTCCTCGTTGTCGCATTCTTTATCGGGCTCCATTACGTGAACCTGAAACCCGAACCGGAACAGATCCCGGTGTTCGAGATGGTGCAGGTGGCCCAGCCGCCTCCGCCCCCCAAGCCTGTGCAGCCTAAGCCCCCTGAGCCCCCGAAGCCCAAGGAGCCGCCCAAGCCCAAGGTGAACAAGGAACTACCGCCCGAGATTAAGCCCGAGCCGGAAGAAAAGCCCGAGGAAGTGCACGAGGATGTGCCGCCAGAACCGGAACCGGAGCCCGAACCGGAACCGCAGGAGGATTTCCCGGTCGACGACCTCGACTTGCCTGTTGCGGTGGAGGCTCCGAGCCTGAACCCGGTGGGTTCCGTGGACATGGACCCGCTGATGCAGGTGTACCTCGAGCAGTTGAAGAAGATTATCATGAGCAACTTCAAGCCGCCCAAGGACTTGAAGGTGGGCCGCGACGCGAAGACTACGGTGCAGTTCCAGGTGGACCGCTTCGGCGGGATTACCGCCGTGATACTCAAGAAGTCGTCGGGCAACAAGGCGTGGGACCACCTGTCCGTGCGCGCCATCCAGATTTCGAAGGTGCCCGAACTGCCGCCGAACTACCGCGCCCCGAGCCTCGTGTTGCACTTTAACTTTACGCCGAACTAGGTTGAATGTTTATGAAGAAGATTATCGCGTTTCTTGCCCTGTTGATGCTTGCCGTACCGAATGCGTTTGCCTCTATCGATACGATTGCAGTCGACGTGGGTATTTCCGTGTTCAAGACCATTCCGCTTGGCGTCGTCCCGTTCGAGGAGAAGCCTGGTATCGAATGGATGGAGGAACGCCCGCACCAGATTGTTACCCGCGACGCGAACCTTTCGGGCCGGTTCGACGTGGTTGCCTCCGACAAGTTCAACCTTGCGCTTTTCAGCCGTAGCCATGCGGAATACTACGTGACGGGGAAGGTATTGCCCCAGAAGGATGGCGCCCTGAAGGTGGAATGCTTCCTGTATGTTTCGAAGTCGAAGGACCTGCTGCTCGGTGAATCGTACACCCTGAAGCAGAAGGACTTGCGCCGCGCGATACACGCGTTCTTTGACAAGGTGACGAAACGCATTACCGGTGAGCGCGGCGTGGCGAGCACCAAGCTTGCGTACGTCTCGAAAATCGAGGGCGTGAAGCAGGTGGTGGTATCTGACTACGACGGTTTCCACCGCAGCCAGGTGACCCGCGATTCAACCATCAGCATGATGCCCGTGTGGACGCGCGGGAATGCGGGGCTTGTTTACGTGAACTTCAAGACGAACCGCCCGCACCTTTATGCCAAGAACTTCGGCGGGCCGGAACGCGTGATTTTCCCGCAGTTCGACCAGACGTACAGCCCCGCGGTAAACCCGCGTACGGACGAACTCCTTTTCTCTTCGACGGTCGACGGGAAGACTGACCTGTTCCTCGGCAACATGGAGACGGGCAAGGCGCGCAAGTTCGCCTACCTGAAGAGCAACCAGACGAGCCCGGCATGGAGCCCGTATGCGACCGAGGTGCTGTTCACGAGCGACCGTGGCGGTGGCCCGCAGATTTTTGTGATGGGGAAGGACGGCTCCGATTTGCGCCGCGTGACATTCATGGGCCGTTACAACGAGCGTGCGAGCTGGTCCCCGAACGGCGACCGCATTGTCTATACCTCGATGGACAACGGCAAGATGAACATCTATACCTGCGCGCTCGACGGCAGCGACATTGTGCAGCTCACGAACAACGCGGGCAACAACGAACACCCGACCTGGTCGCCCGATGGCAAGCTGATTGCTTTTTCGAGCAACCGTAGCGGGACTTACCAGATTTACATTATGCGGTTTGACGGCGCGAACGTGACCCGCATTACCCAGGGCGGCGAGAACACATCGCCTACGTGGTCCTGGTTCTACGAAGATAGTGAACAACAAAAAACCAAAGAAGGTGCTAAATGAAGAACATCGCTAAACTTTCCATTCTTACTTTTGCCGCATGCCTCGCCATTGTAGGCTGCGCGAAGAACGAACCCCCGCAGACGCAGCCCGCGCCGGCCACGGCCCCGGCTGCCGCACCTGCACCTGCTCCGGCTGCTCAGCCCGCGGCTGCACCCGCACCCGCGGTGAACGAGGATTCCCTCGCCGCCGAACGCGCGCGCCTCGAGGCCGAACGCCTTGAAGCGGAACGCGCCCGCCTCGAATCGCTCATCAACCAGATTATGAGCGAAGACGTGTACTTCGATTTCGACCGTTCGGAACTGACCGAAAAGGCGAAGGAACTGCTCGCACAGGTGGGTGAACTCCTCCTGAAGGAAACCCGCTTCACGCTTACCATCGAGGGCCACACCGACGCCCGCGGTACCGAAGACTACAACTTTACCCTCGGTGCAAAGCGCGCCATGAAGGTGAAGGAATTCCTGAGCGCCTACGGTATCGACGGCAAGCGTATGGAATCCGTGAGTTACGGTAAGGAAGCCCCGAAGGCTCAGGGAGAAACCGAAGAGGCTTACTCCCAGAACCGCCGTGCCAACTTCCGCGTGAACATCCAGCAGTAAATTAGAACTTAGTCAATGGTCATTGGTCAGTGGTCATTGGTTGAAAAATGCGCCGGTGGTGCAAAAAAAACTAATGACTAATAACTAAAAACTAATAACTAGCGTAGAAAATGAAAAAAATTGCTTTAGGTATTGTCTCGATTGCATTCGCCCTAGTCGGGTGCTCCCAGATGACGGTGCTCCGTACCGAGGAGATGCGCAATGTCGGTACGGACGTGCAGGTTGCTGTCCTCAGCAATCTCGATTCCGCAATGCATAAGCTTAGGGCCGATAACAAGAACCTCCGCAAGCGCGTTGACTCCCTGAAGGCGGAACTCCTTGCCCAGCAGGAGGCCTCTGCCTTGCTGCAGAAGCGCATGATGGCTGAACTGACCATGCTTTCGCGCCGGGTTAGCGATGAATCCGAAAGGAACGATTCGCGCCAGGAAGAAATCATCTACCGCCTTGATATGCTGCTCGGCAAGAGTGACAAGATTCTGGCGAAGAAGGTCGTGGTGAGCGGTGCCCCGCAGCCGCAGGTTTCGATGGACAGCGTAGAACGCGAGGCTGAGCGCCTCGTGGAAGCGGAAGCGATGTTCAATACGGCCCGTTCGGACTACCATCGCGGTGAATACAAGCTTGCCTACACGGGCTTCAAGCAGGTTTACGAACAAATGAAGGATGGGGAACTCGGCGAGAATTCCCTCTACTGGATGGGGCTTTGCCTTATGGACGTGAACCAGGTGGAAAAGGCCAAGAAGGTGTTCGAGGCGCTTGCACAGAGTTTCCCTGAAGGGCAGAAACTTTGCACGACGATGTTCAAGCTCTCGGCGATATATGCTGCCGAAGGGAATGTCGATATGCAGAAGCAGTACCTGCAGAAGATTCTCTCGAGCAAGACTTGCGCGACATCTGGCGAGTTTGAACAGGCGGCAGAAATCCTGCAGGAACTGCTGGAAGGGAACACCGTAGAACCGCAACCTGTTTCGGATGCTTCGACAGGCTCAGCAACCGAACCTGCTGCACCGGCAACAGAAACCGCGCCGGCCGCACCCGCTGCAGAGGCCCCGGCTGCAGAAGCGAAGCCTGCAGAAGTAAAGCCTGCCGAAAAGGCCGAAGCCCCGGCTGCCGAGAAGGCGGAAAAGCCCGCAAAGGATGCTGCTCCTGCCGAGAAGAAACCCGCGAAAAAGAAGAAGATTCCTTCTGTCAAGAAGGACTAGTTAAAAGCACGCTCTTTGGTAAATGTTGAAGCCCGCGCTCTGCGCGGGCTTTTTTCATATTGCCGAAAAAAAAATTAGAATGCGTCGTCGTCTTCGTCATCGCTGTGGCGAATGACGACACCGCCGATCTTGGCCATCTTGTTTTCGAAGTCCTCGTAACCGCGGTCCAGGTGGTACACGCGGCTCACGGTGCTTTCGCCCTCGGCCACGAGGGCCGCAAGCACGAGAGCGGCGGTTGCACGCAGGTCGCTACCCATGATTTCGGTGCCTTCGAGTTTAGTGCCGCCCTTGATGGTTGCGGTATTGCCGTTCACCTGGATGTTCGCCCCCATGCGCTGCAATTCGGCGACATGCTTGAAGCGGTCGTTATAGACGGTATCCTGGATGAGGCTGTTGCCCGGCACCGAGACAAGCGTCGCCATGAGGGGTGCCTGCATGTCGGTCGGGAATCCGGGGAAGGGGAGGGTCGAAATGCTGATGGGCTTGAGTTCGAGCCCGCGGGCATCGACCTGCGCCCAGTCGTTGCCGACATCTACCTTGCAGCCCATCTCGCGGAAGGCGTCTAGGGTAGAGGCGATGTGTTCGGGAATAATCTTCGTGACCTTCACGCAGCCGCGGGTAATTGCCGCGCCGCAGAGGTACGTGCCCGCCTCGATACGGTCAGGAATGGTGTAGCCCTTGCCGGGGCGGAGGCTTTCTACGCCTTGCACGGTAAGCGTGCGGGTCCCGCGTCCCTGGATTTTTGCACCCATCGAGACGAGGTAATCCACGAGGTTGTCGATTTCGGGTTCGAGTGCCGCATTCTGCAGCACGCTCGTGCCCTTCGCAAGCGTTGCCGCCATGAGCACGTTCACCGTTGCCCCCACGCTGGATATCGGGAAGTTGAACGTGCCACCCGGGAGCCTGCCTTCGCAGGTGGCCTCCACGTAGCCGCGGGTAAGGGTAATCTTTGCACCGAGCGCCTCGAGCCCCTTCAGGTGAAGGTCGACCGGGCGCGGTCCCCAGGCGCATCCGCCGGGGAGCGACACGCGGCAACGCCCGAAACGTGCTACCAGCGGGCCCAGCACGTAGAAGCTTGCGCGCATGGTCTTCACCAGCTCGTAGGGAGCCTCCAGGTGGTCGGCCCCGCGGGTGTCTATCTTGAGCTGGTGCGCTTCGCCGCTGATGCGGCAGCCGATAATGCGCAGCACGTCGCTCATCGTCTTCATGTCCTTCAGGTGGGGCACGTTCGTGATTTCGGAAACACCCTCGGCAAGGAGGGCCGCCGCCATCACGGCGAGCACTGCGTTCTTCGCTCCCGAAATCTGGACTTCGCCTTCGAGGGGTTTCTTTACCTGGTGGACTTCAAAACGGTACATTACTGAATCTCCTTGTCGCCTTCGCTTTTCTTAGCGTTGTCGTCCTTGCCCTTGGGCGTGTTGTGAACGACGTATGTCCTTGCTATCCAGTCGTGGAGCGCCCTGCGCTTCGGGTCAATGCATACAATCAGGTAGCCGAGGCCGTATATGGCGAGTGTAAATTGCGTGAGGATGCTGCCCAGGTAGCGGGCAGCCGAGGTAATCCAGGTGAGGCGCTCGCCGTCTGTGGTTTCGATGTGGATGCGGGCGAGCATCTTCCCGGGGGTAGCCGAGAATATGGCCTGGAACGCGATGAAGTATATGGCCTGCGCCACGCTCCAGATGGTAATAAACGTGCTTATGCCCGGCGTGCTCAATAGTTTGTTCGTGCTTTCGGCAGATATCGGGTCGTTTATGTAGGCGCTTGTCGCTTGCTGGACGGTCTCAAAGTCGAGAACCCCCGCGCTCGAAAGTACGAGCAGCGTAATGCCGCCGAAGAAGCCGAGAATGAGGTTGTCGACAACGCATGCGAATGCCCGCACGAAGAACCCGGCGAACTTGCGCGACCTGAACTTGCTTTCCTTGACAATCTGCTCAAGAGCCTCGATAGTGTCCTTGAGCATTTCCTCGTCTGTGGGCGGGACGGGCGGCAGGTCTTCCTTAAGCGCCTGCGAGGCCTCTTTCCATGTTTTCCAGTCGCTCTCGCCGCTGTGCCACACGAGCGTGTTGTCGCTTATTTTTCCCTGGTTTACAAATTCGTGGATTTCATCGATAGAATAAGGGCCTTGCCGGCGTTCGCCATCGGTAATGCTTTCGTCAATAAAATACCACTTCATACGCGGTAAAAGATAGAAAATTTTAGTCAGAAAACGCATTATTTACTAAATTTGGAGGCATGAAAATGTTTAAGCCGGGGCAACGTTACGTTAGCCAGTCGGAACCGGAATTGGGTCTTGGGGTCGTCTCCGAGGTTCAAGGCCGTACCGTCAAGTTTATGTTCCCGTTAGTGGGTCAGGTTCGTCTTTATCGTGTTGACAATGCTCCCGTGGAGCGCTTCATTTTGCAGCCGGGTGAAACGGCGAAAAACGAGAAGGGGCTTTCGTTCTCTGTCGAGAGCGTCCGCGAGGATGGCGACCTTGTCGTTTACGTAGGCCGTGGTGGTCGCGAAATCAAGGAAGCCGACCTTACGGCGAAGCAGATGGCGCGCCCGAGCGACCTTTTCCGTTCGCTCACGAGAATCGGTGCGGGGTCCAAGTCCGACATTCTTTCGGAAGATGTTTCCTCGAAGGCCTTTGAACGTCGCCGCCGTGCGATGGAACTTTCGTGCA
This sequence comes from Fibrobacter sp. UWCM, assembly GCF_900129735.1. Taxonomy (NCBI): domain Bacteria; kingdom Pseudomonadati; phylum Fibrobacterota; class Fibrobacteria; order Fibrobacterales; family Fibrobacteraceae; genus Fibrobacter; species Fibrobacter sp. UWCM. The sequence continues at coordinate 35,899 of NZ_FQWR01000024.1, read as the reverse complement.
TGTGGAAATCTTCGCCGGTTCGCGGCATGATTGGCCCGCGGCTCGACATGATTCCGCACCAGTACTACCTTTGCTACCGCGCCTGCAGTTCCTCTACGCTCCCGCGCCTCATGCTGAGTGACGAGGTGGGCCTCGGAAAGACTATCGAGGCGGGCATGATTTGGCATGCCCTGAATGCGCGTGGCCGCGTGAACCGTACGCTCATCATTGTTCCCGAGACGCTCAAGCACCAGTGGATGATCGAGATGAAGCGCAGGTTCAACCAGCTCTTTACGCTGGTGGACGAGGGCTATATCCGCGGATTGTTTATTGGCGTCGAGAAGGGCGCACCGAAGCCGAACCCCTTCCTGCAGAGCAACAACATCATCGTGGCGATTGACTTCCTGATGAGCCAGCCTGCGCTTATCGAGGACCTGCTCAAGACGCAGTGGGACATGACGATTATCGACGAGGCTCACCACCTGGTGTGCGAGGACGGCTTCACGAGCCACGAGTACATGCTTGCAAACGCGGTGCTTGCCCGCTCGAAGGGCGTTCTCCTGTTGACGGGGACTCCCTTGCAGCTGCACCCCGAAAGCCAGTTCAACCGCCTCAAGATGCTTGACCCGGCCCGCTTTGCCGACTACGGCGCGTTCATCAAGGACCAGGAGGAATACCGCAAGCTGGTGAACGACCTTGCGAAACTGCCGACCGACCCGAACCACCACATGAGCTGGGACGACCTGTACGAATGCGTCCCCAAGAATTCGAAGATTCGCCCGTGGCTCGAGCAGGAAAACTCGAAGGCCATGACCGCAGGCGAATGGATGCGCCGCATCGTGGATGCGATGGGTACGGGCTCCGTGGTGTTCCGCAATACCCGCAAGGGCGTGGGCGGGTTCCCCAAGCGCAAGCTCGACGAGATTTGCCTGGAACCGAATCCGCGTTACCGCGAGATGGTGGAACTTGCCGCCGAGAAGGATTTGGATGCCTCGACCGACATTCAGGAAAATGGCCTGCTTTGCACCCGCTATTCCGACGGCTGGGAACTCGACGAGCGTATCGTTTGGCTCAAGGAGTTCCTCAAGAAACACAAGAACGACAAGATTCTCCTCATTTGCGAATCCATCGAGGTCGTGCTTGCGCTCGAGACAATCCTCACGGATTATTTGGGCGAGGGGGCGTTCTCGATGTTCCACGAGGACATGACCATCATGGCGCGCGACAAGGCTGCCGCGAACTTCAGCAAGGAGAACGGCGCGAACCTGCTTATCGCATCCGAAATCGGGTCCGAGGGCCGTAACTTCCAGTTCTCGCACCACCTTATCCTGTTCGACCTGCCGCTCGATGCGGCCCTCGTGGAACAGCGCATCGGGCGACTGGACCGCATTGGCCAGACGCAGGATATCATCGTGCATGTTCCCTACGTGAAGGGATCCGGCCAGGAAGTGATGTTCCGCTGGTACAACGATGGCCTGAACGCGTTTGGCGCGCCCCTCATGAGCGGTGGTGAACTCTTCCTCAAGTACACCGATAGCCTGATCGAGGCGCTTGCGAACCCGCGCGGCTGCCTGGACGATTTTGTAAAGAACGTTATCCCGCAGGTGAAAAAGGACTGCGAGGCGATGCGCAAGAATATCGAGAAGGGGCGCGACCGCCTGCTCGAATACAACTCCCGCAACCCCGAGAAGGCGAAGGAGATTACCGACGAAATCCTGCGTATCGATGCCCAGCATGAACTGAAGGATTTGCTTCTCGAATCGCTGCATGCCCGCGGGCTTGACGTGGACAACAGTGCCATCGAGGGTTGCTGCGTGATTACGCAGGGCCCGCAGATCGAGGAAGGTTCCGTTGCCGGAATGCCGACCCGCGGGATGATTGCCGCCCAGAGCGAGGAAGACGAGCAGGGAACTGACAATATTTGCCTCACAGCGACGTTCGAACGTGGGGTGGCGATGCTCCATGACGAGGTGGACTTCTTGAGCCTCGAGCACCCGCTGGCACAGGGCACCATAGATTTCGAGACGGGCGTGAACCACGGGACCGTCGCCTGCAGTATCTGGAACGGTTCCGGACTCCGCGGGCTTGTTATGCAGTACAACTTCGTGGTGGAACTGCCCGTGCCCGAGGAATGGGGCGTGTCCGATATCGTTGGCCCGCGCTACGTGTGCACGCTCGTGGATGCCTCGGGACAGGACCTCTCCGAACACCTGAAGGCTGTCGAGAAGGCGGAACTCCGCGACGTGAACGTGCCGCAGGGCAACAAGGCTGTCGATGCCACCTTGCGCTATTTCGCGAAGGAAGGGCTTGCCATTGCGAAGCGCAATGTTTCTGGAGTCGCGAAGGAATACGCCGACAAGGCCGCCGCTGCGGTGGAGGCGCGTTCCGAGCAGGAATACCAGCGCATGAACCACCTGCTCACCATGCGTGGGAAGGCGGGTAACAATGCGGAACTGGCACAGCTCCGCAAGAACGTTGCCGAGCGCAAGAAGATTGTCGCGAACCCGCAGCTCCGCCTCGATGCAATCAGGTTGCTTGTTTGCAGGTAGAGATAGTAAAGGTGAACGTTGTGGTTTTGAAATGAATTAAAATGTCATCCTGAGCGGAGGGGGTAGCCCGAAGTCGAAGGATCTCCTTGCTTGTAGATTCTTCGACTACGAACCTTCGGTTCTTCGCTCAGAATGACACATGCTGATGAAAAAAGAATATGAGTGAATTACGTAAGAACATCCTAGACGAAGCGCGCCGCATTGTGGTGAAGATTGGCTCGCGTATTTTGGTGGATTCCGACAAGGGCGGCGTGCGTACCCGCTATATCCAGAAACTCGCCGATTCCGTTGCCCGCCTCATGGAAGCGGGGAAGGAAGTCGTGATTGTGACAAGCGGTGCCGTGGGTACGGGTATGGCGGAACTTGGCTACAAGCAGAAGCCTACCGTGATTGCCGAGAAGCAGGCCTGCGCTGCCGTGGGCCAGATTGACCTCATGTACACCTACCGCGAGATGTTCCGCTGGGTGCAGCTCTCGGTGGGCCAGATTCTCCTTTCGGCAGACGACTTCCGTGACCGCGCCCGCTACAAGAACTTGCAGAACACCATCAAGGCGATGCTCGCGCGTAAGATTGTCCCCATCATCAACGAGAACGACTCGCTTGCGGTTGCAGAAATCAAGGTGGGCGACAACGATAAGCTTTCGAGCGACGTGGCGCTCTTCCTGGATGCCGACCTGCTGTTGATTTTCACGGATGAGGACGGCCTGTTCGATGACAACCCGAAGAAGAATCCCAATGCTCGCCTGTTGCGCTTTGTGCCCGAGATTACGCCCGCGGTGCTCGCGCTTGCGGGTAAGCCCGGCGAGGCCGGCTCTGCGGTAAGTACCGGCGGGATGCGCAGCAAGCTGGAGGCCATCCGGAACGTTACGAAGAGCGGGGCGAACGCCTTCCTCGCAAACGGCATGAAGGTCTTGCCGCACCAGGTGATTTTCGAGAACGCGAACGGCACGCTTTTTGCAGGCTCCAAGAAGAAGTTGAACAGTCGCCAGCGCTGGCTGAGCTTCATTACCACGCCGCGCGGGAGCGTCGTCGTGGATGAGGGTGGCGCGAATGCCCTCCGGAAAAAGCACTCGAGCCTGCTGCCCGTTGGGGTAATCGCCGTGCACAAGCATTTCGACAAGGGCGACCTCATCGAGGTGCTCGACGAGCAGAAAAATCCAGTGGCCCGCGGGGTGGCGGGTTTCGACAGCGAAACCCTGAAGCTTGTGCTGCGCAAGAAAACGGCGCAGGTTCACGAGATTCTCGGTGAAAACGTGCCCGATGAACTTATCCACAAGAACGACCTGGTTGTTTTCTAGGTTGTCTTTTATATATTTAAAACCATGAGCCTATTCCGTTCCATAAAGATTGCCCTGGTTGCGATTCCGCTTATGCTCACGTCGGCCCTGGCCGATGCCGTCGACGTGGATGCGGTTGCTTCGGGTGGCTACTGGACCCGCGACGAGCAGTTGCGCGACATTGGCGACCTGCTCCTGTACGGAAAGATGTCGTTTGTCGATATCGGCATGAACTACGCTCCGCTCCCGACCCAGATTCCGCTGAAGAGCAAGTTCGGCGAGCACGAGGGTTTTGCCATACGCCATCATTTATCCCTGATGGCGTCGCACCAGGTTTCGCAGAATAACTACCTGTCTGCGCTCCTGTTCTTCGAACGCTCCGGCTGGGACGGCGAGGACTTCCTGTTTTTCCCGAAGTACACGGATTTCGGGCTTGTCCGTTCCGTGACTACGTGGGGCCTTGGCTACACCAACACGACGGTAGACTACTCGATTGCTGCCGGTATGCAGCACCAGAACGTTGAATTCGTGGGCGACGTGTTCCCCGCAGAGAATGATTCGCTCCTGTACACCTGGGCGAACCTGCGCTTTGGCCGCATCAGCGCCCAGACGCAGTTCCACCGTACGCATTTCCGCATGCTCAGGCTTTCGCTCGATCTCGAGGACCGCGAAGTGTTCGGCGGGGCATCCTCCGGGCTCTGGACATACATGCCAAACATCGATGCAACCATCTACAAGCGTGAACTGGATGGCGACGATGAGGACTTTGTCCGCGTGAACTGGGAACAGAACCTGTTCAACCAGATGCTCTATGCGGAAGTCTCGTTCGATTTCCCGAATGACGGCTTCCATTCTGCCGCGCTGAAGTTCTACCCGGAACCCTCGCGCCTATTTTCTGTCGAGTTTACCTGCCTGCGCCGCCGTGCCGTGGCAGACAACTGGGACGACCTGATGTTCGGCTGGGCGTTCGAGATGCCGCTTGTGCGTGTGGGCTACAATTCCGCCTACGAGTACGACCACCTGTTCCATGCGAAGGGAACCTGGTTCGTGGAACTCCAGTTCAACATGGGTTCCCTCGGCGATGCCCTGTTTGCCAAGAACGGTCGCAAGTCCACTCCGCTCCAGACACAGGAAATCAAGAGGAAGAATACGCCGGAAAAGAAATCCGAACTGATTCCGCTTGACTCGCAGAATTCCCAGGGGGCGAACGCTTCGAAGACGATAACCGCGAAGGGTATCCGCTACGAGAAATCGGGCAGTGAAGGGGGCAAGTAATGAAGACTTTTAAGAGTTTGTCTGTACTTCTGGCCGCGCTTGCCTGTTGCATTGTGTTTACGGGTTGTCTCAGCCACTGGGCTATCGATTCTTCGACGCGCCTCCAGGTAGAGAACAAGTCGAGCAAGACGATTGTCGGTATCGATATCGTTTCGGAGGACGGTTCCGAGTATGTGCCGTGGATCCAGGATACGATACGCCCGGGTGAAAAGAGCCGCGTCTACGAGGAGGACTGGGTCGGAACGTTCAATGTCCGGTTCAGGATTGTCGAAAAGACGACGATTGGCTGTGCATGCGATAACGTCCCGGACGGGATGTATGCATCTTGCGTTTGCCCGGTGCTCCGTTCCGAAGCCTTGATTGCCCGCGATGTGGAATTTGAGGGCGGTAGCGAGTACGTGGTCATCACAGATAGCAAAGAGGGTCACGGACTGCGTTACGAGTTCAAGTAGATACTTTTTTACTACATTAATATTCAGTGCAGATTACAAAGTTAAAGATTTTCGGATTCAAGTCCTTTGCGCAAAGGACTGAAATCAACTTCCCCACGAAGGGCCTTACCGCCGTGGTGGGCCCGAACGGGTGCGGAAAGTCGAACATTACCGACGCTATCCGCTGGGTGCTTGGCGAGCAGAAGGCCGCCCTCCTGCGCATGAGCAAGATGCAGGACGTGATTTTCAGCGGTACCGAGGAACGTGCCGCCATGAGCCTTGCCGAGGTTTCCATTGTTATCGATAACAGCGATGGTACGCTTGCCTCTGAATACTCTGAAGTGATTGTTACCCGTCGCGTCCATCGCGACGGCTCGGGCGAATACCTGATAAATAACCAGGAATGCAGGTTGCGCGACGTGCATGCCCTGCTCTTTGACTCGGGCCTGGGTTCCAGTACCTACTCGCAGATGAACGCCGACATGATCAAGGCGGTGTTGAGCGACAAGGCGGACGACCGCCGTGTATTGTTTGAAGAGGCTGCCGGCGTGAGCAAGTACCGCCAGCAGCGCAAGGAAGCCGTACGCCAGATGGAACGTGTGCAGATGGACATGGCCCGCGTGGAGGACAACCTGCGTGCGACCCGCCGTTCCGTACGCCAGTACGAGACCCAGGCGGAGAAGGTCGATGAATACAAGAAACTGACGAAGCGCCTGCGCGAACTGGACCTTTCCGTGAGTATCGACAAGTTCGAGGACCACAAGGAAGGGCTCAATACGCTCGATACGTCGTCCCGCCGCATGGAGCACGAGGTCGAGACCGCAAAGACGCGTGCGACCGAACTGCAGACCAAGATCGAGGAAAAGAAGCTCGATATCAGCGAGGACGAAAACGCCTATCGTGAACTGGAACGCGAAGTCCAGGCGGCGACTATCGAACTCAACAACCTGAACAACGACATCGTGCGCCTGAAGGATTCTATCTCTGCGACCGAGGCGGCAAGCGCGAAGGCCCAGGACGAGATTGAACGCAGCGAGCAGAAGGTGGGCGAGCTTACTGCCGAGAAGGAACGCCTCGAGAAGGAAAACGAGGCGCTCGGTAACGATTCTGAGATGGACGAGATGAGTGCCATCCTGGAACGCGAACGCGAAACCCTGCAAGTGATGCGCGACAAGCTCGATGACCTGCGCACCCGGTCGAGGGAACTCTCGAACGAGCGTCTGCAGGCTGCGAATGCGCTGAACGCGCTCCGTTCCCGCTTTGAACGTGCCGATGCAGAAACGGATATGCTCCAGTCGAACCTTGACGGCTGGAATAGCGAACTGGAAACACTCCGTACGCAGCGCGATGATGCCTTGCGTGCCGTGGAAGATATCCAGCAGGGCATGGATACGGCCCGCACTGAAATTGAAAATCTCGAGGAGCAGAAATCCGTTCGCGAGGAACGCATTGAATCGCTTCGGTCGGAACAGTCCGAACTTACTGCCCGCATTGCGGAACTGAGGAACGAGGAGGCTCGCCTGCAGTCCCGTATCGACGTGCTCGAGAGCGTTGCTAGCGAGGGCTCCGATGCGAGCCGCTGGCTTGCCGAAAACAAGTCGAACCTCACGCAGGGCCTGCTTTCCGAACGCATTAGCGCGACACCTGAATATGCCCACCTGGTAGAAACCGCGCTGGGCGATATCCTTGATTCCGTGATTGTCGACAATGCGGGTAGCCTGGGCGAGATTGTCGCCTCCCTCAAGAACGAGAATGTGGGCCAGGCTCTGATGGCGCTCACGGCTAAGCCGCGCCCTGCTTTTGCGGGCAACATCGAGGGTAACGGCGTGATTGGCCCGATGGCGAATTTCGTGACGGCGGATGAACCCACGTTGGCATGGCTCCGCGGGATTCTTTCGCGCTACATCCTGGTGGAATCGCTCGATGCGGCGCTGGAACTTGCCGAACGTTACGGTAACGACGACCTCTGTTTTGTGTCCCCGGATGCGACAGTTCGCACGGCGGGGCTCGTTTCTACGGGAACGCCGACCGCGGGTACATTGAGCCGCAAGAACGAGATTGAAAGTGCCCAGCAGGCACTTGCCGGCGTGCAGGGCGAGCTCTCGCAGAAACTTTCTGACGAGGAGCGGGTACAGGATACCCTCGCCGAGGAAACCCAGATGCTCGAATCGCTGGTGGATGACATCCGCGAGAAGCAGAACTCGCTCCACGGGGGCGATGCCGCCATTGCAATCCAGAAGAATACGGTTGCCTCTTGCGAATCCCGCATGGCGACGCTCGATGCCAACTGCAACAGCGCCCGTGCCCGTATTGAAGAAGCCGCACAGCGCAAGAATTCCGATGCGGAACTTGCCGAGGCCGCGCAGGCTGCGGAACGGGCCGAAGGCGAGTACGACCGCGTGAACGATGAACTCGGCGAGCAGGAACAGTTGTTCCGCGACAAGGACGAAGAAGTTCGCGAACTTGAAAGGAGCGTCCTCGACAAGAATGCGAAACTCGCGCAGAACACGAGCCGCCTCAAGGACATTGCCGACCAGATGGACTTCCTCGGGAATACGATTGTCAACCGCAAGGACGAAATCGCGAAGAATGCGGAAGCGATGGACAAGCTCCGTAGCGATTCCGAAGGGATTGCCGACCAGGTTCAGGCGAAGGATTCCGCCCTGCGTGAAATCGAGAGCAGGCGAGACCTTGCCCGCGAAAAGTACGAGCTTGTTTCGGGCGATATCGATGAATGGCAGAAGGAAGTCAACAGCCTCCGTGACGACATGATCGAGAAGATGCACGACCTGAACGATATCGTGCGTCGCCGCGAGGCCCTGCAGGCGAATGTCGACAGGCTCAAGGAACGCATCCTTACCGACTGGGAAGTGAACCTGGAAGAACCCGGCGATATTGAACGCGTGGAATATTCCCAGCCCGAAGCGGACCGTGAAATCCGTGAACTGCGCGTGAAAATCAAGGAACTTGGCCCCATCAACGTGAACGTGATGGAAGATTACGAGGACGAGAAAAAGCGCCTGGAAGAAGTCGAGAAGCAGTTCGACGACCTGGACCGTGCCCGCGCATCGCTCGACCGTACCATCACCAAGCTCGACGATATTGCCCGCAAGCGTTACCTCGAGACGTTCGAGCGCATCCAGAAGAATTTCCAGTTCGTGTTCAGCAAGCTGTTCTTGAATGGCGAAACCAAGATGAGCCTCGTGGAAAAGCTCGACGAGAACGGCAAGCCGCTCGATATTCTTGATGCGGACATCGAAATCAACGTGCGCCCCACGGGTAAGAAGATGCGCGGAATCAAGGCGCTTTCCGGTGGTGAACACGCACTTACCGCAACGGCGTTGCTGTTTGCTATCTATATGGAAAAACCGTCTCCGTACTGCGTGCTGGACGAAGTGGACGGCCCGTTGGATGACGCTAATGTGGGCCGCTTCATGGCGCTGCTCCGCGAATTCAGCAAGCAGACCTTGTTCATCGTGGTGACGCATAACAAGCGTACCATGGCCGAAGCCGATATGCTCTACGGCGTGACGCAGGAAATCAAGGGTATTTCCCGCATCGCCAGCGTGCAGTTGGCTGATGCAACGAAGTTTGCGATATAATCTTTTGCTCGGTTCGTCCGAGCTTCTCTCTTATAAAAAAACATCCCCGCATTTGCGGGGATGTTTTCATGTTATAGTACGAATCAATTACTCTTGCTCAAGTTCCTGTTTAATCCACTGATACATGGATGATTCATCCTTGTACGCACAGACATAGATTACGCTTTCTTTGGTAACAGTTGCATCTTCGTTATCTCTGTTGCAAATCTGGTCGAGAGCAATGTCTGTGGAGGCGTCAACCCACTTACCATTGTCATTTACGACTTCTTTAGCTATAGAGCACTTGAAACTGTGGCTTTCACCATCCGTGAGGGTTTCGCTCTTAATGTCTGCAATGTTTTTAGTATCACCTCTATCGGTATCGCAATTATCAAACATGGCGTTAAGGTACTCATTTTCATTAATTTCTAGCCAATCTGTGGAGGAAGAACTTGCGGGGATTCCTTCTACGTTACCATTATTAAGACATTCATAGTATGCGTCACCGACTATAGCGGCATCTTTTTTTCGATTTCTTGTGCAAATTCCAAGCGTTGCGTTTTCATCCAAATCGCTTGCTTTAACCCAAGAGTATCCGCTGAGATAACCTCCAGAAATGTAGTTACACTTGTATTTTTTCCCTTCGTAAACAGCTACTTTGGTTTGATTTTTCATCTTATCTTCATCGCATTCGCCATAGATTTCTTCAAAGGTAAGTTCACGCCATTCATGGATATGGTTACCCCAGTTGTCTGTATATTCAGAATTTTCTTCACAAACATATTCATAACCGGATTCAGTAACCACTTTTTCATTGACATAGCCTTTATAGCAAGCTTTTCCTAAATACGAGTCAGTCCATCCAGCTGGGATCCATTTGTATTTGTTCTCGTTATCAAGGTAATCGCACTTATAAAATTCGGAACCAGATTCTGCCTTGACTTCGCCTTTTTCCATCACGGTTTTTGTACATATTCCATATTCCTCGTCATGATCATCTTTCTTTCTCCATTTGGAGCCATCGCATACAAAGGTTGTTTTGCTCGTTGCCGTGGCAAGTTCCGCATTCTTGGTGTCGAACAGCTTTTCTTTGCCTTCGTTTACAGTAGCGCTGCATTCACCGAGATAAAGCTTGGATTCCGGATTGTTGGCCTGTTCTTCCGGGGTTATGCCGTCCTGTTCAGAATATTCACCGGAAGAACCCGAAGAGCTCGGAGCACTAGGCACTAGTCCAAGATTATCGCAAGAAGAAGCGGACAGGTTACATTCCTCTTTGACGCACTCATACTCTTGAATTTCCCCGTCAAAGAACGCCGATCCCTTATCGCCTATATTACGGCCCAAGCATACATTGTCAGTATATTGCCAGCCACAGTTTTTATCGTTGCATATACAAACGGCATTATCATCAAGACCTTCAAAGCTATAGAAGAAGGTCGAATTAACAGCGTCAGCATCGCAAACTTTTTCCACCGTTGCAACACCTACAGCCCAAAGTGTTACAGGATACCAAACTTGTTCGTTTTCGATATATTCAAAGTAATGGAAATATCCCCCCTTGACATCAGACTTATATACCTTGCTGCTATAGCCAGACGGATCATTGAAAACCTTTGCGTCTTCGACTTTAAGCTTATAGGCTTCCACAAATCCATTCTGCAAAATCTTGTAATAGACGGCATCCGTACCACTCCAGACATTCGTTTCAGCAGTATAGTCGCCATGCTGCATTTGGTTCCACTTGAAGAAGTTCGCGTCGATAAGCAAAGCGAGGTAGTCTACAAAGAACATGCTGTGTTCCTTGCCTGCGTAAGTCGTATTGACGGCGGTGTTAAAGTTGCCGTTTTCGGCAAAGACATTGCGGAAAGCGTTATAGACCGGGTTAAAGCTCGGAGTCTTGTCCTTTTGGTCAATGAGGGCCATCACCCACACGATGCTGTTGAAGTTTTCGGCCAGGCCAATCTGATCGGGGGCATAATGTTCGAAAGACGGATATTCTTCGCTGTTTTCCAAATAAAGGGCAGCGGCAAGGTCCTTGTTCGCCTGCTCGTTTGCAACACCAAAACCGTTTCCATCGTCAACCAACTTCTTTACGCGGGCGGCCTTGTAGTCGGTCAAAAAGTCGATGACAACCGTATCGGACGCATCGGACAAGTCTGCATAGGCGTTGTAAATGACATCCGTTGCGTTCGAGCCAAATCCGCCAAAGGCGCCGAAAGCATTGTTGGTCAAGTTCAGCTTGACACGGAGCTTCACAACCGGGGTCGTAAGGTTCGTGATGTCGAGATCCCCTTCGAGGCGTGCAACCTTGTATTCCACCGCCTTTTCGTTAGTTTCTTCGATTGTCACAAAGGATTTATTGGCAGAGGCGAACAAGTCCTGCATAAACACCTTGCCGCTCGGGGCGAACTTTTCGTCCAGGTCCGTCACGGTAAGTTCTGCATTGTCGCCACCCTTGAGGTTTTTCCAGATTTCTTCGTAGATGTCGTCAGTTTTTGTTTCCTTATTGGCCTGCACCGGGAAACGCACGACAACATGCTTCTTGTACACCTTGGCGAGGTTCTCGTTCACGGGCGTGAACGGGATTTCCATCTTGGTTTCGGCTTCGCCGCAACGGATGGTCACGGTGATAATAGCCTTTTCGTTGTCACGAACTGTATCGACGATGGCGCAAGACCTATCTTCAAGTTCCGCATTCCAGCTGCTGTAGGCGTCGTTGAACTTGTCGTTGATATCTTTCTGGTTCATGGCTGAAGCGGAACTCAAATTTTTGATGGCTTCGTCTATGTCCTTCTGGTTCTGTGCGGATGCAGCGCTCAAGGTTTCTTTGATAGCTTTGTTGATTGCAGCAGTATCGGCACTTACGCCATTTTTACCGTTTATCCCGTTCTTGATTGTGCCGATGGTATCCCCATCGCATATAATCGCAAAGCCAGACTTGTCATCCAGTTCCTTTGATGTGCAACGGTACTGAATCGCTTCGTGGTCGTTCATGGCGACCCATTCGCCTTCAGAACATGCGTACATTGTGGCTTCGGACTTCACGAAGTTCAAGCTTCCTTCGGTTTTGTCGTTGCAGTTATCCGGATCCAGCGTGCTGACAATGCTATAGAATTCATTGGATGTGGGGTCTTCATTGCTACAGGATGTTGTACAAATAGCAAAAGCAGCACATAAAGCTGCAGTAGATAGGTGCTTGATATTCACCGAACATCTCCTTTTTTTTTAATTTTGACGGCAAAATTAGAAAAATTTGTTTACGATAGGGTTCTTTTTAGTATTTTGTATGGAAAAAAACAACTTTGTAATGAAAGGCTTTGCCTTTGCCGCCCTTTCTGCCATTTGCTATGGCACGAACCCGCTGGGCGCATTGCATTTGTACGCTCAAAATTACTCGCCGGAGACGGTTCTCTTTTACCGTTTCTTCACGGCAGCACTTCTCCTTTTTGTGGTGATTCTTGCGAAGGGCTCGCACTTTAAAATTTCATTCCGCGAATTCGGAGCGCTTGTCGCGTTCGGATTCCTCTTTGCGGTGAGTTCGCTTACATATTATGCTTCGTTCAAGTACATGGACGCGGGGCTTGCTTCAACGCTATTGTTCCTTTATCCGCTAGAAGTCTCGGTGCTCATGGCGGTGTTCTTCAAGGAGAAAATCAAGACCTGGACCATCGTTTCGATTGCGGTCTCTATGGCTGGCGTGGCTCTCCTCTATCGCGGTGGCGATGGCGTGCCGCTCAGTACAGTGGGTCTTATGCTTGCTTTCGCCTCTTCGATTTCTTACGCGATATACATGGTGATGGCAAACCGCATCAAACTGCAGATGGGCTCCGTGAAGATGACGTTCTACGCCATCTGCTTCTGCCTCGTGTTTTTATTGCTTTATTCGGTAACGCTCGGTTCGGGCCTCCCGCCGGTGTTTACGCAGGCAAGTTCGTGGGGGTGGGGATTCATGCTCGGGCTTGTGCCGACGGTGCTTTCGCTCATTTTCATGGTGAAGGCGGTCAAGATTATCGGGTCTACGCCTACGGCGATTCTCGGGGCGCTTGAACCCGTGACTGCGGTAACGATAGGCGTGCTTGTCTTTGGGGAAGTCCTTACGGGCAGGCTCATCGCGGGCATTCTCCTGATTCTCGGGTCCACCGTGCTTATCGCCGCCAAGCGGAAATAACCTGCCATCTGCCGACGGCCTACTATTTACTATATTCACAGGCATGCAGGCAATTTGTTCTAAATGCAATAAAGAATTCAACGACAAGGTGGGTATGTCCCCCTTGCAGAGCAACATGGCTATTCGCGTGCGCAACAAGGTGGGCAACATCTGCCCCGAGTGTCGCGCCGAAATCAGCAAGACTCGCCGTGGGTGGTGGAAAATGTGGTTCTATGACTTGAAGATAGGTTTTTACTGCTTCTGGTTCCTGGTTCCCGTGGCGCTCTTCTTTGCGGCGTTTACGGTGTTCCTTGCCTTGTATGTTCTTTAAAGGGGGTTGCTATGTTGTCTAGGATTACGCTGGTTTGCTTGCCCTTGCTGGCTTTGCTTGCGGGCTGTGTTTCGTCCGAGAAGGCGGTTTCTAAAAAGGATGCTTCTGCAGAAGAAACGAATGAAAATGCCGTTTTTGAGGATGCCGTTTCCGAAGAAGAACTTTTGACGAGATACCAGCGCGCAAGGCACATGCTATGGCAGGTTTCGGATTCCAATTCCAGCGTTTACCTGTTGGGGAGTGTCCATTTTGCGGATTCCACGTTCTACCCGCTGGATACGGCGATTACGAATGCGTTCGACCGTTCCGATGAACTTGCTGTGGAACTCGACATGACCGATACTGCTGTGTTTATGGAAATCGCAAAGCAATCCGAGTTGCGGGGCAAACTGCCCGCGGGGCAATCTTTGGCGCAGGTCTTGCCCAAGGATGTCAAGAAGCAACTCGATAGCGTCTGCGCTTCGTGGTATCTTGCCCCAGAAGTCCTCTATGGCTTCAAGCCCTGGTCTGCGGCAATGACGCTCAGTTCCGTTGCCATAATGCGGCTCGGCTTCGATCCGAATCTCGGGATAGATTTCTACTTCTTGCGTAGTGCGCAGGAATCCAAGAAGAAGGTTGTTTCTCTCGAGTCGGCTGCAGACCAGATTGCCGTGCTTGTGGGTGAGGGCCTCCCGGATTCGCTCGGCGTTTACTACCTCAAGAGCACGTTAAGCCAACTGCAGGTGATGGATTCCTCCGTCACGCTGATGATGGGTGCCTGGGTAAAGGGCGATGATTCGCTTTTCCGGGAAGCCATGTACATGGAACCTGAAGGTAGCGCTACGGATTCCCTACTGGAAGCACAAATCGAGGATCTCGTCTACATTGCCCGCAACAGGACGATGGCGGATTCCGTTGCGGCCTTCCTTGCGCAGGACCGTAAAGTGTTTGTCGTAGTGGGGGCCGCTCACATGGCGGGGAAGGGCGACAACGTGCTCAAGCTCCTGCGCGACAAGGGCCTGACGGTAGAACAGCGCTAGTTTTGCGGCATCTTGCGCCGTTTTTGCCGTTGTCTATGGACAACTTGTAAAAGCAATTTTTGCTGAAGTCGCCCTTTTTGCGTGAAAAAAGGATAGATTTATAAAAAAGTTGGTTACGCAAGGAGTATGCGGGATGTTTGAAGTTCCTTCCAAAGTTATTGCCGTCTTGTGCGGGCTCGCGGTTTTTGCGTCCGCCGCGGTGGACCAGTGCAAGCCCATCGGCTGGGCGACCCGTTCGGGCCGTACGTCGACCCCCTTCGAGGTGACGGGAGGCGGTAACGCGACCCCCATTACGGTAACAACATTCGCCGACCTGCAAAAGTACGCGAAGGATTCCTCGCCGCGGGTCATCTACATCGACGGCACGCTCGGCAGCGGTTGGAGCGGCACGACCGGCGACCGTCTGAACATCACGGCCTCGAACAAGACGATTATCGGGCTCAGGCCGGGAACCGTTCTCAAGGCTCCCATCCATATCAGCAAGGCATCGAACATCATCGTCCGCAACATCGTCATCCAGGGTCCGGGCAGCAATGCCGACCAGGCGTGGGACAACCTCACCATCGAAAACGACGGTTCCAAGAACATCTGGATTGACCACTGCGAATTCTGGGACGGCCAGGACGGCAATGCCGACGTGGTGAAGGGTGCAGATAACGTAACGTTCACATGGTGCATTTTTGGCTACAAGAAAAAGAGTACGCACAACCTCTCGAACCTCATCGGCAGTTCCGACAACGAGCCCGTGAGCGAGGGCAAGCTGAACGTGACCTACATGTTCAACTGGTGGAAGGCCGCGAACCAGCGCAAGCCGCGCTGCCGATACGGGAACGTGCACGTGGTAAACAATCTCCTCACCGGCGATGCGAGCATTACGAGCGGAACCGACGTGTTGGGCGTCTCGGCTGGCCACATGTGCCGCGTGCGCACCGAACGGAACGTGTTTATCAACGAGGCGAACCCGATTTACACCGGCAACGCGAACGGCACCGGCGTGAACGAGGTCATCGACAACATCTTTACGAACTGCTCGGGCAACACGAAGGGCACGGGAACTTCATTTACTCCACCCTACGACTACACGGGCTTCATGCTGCCAGCAAGCGAGGTGGAGGCCGCCGTGAAGGCGAATGCGGGTGCGACCCTCAAGAGCCCCACGGAATGCGACGCAAACTACGTTGAACCGCCGCCCCCGACTCCCGACAGGCAGTACCAGGCGGACAAGGGTACGGCGACAAACAGCTTTATCGAAACTTCGAATGCGGGTTATCATGGCGATGCCTACGTGAACTTCGACAAGGGCGGTAATGTGGTCGTGCCCGTGAAGGTTGATGTGGCGGGCGAGTACAAGTTCGAAATCGATTTCGCGAACGGTTCTAGCGAGGACCGCAGCCTGGTGATTTCTTCTGCAATGGATACGGCGACGAGCGTGTTCGAGAAGACGGGCGCGTGGAGCACCTGGAAAACGCAGGAAGTCTCGCTCAAGCTTACGGCGGGCGACAACAGCGTGAAGTTCGCGACGCTCGATGGAAAGGACGGCCCGAATATCGACCAGTTCGACGTGACGCTCGTGAAGGAGATTGCTGCGCCGGATACCTCGAAGAAGGATTCGACTGTTCGCGACACGAGTTCGGGCGATACCACGAAGCCGGATGCGATTCCGCTGCTTTCGGGCTTGTCGCTCCAGCAGGGTGCATACAGCGTGAGTGTCTATGCGACTGACGGCAGGTTTATCCGCAAGGTGGAAAATGTTCCGCAGGCGATGCTCCGCGACACGCGTGAACTGACCAGGGGCCTCCGTGCCGGAATTTACCTGGTGCAGGCTTCCGCGCCGGGAATCAGCAAGAAGTTCTTCATCGCGGTGAAGTAAGCTGAGAAAAAATCGGAAGGACCTGTGAAGCACAGTTTTTTTCTAAATTGAGGCCCGTATGTTGAAACATCTTGTTTGGCTGACCTTTTTTCCTCTAATTGCTGTTGTCTTTTTGGCCTGCGGCGATGATAACTCCAGTACCGGCCCCGCCGTGGAACCTTGTCCCGAAAATGCCGTCTGCGACACGACCTACGTGGACAAGGAAGCGTATAGTTTTATCTACTATTCGGGCAAGGGCCGCAAGGATCTCGATACGGTAACGGCCCCGAAAGACGAGATGGAGTGCGAAATCGGTGACGACGACTTTAAATGTGTTTGGACATGGGTCGTTCAGATTTGTCGCGTCATGTATTCATATTCCGGGCAGGAACCTCTTGGCGAAGTAAAAATAGAGGTCGTGGAATCGGAAGATGGTGAACAGCATTTTATTCATCACTATCACTGGACCGAAGTTCGCCTGGATACGACCTATATCAATTACACGAAGAAGCGCCTGATAGACTATATCCCGCCCTACATCGAGACTCCGAAACTGGATGTCGATGAACTGCGGGCGGAATTCGATACGCTGGTGATAGACTTGGACACGCTATACGACGACGGAACGAGATATTATGGACGTGTAGAATATAGTACCCCGTACACCTTTGACGATGTTTATGAGTTGCCGGATGGGATCGGGGCCTACACATCGGTATTCAGCACCGTTGTAGATTCTGCTACGGGTTTAATGTCTTTTGAGATTGAGCCGATTTCGTTTTCTTCCTGTTATCAAACGTACGTCACGAAATACCCGCTGAAACAAAGGAATCGGGACTTCGTCCTTTATGCGTTTCTGGACGAGCCGCTCGAACGCGATACGACCATCACCTGGATGGCGCATTATTCCGATATATACGGCGTCGAGGATTCTCTCGAGATAACGACGCTCTTCACGATGAAAGAAGGCCTGTAGCCAAAAAAGACGGACTAAAGTCCGCCATCACGAAAAAAAGTCACGCCCGGCAAATGCCGGGCGCTTCTCGTAAATTGATTATGACTGATTAAACCTTGGCGGCTTTCTTCGTGAGCCACAAGCGACTCGTCTTTTACGAGTCGTGGTGGCGAGAGCGAGGCTCTACCGGAGGTTCTTTGTCTGTTTTAGAGCCGAGCGGCCTTCTTCAACGCTGCTGCTTTATCCGTCTTTTCCCATGTAAAGCGCTTGCCGGTGCGGCCGAAGTGGCCGAGGGCGGCGGTAGCCACGTAGCCGGGCTTACGCAGGTCGAGCATCTTCTCGATGCCGGCCGGGGAGAGGTCGAAGTTCTTCGCGACGATTTCTTCAATCTTGCGGTCGTCGATCTTGCCGGTACCAAACGTGTTCACGAGCACGGACACGGGCTTGCTGTAACCGATGGCGTAGGCGAGCTGGACTTCGCAACGGTAGGCGAGGCCTGCGGCCACGATGTTCTTGGCTACGTAACGGGCAGCGTATGCTGCACTGCGGTCGACCTTGGAGGGGTCCTTGCCGCTGAACGCGCCACCACCATGACGGCCCATGCCGCCGTAGGTGTCCACGATAATCTTGCGCCCGGTGAGGCCGCAGTCGCCGTGCGGGCCGCCCACGACGAACTTGCCGGTCGGGTTCACGAGGTAGCGGGTATTCTTGTCGAGGAGCTTGGCCGGGATGACCTTCTTGATGAGTTTCTCGATGATTTCCTTTTCGATCACGGCGTGCTTGAGTTCCTTGCCCTTCACGAATTCGTCGTGCTGGGTAGAAATCACGACAGTGTCCACGCGCACGGGCTTGTCGTTCTCGTCGTATTCCACCGTCACCTGGGACTTGGCATCCGGACGGAGCCACTTGATGGCGCCGGATTCGCGGAGTTCCTGGATCTTTTCCATGAGCTTGTGGGCGAGGCTGATCGGGAGGGGCATCAGTTCCGGCGTCTCGTTCACGGCGTAACCGAACATCATGCCCTGGTCACCGGCGCCCTGCTTGTCATCCTTCTTGCCGTCGGCGGCCTTGGCATCCACGCCCTGGGCAATGTCGGGGGACTGCTTGTCCATCGCGACGAGCACGGCGCAGCCCTTGTAGTCGAACTGCAGGTCGGGGTTCACGTAGCCGATATTCTTGATGGTGTTGCGGGCGACTTCCTGGAAATCGACGTTCGCCTTGGTGGTGATTTCGCCGGAAATAACGACGAGGCCCGTGTTCACGAGCGTTTCGCAGGCCACGCGGCTCTTCGGGTCCTGTGCGAGGCAGGCGTCGAGGATGGAATCGGAAATCTGGTCGGCGACCTTGTCGGGGTGGCCCTTGGACACAGATTCAGAGGTAAAAAGATAATGTGCCATTATGGCTCCTTTGTGCTTCCAGCACCGAAAAGAATGTCGCATTTTTGAGCATTCCCAAGCGCTGAAAAAACGGGTTTGAGATTTTTCTATGCATAAATCTACAAAAACGCATAAGGTTTGACAACTCCGGACGGGTGGGGTAGGTTCAATTTGTTGTCATCTCTAGAATTTTTTTGGCGGTTTATCGGCCTTTTGTGCAAAAGGGCCATTTTTGACGTTGTTGTGGAGTCTATTTTGTTACCTTTTTGAATAGGTCTGGGGTAACTCATGTTTTTTCGAATTTTTGCGCTTACCGCATTGGTTTCATCGGGGTTGTTTGTTACAGCCTGTGGTGACGACAATTCCGTTGTACGCGATAACCTTCCGGGGAGTGTGCCGGAAGGGGTTGAATTTGGATCGTTTGTCGATAACCGCGACGGGGAATTCTATGCAACCGTTGTTATAGGTGACCAGGAATGGATGGCCGAGAACCTCCGTTATATCCCGCCGAGGGGAGGGAGCTTCTGTTACGATGACGACCCGAAGAACTGCAAGATGTACGGTCGCCTCTACACCTGGGGCGCCGTCATGGATACTACCGGGGTCACCTGCGACAGCGATGACCCGGAATGCTTCAACTGTGCCGCGAACCGCCGCTGCTACCAATGTGGCATGGGGACCCTCTGCTTTGTCCATACGACGTTCCGGGGTATCTGTCCGGAACACTGGCACGTTCCCTCGCGTGAGGAGTGGCAGCGCCTGCTCGGCCTTTACGCAACCCAGGTAAAGACGAACTATAGCGAATATATGGATTACGAAGGGGTTAGCAATAGTTTCAAGGATATCCGTTCCTGGGATAAAGGGACAAACCTGTACGGATTCTCCGTGATGCCTGCGGGAGTCTGGATCCAGCGCAGGGTCTTTGACGATACTGACGACCCTAACGGCTACATAAAGTGGGATTATTTCGACAAGGGGTCCGAAACCTATTTCTGGACATCCAGCGAAAGACATTTCGAGTATGCAAATGCGGTACGCTTCTACGAGTACGATGTTGTCAATCTCCTTTACGAAGACAAGTACAATGGTTACTCCCTGCGTTGCGTGCGCGATGTGGAACCGGGGAGGGTCTATTCCCTGGATTCTTCCGCTTATAGCGATTTTGACGAGAATACAGCAAAACTGGTCGATCCGCGTGATTCATCCGAATACAGGGTGACTGCAGTAGGGCCGCAATTCTGGCTTGCCCGCAATGTCGATATTGAACCCGAGGTTGGCGAGAGTTCTTGCTACGGAGACAGTACAGAGAATTGCAAAATTTACGGGAAACTCTACGACTGGGAGGCGGCTCAGTCGGTCTGCCCGCCTGGGACGCACCTGCCGTCTTCTGATGAATGGTACTCGATGCGGCAGTATCTAGAAAACCTCAAGGAAGGTTCCTGCTATGTCGCGTCGTGGCTCAGGTCCAGGGATTCGCTCTGGTCCAATTCCAGCTCCGCGCGCGATGACTTTTTCCGGTTTACCGCGAAGCCCGCGGGCTACATGAACGAGGATGGCGTCTACAAGGATAAGGGTGCGGGCGCCTATTTCTGGAGTTCTACGTTGACAGATGGTGCTGTCGGTATGTATCATTTAGGTGATGGCTGCTGTATTGACTTGGGCCAGAAATTTTCTCCCGCGGCTCAGGCCTCCGTCCGGTGTGTCGTGGATGCTTACAAGGACGATTAGCGAGGTCTCATGCGAATTTCTGATTTTTCCGGCTGGCTGAACGACCTTCTTGAACCGCACGCGTTCAAGGACTACTGTGTGGATGGACTCTGCGTGGAGGCGTCCGACAAGGTGACCCGCGTCGTGACGGGAGTATCCTTCCGTGACAGGCTTATCGATGCGGCAATCGAGGAACATGCGGACTGCATTATCGTCCACCACCCGAACGGGTTCTGGCAGGGCGAGAACCGCGTGCTCGTGGGCAAGTTCGGCGAGCGCATGCGCCGCCTGATGCAAAACGGCATCTCGCTTTACGGCTACCACCTGCCGCTCGACGGCCACATGGAAATCGGGAACAACGTGCTTATAGCCCGTGCGCTCGGCCTGGAAAAGATTGACGGTTTCATGCGCGAGGGCGAACGCACCGTGGGCGTCGTGGGGGAGTTTGCCGAGCCGGTTTCGCGCGAGGGCTTTGTGGATCTTGCCTGCGGAGTTTTCGAGCACGGGGTTCAGCATAGTCTCCTGCACGGTAGCGAGATGGTACGGAAGGTTGCCATCTGCAGCGGCTCCGGCGCAAGCGGCATCGAGGAGGCCAAGTCCCTCGGTTGCGATACGTTTGTCACAGGCGAAATCAAGGAGGCCGTGCCCATCGCCGTGGAAGAACTCGGGTTCAACCTGGTTTCTGCAGGGCACCACCGTACCGAGATTTTCGGCGTGCGAGCCCTTGCCCAGAAAATCGAGAACGACCTCAAGATACCCGCCAGGTTCGAGGATATCGACAACCCGGTCTAGTGAACAGTGCCGCCCGCGTGGCGGCCTCTTACTTTTTTCTTATTTTGGTGCCGTTTTTTGCGAAATTTAAGCAAAAATGCGGATTTTACAATATAATAGAGGTTTTTACTTTTCTTTTTAGGGGTGTTTTTCTATCTTCTTGCCCGTGAAATTCGTAAAGGCCAACATCCATTACCAGAATTCATCGAAGTCGGTGACCCTCAATTTGCCGGAATTCCTTTTCCGCGGGCACTGGGCGGTCCGCGCCTTCGTCGTCGTTGGCCTCCTCCTTCTCGTAGTCCAGTTTTCCGCTACCTTCGTGCACGATGCCGTGCTGAAGCATGTCATCAAGTCGCGCCAGTACCTTGACCGCCAGATGGTGCAGATCGAGGGTACGCTCGACTATCTGGACGGGACTTCCGGCGTATTTTTCAAGGACGAACAGCGCGTGCATTCCAAGTTCGCGCTTACCCCGCCCGATGCTCAGGCCCGTGAACTGGGAACCGGTGGCTTTATCGGCCCCGAGTCGCTCCTGGTGCGCGGGACCTCCCCGGTATTTGAACGCATGGCGCTCCTTCGCGAGAATGCAGCGCGCATCCAGAACAAGCTCGACATGAATAACGCCGCGTTCTCCTCGCTCTCCGAATACGTGGGGCAGCAGCAGTCCCGCTGGCGTTATATACCTTCTATCGCTCCCACGCGAGGCAGGCTCGGTTCCGGGTTCGGCCCGCGCGTCCACCCGGTAACCGGCGAAGTCGGCCGCATGCACCAGGGTGTGGATATTGCGAACGAGCGCTGGACCCCGATTTTTGCGACGGCGGACGGCGTGGTGGAAAACGCCATGTACAATCCGTCGTTCGGTAACTTTGTGGCGATAAGCCACGGAAACGGGATTCGTACCCGTTATGGTCACATGCAGATGCTCCTCGTCAAGCCAGGACAGCTGGTCCACCGCTACGAGATCATCGGCTATATGGGTTCTACCGGCATGTCTACCGGCTCGCACCTCCACTACGAGGTCTGGGTCGGCGACCGTCCTGTAAACCCCGTTGCCTATATTCTTCCAGGCGACTACTCGGTCGACTGATATCCTGGCTTGCTCCAGTTAGGTGGCGTTCCTTCGGGACGGCGGGCGGGATAAACCCCTTCGGGGGACTACATGAAATTATTGCCCTGGCTTGCGGTAACCATTCCCGCATGCCCAATGCTCGTGGAGGTGTTTCCGGACCCGACGGACGTACCTGACCAGGACGGGGAGTTTGTCGAGGTGCGCCTGGATGCTACGTTCCGGGCGGACACGTTAACGCTGTTCATGGACGGGAAGGCGGCTGTCCGGGTGCCGTACCCGGAGGGGAACCGCCTGGTGCTGGTACACGACAGCGCGTTTTGCCCCGTGCGGGAGAATGTCGCCTGCGCGGTATTCAAGGAATCGCTCCCGAATTCGCGGGAAAGTCTGTGGAAACTCGAGGCGGGCACGTGCACGGATTCCGTGCTGGTGCCGGCCTCGAAGGCGGGGAAGGCGTTCCAGAGGCGCGGCGGGACCGACGACTGGGAGTTTACCGCCGCCACGCCGGGTTTCGCGAATGCAGGTTACGAGCAGGGAATCGCAGACTGTGGGATTGGCGCACTGCGGATCGTGCCTGGGGAGGTTTCCGCGGGTGTGTTTGAATTCCGGGTGGAGGGAGTTCTCGATGGTTGCGACAGTGCGCAGGTTCATGCGGGCTGGCTCGACCTGATGGCGGGTGTAGCGCAATCCGGACGGCTCGATACGCTCGCCGTTTCGGGCCGGTTCGGATTCGGGTTTACCGCCCGAGGGAGCGTGCTGCTGCAGGTCTCGCTCCCGGAAGACGAGTACCCGCTGAATGACAAAATCGATACGCTTCTCGTGGTACCGGGCAAGGCCCCGCTCGTGATATCGGAGGTGCACCACTGCCCGCAGGAGCCCGTTCCCGAGTGGGTGGAGGTGTTCAACGCGTCGCGCTCGGCGGTGCCGCTGTCGCAGGTGGGTTTCTGCGGCAGGGGCGCTACGCTGGGCGGTAGCGGGGATTCCCTATACCCCCTGCAGGCGCTTCTCGTGACGCGAGATTCGCTCGAGTTGAGGAGGCAGGTCGGGTTTCCCGACGTGCGGATTGCGCAGGTGGCGCTTGGGTACCTGAACAACACCGGCGGGTCGCTCGCCCTGTGTTACGGAGGGCAGGTTATAGACTCGGTTAGCTGGGGCAAGGGGACTGCGGTCTGCCCCGCGGGTTTCAGCCCGCTTTCGGGTGCTACCGACGATTCGCCCGGGTTTGTGCGCAAGGCGGGCAAAAAGACGGAGGCCCCGTTCACGCTGACGCTTTCCAGCCGGGTAGTGCGTGCGCGCGGCGTACCCCTGCGGGTTCGGGTCGAGGGGGAGGGCGAGGTGAAGGTGCGCCTGCTCGATTCGGCTAGCAGGGAGGTGTGGAACGCCGTCGCGCAGGCGAATTCCCCGCAGTGGATGGACGTACCCGTGCAAAGCCTGGGGAGCCGCGGCGTGAACTACGTGGCGGCGAGGCAGGGCGATTATGAAAAGGTGGTGGGAATTGTACTGCGTCCTTAGTTTGTCTAAAATCGCGGGCCGTTTAGTTCAGGGCCGTTTAATCGCGCGCGGCTTGATCCCGTGTTGTCAAAACTCCTGTCTTGAACTGCGTCGCCTTGCCGCCATCATCTTCCTTGTTGGCTTTCTTTCGGGCTTTATCTCGCAGGCCTTCTGCTTCGATGCTCCTGTCGCCTTTGTCGGCGACTTCGGTTGCGCTCCCGAGGGGCTTCCGGGCTGGAACTCCACTCCGGCGCGCAGGGCAGCTCCCGCTTTCGGCATCTCGGGGTACATGCGTTCGGATTCTCCCGAGGAATGGGTGCTCTCCGCTGCAGGGGAATGGGGCAACCCGCATTACCGTGTCGCGTTCCTTTACAGCTACTACGCGCTCGATTCCCTGTTCCGCGAGTCGGGGGCGTCCATCGAGGCGTCGTTTTCCCGCTGGTTCCTTGTGGCGGGTCTCGGGTTCGGCGGTATAACGCAGTGGGTTCCGGGCGATGCCGCCTGGCTCCGCTACAGGCTCAAGTTCGGAATCTCCGCGCAGGCGAGGGGCTTCACGCTTGCTTCCTGGTGGCAGGGCTTTACTGACGAATGGCGGGAGTACCCGCGTGCGGGCGTGTTCTGGGACGCCTCGCAATCCTTCCGTGCCTATGTCGCGACGGACATGCAGGCTGTTTTCGTCGGCACAAGCCTCCGCTTTGCGTGGGGGAGTATCGAAACCTCGTACAGTTTTCCGGGCTTTTCGCTTGCGTTCGGGATTTCGTTCGCCTTCTCCGGGTATGGAATCGGGGCAAAATACGGTACGGGCGGCGCTCTTGGCCCGTGGGAAGGGCTCTGGGTGTCCAAATCGCTAAAAAAGGGAACTTAATTACAGGAATAGATGTTCCCAGCGCGATATTTTGTTTATCTTGTAGGTATGGATTCTGCGATTTCCGTTGCCGGACTCGGAATAAACTGGGTCATTGTGCTAGCCTTTACGTGCGTCATCCTTTTGGTGGCGTGCTGCATTTTCGTGTTCCTGCTGCGCGAGGGCATTCACAAGCAGAGGCTTTACGACAAGTTCCAGGGTAGTGTCAACGAGTTTATTGTCGTGCTGTCGCGCAGGCTCGAGTTCCTGTACGGGCTTCCGATGTACACGTCCGACCCGCTGTTCGCGAGGCTCTCTTCGGGCAATATTTTCCAGGACTTGCTTCGCTCGAAGGACTGGTCCCGAATGAAGCTGTACTTTGACGAGGTGGAAAAACACCAGAACATGTCGTTTGTATTTTCCGTGGAAATAGACCCGACAAATGCGAATTCCGACCAGAGCCGTGTGCAGTGGTACGAAATGAAGACGGTGCTCGATTATGTATCCGTGCAGGAATACCGCTACATCTGCTTTATCAAGAACTTTACCCGCGAAAACGAGAACAGGAAGGAACGCGAGCGCATCCAGGTGCGGCTCGATAACCTGTTGCAGAATACCGGCGACTTCCTCTGGAATTTTGAGGTCGATGACCGAAGGTTCAGGCTCCTTACCCCGCTTATGGACGAGGAACATCGCGTTATCCCGCAATCTACGGGCTATGTGGATATCCGCAAGATGATGCCGGAATCCGACTACAACCTTCTCGATTCCGTGGTGAATGCGCGCGTCAAGGATTTCCATACCTACGGTTCCAGGGGCGATCCGTTCGAGACAATCAAGCTGCGTCTGTATGGTGCCGACAGGGCTATGGTATGGTACTGCTTCCGCTGCAGGCTCGTAAACGACGAGGACAACCGCCTTGTGCTGCAGGGCTCGGCACGCCGCATGGATATGGTACTCGACAACCCTGTTTCGGACGATGACGACAAGGAAGCCATGCTTTCGGCGGTGCTCTCGTTCCCCGATGTGCGCGTGCTGTGGGCTGACAGGAACTTTACCATCCAGGGTTGCAACCAGGCTTTTGCGACCGACTTCCAGATTGTGAACCCGAAGGACATTTACGGGAAGAACTTGGATGCGGTTCTTACGAGCAGAATCCTGCCGCACGTGTCGAAAATCTTTTCGGAAGTGTTCGATACCGGAAGGAGCGTTGCCTGGAAGGGCGGGTTCTTGAAGGAAAATAGCCTGCTTATGTTCAACGCCGTTCCGCTCAAGTCGAAGGACAATGTGCTCCATTCCGTTTTGGGCGTGTACATAGTGCTTGACAAGAGCGACTTTGTAGAAGACGAAGAAAACGTTTAATCAAAAGGAGATATTGTGAAAAAGTTATTCGGTCTTGTGATTTGTTCTGCGTTTATGCTTTGTGCCTGCAACGAAGCGAATGCCGAGAAGTCTGCAACAGCGAAGGGAGCCCCCGCCGCACAGCCCGCGGCTGCGGTCGCGGCACCCAAGCCTGCGGAATCTGCTCCGGCTCCGGAAGCCCCGAAGGCGCAGATTACCAACATCGACTGGGCGAAGGCTCTCGAGATGCAGAAGGCCGGTGGCGTGCTGATTGACGTGCGCACTCCGGGCGAGGTCGCCGAGGGTACTGCCCCGGGTTCCATCAACATTCCGCTCCAGGAAGCCGAACAGCGCCTGGGCGAGTTCCCGAAGGACAAGGACCTGCTTATCTTCTGCCGTAGCGGCAAGCGCAGCATGGCTGTTTCGAACATCCTTATCCAGAACGGGTACGAGCGCGTGTTCAACGTGGTCGGTGGCTTCATGGCCTTCCCGAAGAACTAGTGAACTACCTACAGCTCGCACTTGAAGAATCGTTTTTCTCCATCGGGGTTAGCCGTCCTAATCCTGCTGTGGGGGCTGTTGTCGTTAAAGACGGGATTGTGGTGGGGAAGGGGCGTACGCAGTGCCCCGGGAGCGCCCATGCCGAAGTGATGGCGCTGCGTGACGCGGGCGAACTCGCCCGCGGCGCGGCCATATACGTGACGCTCGAGCCCTGTTGCCACTATGGCCGCACGCCCCCCTGCACCAAGGCAATCATCGATGCAGGCATCAAGGAAGTTTATTTCGCGCACGCCGACCCGAATCCGGTAGTGCGCGGCAACAGCCGCAAGGTTCTCGAGGAGGCGGGAGTCCACGTTTTCGAGGGTGTTGAAGCCTGCATTGCCGCTTCTTTCGAGGAGGCGGATGAAGGCGATTGCGGGAGCGGCTGTCGCGTGTTCGGGTACGATGCTTCCGGGCGTGCTGCCGGCAATCCCGTGCCTATTTCGGGTGCTGGGAGTGCAGGTTCTTTCTCGGGTGTCGGGTATGCTGGGCCAATCTCCGGTGTCGGGATGCGCGCGCCTAATTCGGGTGCCGGGAATGTTGGTTCTATTTCGGGTGGCGGGATGCGCGCGCCTTCAGAAGCAGAAATCGAGGGGCGCAGCGTATTTGCAGAAATCGAGCGCTACTTCGAGGCGTATGATTACTTTGTGCGCAACAAGATGACGTTTGTCGAAGTAAAGTGCGCCGTGTCGGAATCGGGATTCATGGGGGTCGCACGGCCCGATGGGTCGCATGCCCCGCTTTGCATAACGGGTCAGGGTGCGAACTGCTGGAACCATGAACTGCGCGCGATGAGCGATGCGATTCTCGTGGGTGCCGGGACGCTCCTTGCGGACAATCCCTCGCTTGATGTGCGGTATGCCCGCGGGAACAATCCTGTGAAGGTCCTCTGGGCGGGTCACCGCGTGTTTGGCGCTGAGGATGTTCGCGCGTTGAAGTTTTTCAATGCGCCGGATTGCCTTCTTGATAGGAATGGCACAAATTGTGCAGAGGGCAAAACTGTGGCTGATTGCGCCGCGAGCGATAAACGTTCACTTGTATTTTCCCTTGTGGAACAGCCTGCAGTTGCATCGCTCCCGCATGTCGAGGTCGTGCACCTGGGCGCGGGTGACTTTGTTGCCTGCTGGCGTGAGATGCTTGCGGAACTTTCCCGCCGCGGGATGCACCGCCTGATGGTTGAACCCGGCGCGACGCTCGCGCATCTCCTTTTTGAAAATCCTGCCGACGACGCACTTGATGGTGCCGGCAACGCGCCCGAAAATCGCCCCCTCTGGAACCGCCTCGACCTGTGGCATTCTACGGACCCGCGTGTCGAGGAAGTTCTAGATGGCGGTGCCCCGCTTTCCTTTCTCGGAGTCCCCTCGGGTGCAATTGCCCGCGAGTCGGCAATGCTTGGCCCCGACGTGCTGACCGTCTATTACCCGGGATAACGTTATCCCGCGGGCATCTCGCCATCTATTTCACAATCACCATCGGGCTCGTTTCGCTCAGCAGGTAGTCCCATTCCTCGCGAATCTTGTTGTATTCGCTCGGGTCGGCGTACAGCGCGAACGTCGTCCACTTGATGGAGGATTGCGCCCCGGCGTTTACGCCCTTCTCGAAGCTCACGTAGTCTGTGTCGCGGGCGAGTGCCTTCGGGCCGACCACGTTCACGCTCTTGCCATCGGCAGCCTTCACGGTGAGACTGTAGCTAAACTGCGTCTCGTGCGGCATGCGGATGGGGTGGTGGCGCTTTGCGACCTTGGGCATCTTGAACAGGCTGCGCTCCCACACGTTGGGGAACCGCCCTTTCATTTCGCCGCCCTGCCCGAAGTACGCCTTGGACCCGTAGGTGGTAATGAGAACGAGAGGCTTGTTGAACTCGTCGAGGTTCTTGATTTCGACCTTCGAGATGTTCACGTCGGGTACGCCCTGCGCCATGAAGTCTTCCATGAGCTTCTCCTGCTCCTTGACTTCGCGCCCGTAGAACTTGTTGCGGATGGCGCTTGCGAACTTGCCTTCCAGCGTCACGGAATCGCGGAACTCGCAGGTGCCGTCGTTCCCGATAAAGAGCCTGTGGTCAATCGCAATCTTGTGTTCCTGGTTGTCTTCGAGTATTGGCGTCTGCGTCACGCGGCTGTTCTCGCCGTCGATGATGAGGGCCACCTTGCCTTCCATGTCGAGCGGCACGGGGCGGTCGTTGCCCGTCTTGTCGGTCGCGTCAATCCACATCTCGCTTATGCGGTCCTGCTTGGGCACGTAGAGAATCATGTGGTTGAACTGCTGGATGGTCGGCAGCTGCGAGAAGCCTTCTTCCGTGAGGTGGATTGCGGTGAGGTAGCTCTTGACGCCGATGGTCGCGAGCATTTCTTTAAGCAATAGAGCCATGTCCTTGCAGTCGCCACGACGCTCCTTGAGCGTCACTTCGGCGGTCTGCGGGATAAGGCTGTGGCCGCCGAAGCGGATATCGCGGTAGCGGATATCGTGGCGCACGAAGTTCGCGATTGCCTTCACGGCCTCGTTCCCAATCTTGTTGCCCTTCACTTCGAACGCCTTCTCGCGCACGCTCACCGCCTGCTTGAACTGGTGCTTGATGAGGTTCTGGTAGTCTTCGCCGACCTCCTTCCACTGCTGCTTGCCAGTGAGCATCAGGCCTGCTCCAAAATCGCGGTACACGGGCATGTAGAGTTCCTTGCGCGTAACGACCGGGCTCTCGATTTTCCATTCGCGCCCGCCCTTGATGTTCTCGCGCTCGAGCGGTCCGTACTCCTCGGTGGTGAAAGCGTTCGTGTCGGCGTACACGCGGAATATGGACTGGCCCACGGGAACGTCCTTGCTGCTCACGAAGTCGGTGTAGGGAATCATGCCCTTCGCCTCGATGGCAGTGCGGCTGAACTGCAGATAAATGAAGTCGCCCGGCGCGAGTTCCGAGAGCGGGAAGTGCGCCATCTGGCTTTCGTTCTTGCCGCCGATTTCGGTCGCGTAGGTGATGTAGGCGCCGTTCAGGCTAGCCTTCTGCTTCAGGTTCCAGTTGCTGTCGTACACTTCGAGCGCGTTGAGGAATATGCGGTCGTACCCCGGCAGAAAATCGAAGGTGAACTCGCGGTAGATGGCTGCACCGCGCACGTCGAGGATTTCCATGAGCATTTCCTCGCTCCTGCTCCACGGCTGGTTCTTTTCGGCCTTCAGGCATTCCTTGCGGTAGTGCACCACGGCGGGGAAGTCTCCCTCGATTGCTTCCTGCTTGGCCTTCGCGCTCAGCAGGCTCTTGATATTCGCGGTACGTTCTTCTACCGGCGTGATGGGCTTCTGCAGCGTGCGGTTGTCGGCCTTCCCGAGGAACGCCTTGGTTGCGCTGAGGAAGCTCTTCGCATCTTCGTTGTCGGCCTTGAGCGAGAGCGCCTTGGTGAGCGCCTTTTCGGCGTCGCGGTAGTTGTGGCTGTAGAAGAGGATTTTACCGTGCATGGTCCACAGCTTGTAATCGTTCTTTTCCTTCTGGAGGGTCTCTTCGCTGATGGCGCGGGCTTCCTCGTAGCGGCCCAGGAACATGAGGGCGTCCATGAGGGTTTCACCCAAATCCTTGCTCATCCCGAACCGGCCTCGTACCCCATATAATATTTCGACGGCTTCGGCGTACTGGTCGAGGCCCATGTAGGTTTTCGCGAGGTACACGCCCAGGCGGCTGCTCGGCTGCGTGTCATAGAGGCGCTGCACCACCACGAGCGACTGGTGGCGCTGTCCGAGTCCCCAGAGCGCGTCGGAGAGGTTGATGACGTATTCTGGATTGTTCGGCGTGAACTGGAGCGCCGCTTCCGCACATTCGCGGGCGTGGCTGTAGTCGAACAGCACCTCGTACATTTCTCCGAGAATCGAGAGGAGTTTCCCGTTCTTGCGCACCAACGGCATTTGGCTTGTAAAGTAGGCGATGCCCGGGCCGTAGAGTTCCTTCATCTGGTAGATGAACCCGCAGTTCACGAGGTAGAGCGGTTCCTCGGGGTCCATCTTGTTCGCGCGTTCGAAGTAGCTGAGCGCCACGAGCGGCTGGTCTTCCACAAGTCGGAGGATGCCCACCTGGTTCATGACGGCGGCATTGAACTTGTTCTGCTTCTTGGTGCTTTCGGCGTCGGTCGCCTGCGCGGGCTTGGCCCCCACGGAGAGCCCTTCGATGGCGTTGTCTATCGCCTTCGCGTATTTCTTCTGCGTCGCGCCCTGCGTCCAGGCCGCAATCAGGATTCCTCGGCCGTTCTCGTAGAAGAACCGTCCCTTGTAGGCGAAATCGAAATTCCCGACCATGTGGGTGAGCGTGAATTCCTGGGCGTAGCGGTCGCCGACTTTCGTACGGCGTGCATCGAGCGTGCGGTTGTTCGGGTCCACGCCCAGGCGGGTGAGGAGCACCTTGAACATATCCTGCTGGTTAATCACGTCGGGCGGGAGGATGGCGCCATATACAAATAGCGAGACTTCCTCGGAATTGTCGGTGAGCACCAGGTCGGGGTCGTTGTTCTGCTTCGCGATGCCGTTCCAGAAATGCCAAAGCGTGTCCTTTGTGCTCCAGGTGTAGCCGAGCGCTGCGGAAGTGTGGCTCTGGATGCGTTCCGGAGAGAGTTCCGGGCCCTGTTCCTCGGCGATTTCGTTGAGGGTGAACCCCTTGAAGAATTCCCTCCATTCCTCCTTGAGCATGTCCTTTCCGGGCACGTTGTCGGTTGCGGTAAGCGTGAGGGTATAGACGCTGCGTCCGTTGCCCGTGACCATGCCCACTGCCTCGTACGGGGTCTCGTAGCGCTTGCCCGCGATGTCGAAGAACGCGCCGGTCGTCCCGAACGCCTCTTCGGGATTGAGCTCGCTCAAGGTCGCCTTCTTGCCGCTAGATTCCAGGCTCTGCATTTCCATGCGGGCGCGGTCCATGAGGTTCATGGGCTCGCCTTCGTCGAGCGCTACCTCGCGTAGCACCGCGCGCCTGCCCGAATTCGCGTTGTAGAACTCGTAGGGGGCTCCGTCCTCGCCGCCGATGACCGTCCAGTCGCCGCCCGGGAACTTGAAGCTGAAGCCCGCATTGCCTATTGTGCCGTCCGGGTTGCGAACCGCGCTTGCTTTCGCGCCCGAGCCCGTCGAAGCGCTCTGGTCGCTGTAGTCGTAATAGTTTTGGGCCGCGGTAGCGGGGGCGCCGCTCTCGTCGGCCTTCGGTTCCGGGTTGGTCAACGGGTCGCCGTTTCCGGCGCAAGAAACCAGGGATGCGAAAAGGAACAGCGCAAACAGGCCCGCACTCTGCTGTGCGAGGCGGCCGCGAAGACCGGCCACACGGGTAAATCTTTTAGACGTAGGAATCATCATGAGAGCAAAGATACAAAAACGAATTGCTCCCGCCCTGCTTTGCTTAGTCCCAAGTGGAATATGGTATTTTATTGGTAAAAAAATGTTAAGAAAATAGTCCCTGAGAGGCATCTCCATTTATAACCTTCTTGATGCTTTTGGCCGTCGTCATGAGCGTGTTTTTCCCGAAATCAGCAGTAGGGGCAACCGCCCCTGCCGGTCGGGGAGGGGCAAAGCGGGGGAGTCCGTGCTCCCTTAATCACTAAATATCGGTCTTTTGTCTTTTTTTTACTCCAGAACTACACAAAGACCTCCATTTTTTGTATCTTTGACGCCAGCAAAGCACCACCCTAAAGGTGGCTAGCAATTTCAACAATAAACAAAAGGATCCAATAATGGCTCTCAAACTCGGTATCAATGGTTTCGGCCGCATCGGCCGTATGGTGTTCCGCGCTGCTGTGGAAAACTTCTCCAAGGACATTCAGGTTGTCGGTATCAACGACCTTCTCGACGTTGACTACCTCGCTTACATGCTGAAGTACGACTCCGTGCACGGCGCTTTCAAGCACGACGTGTCTTTCGAAGGCAACTTCCTCATCGTCGATGGCAACAAGATTCAGGTGTTCGCCGAAAAGGATCCGTCCAACATCACTTGGGGTGCCCTCGGTGTTGACGTTGTCGTGGAATCCACTGGCTTCTTCCTGACCGACGAACTCGCCCGCGCCCACATCAAGGCCGGTGCCAAGAAGGTCATCATGTCCGCTCCGTCCAAGGACGCTACCCCGATGTTCGTTTACGGTGTGAACCACCAGACCTACGCCGGCCAGGACATCATCTCCAACGCTTCCTGCACCACCAACTGCCTCGCCCCGATGTCCAAGGTCCTCAACGACAAGTTCGGCATCAAGCGCGGCCTCATGACCACCGTCCACGCTGCTACTGCTACGCAGAAGACCGTCGACGGCCCGTCCAAGAAGGACTGGCGCGGTGGCCGTGGCATCCTCGAAAACATCATCCCGTCTTCTACGGGTGCTGCCAAGGCCGTGGGCAAGGTTCTCCCGCAGCTCAACGGTAAGCTCACCGGTATGAGCCTCCGCGTTCCGACCTCCGACGTTTCCTTCGTTGACCTCACTGCCGAACTCGAAAAGCCGGCTACCTACGAAGAAATCTGCAAGGCCATGAAGGAAGCTTCTGAAGGCGAACTCAAGGGCATCCTCGGTTACACCGACGAAGCTCTCGTCTCTACCGACTTCCGCAACGACGCTCGCACTTCCATCTTCGACGTCAAGGCTGGCATCCAGCTCGACCCGACCTTCGTGAAGGTTTGCGCCTGGTACGATAACGAATGGGGCTACAGCAACAAGGTTTGCGAAATGGCCCGCGTCATCACCAAGTAATTGATTTCTGCAAAGCGCTAGTGGCGCGGACGTAACCGCCTTCGGGCAACCTGATTTCCGCGCCTCCGCTTGAAACTTTTACAAGAAGCCCTGCTCAATCGAGCGGGGTTCTCTTTTTAAGACCGCTCGTTCGTCGTTTAGGGTGTCGAGACCTCCGGTTTCTCATTCGCTCCCACCTAAAGGTGGCCATGTACACTAAGGCAACAAGTTGCCAAGTGTCCAAAGGTCGCAACCGCCCTCGGTTAACGCCCGAGGGCTTTGTTTGCTCACGAATCGACCGCTCGTTCGTCAGACGGTGCGAATGTCGCGTTTTGGGTGGTGCAAATGCTGCTTTTGGGCGGTGCAAATGCTGCTTTTGGGCGAAATAGCAGACTAAATGGGGCTTTTGTCGCTGTTAGGTCTGTAAGATTTTGTACAAATTAAACGTTTTTTGGCGAAAAATATGCTTTTTGCTCCCGAAAATGAACTTTTGAGGATGCTTTCGGGAGCAAAAGTCCTGAAAAATGCCTGAAATAGTACGAATAAACTAAAAATCAGCAGACCAAATGCCGCTTGGAAGGCTGTTTGGTCTGTAAAAATGCGAATCATTTGCAAATTGCCTTCGAAGAGCCCGCAACAAGCCCGCACCCCGCAAAAAGCCCGCTTCGCGCACCCCGCACCCCGCATCCCTCGCTTCCCGCAATAAGCGCCCTGCAATAAGCCCGCTTTGCGCCCTCCCTAGTCTCATACAAAAATCCCGAGGGCCGCAGCCCCCGGGACTTCTCTCTCTTTTGGTGTAACTCTTCTGGCTTAGCGCATCTGGAAGCGGACCTGCGCGAGGTTCGCGCCCTGCTGCACGCGCACAAGGTAGCTGCCCGCGGGGAGCGTTCCGAGTGCGATGCTGTGACTGCCGGAACCGAGCTGCTTGCTCATCTGCACGCGGGTATTGCCGAGCATGTCGAACACCTGGATGTTCGCTACACCGCTGGCCGTGCTCGTGAACGAGAGCGTTCCGTTCTGGACTGAGGCGTTGAAGCGGTCGCTGCTTGCATAGGACGGGATGGCGGTAATCGCGGAGGAGGAACTGCTTTCAGGTTCGGGCTCATTGGCCTTGCAGGCAGTGTAACTCGTGGGGTTCGTGGCGAGGTAGCCCTTCACCAGGTTGCCCGAAGTGGTGTACTGCAGCGAGGTCTTGCTGGAGCCGTTCTGGAAAGCTGCCGTTCCTTCGGAAATATAGGATGCCGACCAGTTTGCCCAGGAGAGCTTGTGTTTGTTCATGTAGTCCTGCCAGCTCTTGTTGCGGCTCTGGTCGGGATTTCCGTTACCATCTGAGTTGGCGGTGCCCCATTCCGAGACGAATACGGAGAGGCCCGCGTTCATGGCCTTTTCGCCCTTGGAACCTTCACTTTCTCCACCCCAGTCGTAGTTGCCGCTCCAGTTATGGGAATTTGCATAGTAGTGCAGGGTGTAGGCCGTATTCTTCTTGCTGTCGTTCACCTCGTTGCCAATGGCGTCACTGGGGTTCTGGTCCCAGGAGGGGTTGCCCACGAGCACCAGGTTGTCGGAATACTGGCGGATTACCTGGATGACCTGGTTCGCGTAGTTCTTCACTTCGCTCCAAGAAATCTGCTGCGGCTCGTTATAGACTTCAAAAATCACGTTGTCGTACTGGCCGTAGGTTTCTGCCATTTCCTTGAAGAAGTTCTTGGCGGCGTCGGTCTGCTTGTGGGCCTCGTGTGAGTGCCAGTCGATAATCACGTAGATGTCGTTCTTGATGGCGGCCTCGACGACGGTCTTCACCAGGTTCTTCTGGGTGTTTGGGTCGCTCGCGTAACCCTTGTAGCCGCCCTGCCAGTCTTCGTTGCCGGTTGCCATGGCGGCGCGCACAATCTGGATGTTCATGTCGCGGACCATGGTAGAAACACCTTCTTCGCTCCAGAATTCGACGGCCTGGGGCATAAGGCTCCAGTAGAGGCTCATGCCGCGCACCTGCACTTCGGCGCCATCCTTGACGCCTTCGCAGCTGCCGTAGATCTGGCCTTTGCCGCTAGAGTTCTTGCCTGTCATGAGCTGGCCGTACTGGCTCACGGGGCCCACGCGGGTGGGGGTGATTTGCGCGAATGCGGTTGTGGCCAGCGATGCCGCCAGAGCCAGGGATGCCGCCGTTGTGAATCTCATAATACCTCCATACACTGCCTAGGCAATGTAAAAACGTTTATACACTTTTCTTAATCTATATTCAAATTTCGCCATTTTTACGCTTTTAGGCGTATTTCGTGTTTACATCGGCAACCATTTGTGAGTATGGTCACTCATAATGGGAATTATTGCCGCATTTTTAATGCTAAAAGGGTGTTTTTTTTATTATTTTATCTCATACAAAAGGCTTCTCGATGTCGCTCTATATAACTGTCAATACGCTCTGCGCTGTCATCATGATTATCCTCATGTTCATGGTTAAGCGTGGCGTGATGCACGAGTCCGACCAGAAGACGTTTTTTAACCTCTGCCTCCATTCGCTGCTCCTTTTTTCGTTCGACATTCTCTGGGTAGTGCTGGACGGGACTTCGTTTTCCCACGGCCCGCTGATAAACAAGATTGTAAACGCCGTGGATTTGTAGGTTTTTTAATAGTGGGTTCATGAACAACCATATTCATTACCGGTTAAGTTAAAATATATCCTTTTTTCTTGTTAAGTGGTATAC
>NZ_FQWR01000012.1:0-110083 GCF_900129735.1 Fibrobacter sp. UWCM | reverse complement strand
TGTAGTTGACTTTTGCCATTGTTTTACCTTTTTGGGGTTGCGCAATGAATATAGTAGCTTATGCTACCCTCTTATTAAACTCCTGCATGGTCCAGCTCGGCCTCTTCACTATTCGTACTCCGGAGCGATCCAGTCCTCGGGAATCGGGGGATCGTCGCGATCCGAATTGCCGTAGTTGAAGAACGAGCCGGCCTTCCATTTCGAGACGGAACCCATCACGGCCGGAGTGCACTTGCCACCCAGGCAGCCGGTCACCTTCATCAGCAGCTGGTTGCCGTAGACATCCCACGTTCCCTGCTTGAGCGCCTTGTTCTCGTTGCCCTTGAAGGCCTTCACCTCGAAGGTGCGGTCGGTGCGCAAGTCAAGAGACCAGGCGAGGCCGCCTTCATCGGACTCCCATTCGCCCTCGAGATCGGCCGCAGGCACTTCGTTATACTTCAATTCGCTCAACGTGCACGAGACATCTTCCGCTGATATAGTCAACGTCTTATAATCCGAACTTACGGAAGCCGACACCAGCGCATATACGGCACTGCTATAGAATAGCGGGCGCATCAGGAGTTTGCCGCGGTGGATGTCGTAATATCCGGCAGACCAGGATACAAGAGAATCGTTCGTTTTTTCGGCATTGCGGACAACATCGGTAGCCACATAGCGGCCCTTATAGAAGCTATAACCCGTAAAGGTATTCTCGCCGGTCTTGCAAAAGAGTTCCTTCGATGCAAGGCTGTCGCCGTTCCAGACTACCGAGGAATTCTTCTTGACGGAAGTCTCGCCAACATCCTTGTATTCCCCGCCATCCAGGGAATACTGCAGCTGGTCATCCTCGTTCACGATAAATCTCATGGAGTGGTCGGAATCCTTCTCCACCAGTTTTTCCATGGACTTAATCGCATCGTAATCTATCTTGATAGAAGTAATGGCACCCTGGCTGAATTTCAGCACGCCATCATCGAAATCGGACGGGGCGGCAAGCCATGCCGTATCGGGAATCCAGAGAGAGAACAAGCCGTGCTTCTCGCCCGTCGCTAGGTAGATGTCGCGCCCGAACAGGCCCTTGAGGGTCATATTCTTCTCGAGGTCGTCGAGGGTGGCCGCGCGTGCACCCTTGGGAATATCCTTCGAGACAGACGAAGAAGACTCGTCTTCAGTGACCGACGAAGATGATTCGGTCTTTTCGCCCGGGGAAGAAAGAATATCGTCTTCGGTATCGGACGGAGAACTGTCGCCACAGGCGAACAACGCTAACGACGCGGCGGCAACACCCGCCAACAGGAAAGAATGCTTCATATCATATCCTCTTTTACAGGGAATATACTTTCTTTTAGGGCAAAAATGCAAAAAAAAGCAAAAAAACAGGGCTAGAGAGCCTTTTCCGGGTTATAATCGAGGTCTTTTCGCGCGTTTTCGATGTCAGGAACTGCATCGTAGAGGAATCCGGCCAACGCCTGCTCGGCAGAAACGCGCCGTCCGCCAATCCAGTTCCGGAGTACCGCAAGCCTTTTCGCAATCCACCAGGGCAGCGGAACCATCAGGTGGCGTTTCCCCGCAGTTCGCAAGATGCGCGCCGCCATCCCGGCCATCGTCATGACCTCCGGGCCCGCAAGCGCATACGTATTCCCGATAGCCTCGGGAGCAAGGCCCGCGGTAGCAATGCCCTTCACGAGGTCGACACTCCGGACGGGCTTCTTGCGCGCCGTACCGCCCCCCGGGAGCGGGTAGACCGGGAACCTGCAGACAAAGTCCGCATACATCCTGAATTCCACGCCCCCGCCGTCACCAATCACGAGGGTCGGCCGCACGATGGTCCAGTCGAGCCCGGATTCCCTTACCGCAGATTCCCCCGCAAGCTTGCTTGCCCCGTAGGGCGTGAGCACCGGGTAGGTGACCGAAATGCTGGAGACATAAAGCAGGCGATGCACGCCCGAATCCTGGCAGGCAGAAACCACGTTGCGCGTTCCGCCCGCATTGATGCGTTCGAACGCGGATGCATCCCTCGAAAGGAGAATTGCCGCCAGGTGGAAAACGCAGTCCACGCCATCGAATGCGGGCCGGATGGAGGCGTAGTCGGCGACATCGCCATAAACAACTTCTACGCCTTCCGGGAGCAAATCCACGCCGGTATCGCCCGGGAGAGTCAGGACGCGCACACACACTCCGCGTGCCTGAAGTTCCCGGCAGAGCGCCTTCCCTACGACGCCTGCACCTCCCGTTACAAGGACCTTCATCAGGTTTCCAGCATGTAACGGAGGTCCTGTACCCTTCGCGCCAAAGCGGCGTCGGATTCCATCATGGATACAAGGGACCTTATGGCGGCGATTACCGTGGAATAATCGCGATTAAAAATCTTCCCCACTTCGATTTCGGTTTCGCTCGTGAGTTCGCGGCAGAGGAACATGGCCACCTTGCGCGGGATGGAGGCCCCCCTGTCCTGGCGCTTCGACGTGAGCACCACCATGTCGACATTGAACGAAGCGGCGACCGTTTCGCTGATGTTCTTCAGCGTGAGTGTCGCACCGTCATTCTGCGGAGATACAAGCAACTGCTTTACACAATACAGGCTCAGTTCCACGCCGTTCAGGCTGTGCATCGCATCGAGCCAGTTCAGCGTCCCTTCGATAAGGCGGAAGTTCGCACGCGGCGGGATGGAGAGGAACCTGCAGATTTCTTCGCGGTCGTCGCTTGCAAACGGCAAACGTTCCGACTTCTGGCGGATGACTCCCATACGCGTGTTCAGGTCGGGCTGGTCGACGCCCACCGCCACGCAGTTCTCGAGATGGTTCAGCAGGGCGGAGGTCAGCTCGGCCACGTCGGAATCGTTCGACGGGCGCGCACCTTCGGCAAGTCGCTTGAACGATGCGGGCTTGCGGTCGCTCGAGAGCAGCACCAGCTTGCCCTCGTTACGCATCTTGTTTATCGTCTTCGCGAGGAATTCCTGGCAGTAGACGCTCTTCTTGAGCAGTTGGATGTCGTCGATGACGAGCACGTCGCATTTCGAATAAAGTTGCTGGAACCTTTCGGCCAGTTTGTCGCGGAGTTCCCAGTTCTTCGCCTTCGCCGCCTCGAACACCGAAACCGTATCGCGCAGAAAATCGTACGCCTGGCGATAGACGACACGGAACTCGGGCCTATCCTGCACGAGCTTCGCCGCCACCGCCTGCAAGAGGTGGGTCTTGCCGAGGCCCGACGCACCGAAAACCAGCAGCGGGTTCATTCCCTTGTCGCCCGGGTTCTCGGCCGCGGCGAGGCATGCCTTGTATGCCGTAGAATTGCACGAGCCCACGACAAAGTTATCGAACGTATAGCGCGCATACATCGGGGAACCGAGAGCGCGGTTCTTGCGCGGGCGCGCAGGTGCAGCCGGACGCTTTACCGCAGGCTTTGCCGGCGTAAACTTCATCTCGGGAACAGGTGCGGACACAGCACGGAGGATCACGCGGTAATCGACAAACGCGCTACCCATGACGCTTGCAAACGCCTTGCGCAAAAGGGAACCATAGTGGCTATCGAGCCAGGTTTCACGGAACTTGTCAG
Source organism: Fibrobacter sp. UWCM (assembly GCF_900129735.1). NCBI lineage: Bacteria > Pseudomonadati > Fibrobacterota > Fibrobacteria > Fibrobacterales > Fibrobacteraceae > Fibrobacter > Fibrobacter sp. UWCM. The sequence goes on along the minus strand of NZ_FQWR01000012.1, from coordinate 106,549 downwards.
GAACAGACAGGCAGACGATTCCATCTTCCATACCTTCGTAACTCACGGTATCGAGTATGGCCATGCCGAAATCGTTGCACTGGGAACGCACGTAGTCGAGCACGGACTGCCAGGGCGACGCTGATAAATTCAATAAGGTAACAGTATTTTCCACAATAAACCAGTAAAAACGAGAGAGGCAACTATTGGGTTGGGTCAAAAAAAATAGATAACGGCCCCTGCCGAAAAGTTCCTCTTTCGTAAGGTTTTTATAAGCCCCCCGAAAAAAGCCCAAAAACGGCATTTTGCCCCCCAAAAAAATTTATTACCGCTTCAATCCCCATTTTTGGGGTGTTTAATCACGCAGGAATCAAACTATCATCCCTACCCAAAGCACAACATATCAACAGAAAAATTTTGAACTATCCCTTGACAAAGAAAATAATGAACAAATTAGCACTATTTTGCCAAAAATCGCCATTTTTTGTCAAATTTCGGCAATTTTAAAGGTACAAAATTTCGTAACTCGTTGATATTGTTGTCGTTATGTGAGTTTAAAATATTATTTTTTGCAGAAAACGATATAGAAGTCATCCACATGGCAGGCATCCCATTCCGGGGATTCCCGGAGAACGCCCAGAAGTGCTCCCCAGCGGGCATAAAAACGCAGCGGAAACACGGCCCGGTCGACCCCCAGCGAGTCCGCGTCGCGCAGGAACGTTTCGGGCTCGCGGGCATAGCTCAGGTAGCGCGCGAAAAACTCGGCAGATTTCAGGATAAACCGACCATCCATATATACGGAGTCGCGCGGATTCACGAAGGCCAGGTAACCGCCCGCACGGTCATCGTTGAAAAGGCGACCCTCATGCGGGTGTTGCGCCATCCAGGCGGCCGCATTCACGGGCACGCGCTGGTAGGCAACCATCGTCTTGTCGTATGATGTTAGCGACTTTACCCAGAAGCCAAGCAGAATTGCAAGGATTACGATAGAAACTATTTGAGAGATCTTGGGACTAAAAGAATGTGGAATGTGGGATGTGTAATGTGAAATGCTTGGGGCGGGATGATGGATAAAGGCGGAAAGGAATACGGGGAAAAAGAGTACGAAGTTCCTTTCGGCCACAAGCGCAAGCACCGCAGTCACAAACAACGTTGTCCAAAGCACAAGCTTTTCGCGGCTACGGACTAGCCTCATGACGGCATATACCGCCCCGAAAGCAACGAGTACGACCATCAAGGCACTTGCAAGCACGTTTTCACGGGCAAGGAGGAGCGTTAGCGGGCTACGGTTCTCGGCGATTTCACTCGCAAAGATTGCGGCAGAAGGCGTGAGGCCGAGCAGGCGGTCGAGAAGCCCGAACGGGTAGAGGAAAAGCCGCAAGCCATCTTCGTGCAAGAAGGGCATCACGAACAGGAGCGCGACAAATGCGGCGGGCACAGCAACCGAGGCAACTTTCCGTGCGGGCAAGCGCGCAGGCCGGTTCCTGTACAACACATGTGCAAGGCACAGGAGCGCAAAGAGCGGGCCCAATATGTACAGCCCTTGGAACCTGCACCAGAGCCATTGCAATACGAGCAGGGCGATTGCGACAAGGCATGTCTTTGCGCATTCCGCGGCACGTTTATCGCCAGGTGTCGCCTTTTCGCCCGCAACAAGCCGGGCAAGCAGCCACGGCACCGCGTTCCAGTACACTCCAAGGAACAGCAGCGTAAATACGACCGGGCGCATCTCCATCTGGTAACGGAATACGAAGAGCAACACTGCCGAGGCTGCAACCGCGAGCGGATTACCGAATACGCGGGCATTCCTTCCCCGCCGCCCGACCGCGGGCACCAGGAACAGCGCAAAGACGCTCCCCCACAGCACCGCCTTGAAGGCGACAAGCAGCGGGGCACCGCCGACGCAGTACACGGCGTACACCACCTGCTGAAAGTATTCGTGCACGTTCACCACGGGGCCACGCACCGGCGTCCACGCGGTTACCCACTCCCGCGCGCACGCCATGTGCCACCAGATATCGGTATCGGTCAGCGGGAAAACGGCAAACAGTACCGCAAGCAGGAGCAAAAGAATCATTCAAGCGTTCCCAGGAGAGAATCCAGGCGTGCAGTCAGCTGGCTAGCCCCCTTCTTGCAAAGATGGTCCATGTTGAACGCCATATCGGGGCCGTAGTCATGGTTCCCCATCTTGTGCTCATCCATAAGGATAAAGTTGGGGTACTCTTCCTGGTACGCGGCCAGGGCATCCACAATGTTCTGCGCCTCCGCGTGGGTCAAGCCGTACCTTCCGTACGCTTCCGTCGACCTGTATTCCGGATTCTGCGGGAACACGATTCCTATTACAGTCACGTTCTTCTCCCGTGCGCTCCTGATTATCTCCACCAGACGCAGCATGTTGGCGTTCAGCAAGGCAGGGTTCAGCGAGCACCAGTTCACATCGTAATCGGTAGTGGGTTCCGCCCAGTCCTCGCATTCGACAACATGATACCCGCGAGTCGGCATATACTGCTTGTTGTAAGGTTCCGGAGCATTTTCCGTCATCTCGAGCAACCCTTCCGGGTACCCGTCACTCCAGTAATCGTGATTCTCGTCGTACACGTATCCGGGGTAGTTCCTGTATTCCTTATAGAAGAAGTTGTCGTAGTCGTTGTCGTACGTCTTGAACCACATATCAATATCGAGCGAAATCACCAGGTACTTCACCTTCTTCATGTGGAGCAACACGTAGTTTTCGAACAGGTAGTCCGAAACGAAAAGCGAGTTCGGCACGTTGGAAAGGTTCACCGCGAAGGCATTCTTTATCTGGCCGGGATCGAGACCGGCCTGCGGGCGCGAGGAACCGAGAATCACGAGGTCAGCCGAGTCACGGAACTTCCAGAGGTTTTCCATCGCGACGCGTATGCTCGCTGCCGCGGCAGAGCCCTGTGCCACGTAATACACGCCCGCACTGTCCGGAGAAAGGCCCGCATCTTCATCAATCACGCTGGTAGACTTCACCCACACGCACGGGTGCCAGATTTCTTCGCCCTTCAATATCTCGGTAACTTTCCCGCTGGAAAGGTCAACCAGCGCGACCTTCTCGTGCGCACCATTGGTATTCACGAGTGTCGCCACGAGCAGGTTCGGCGTCGAGGAGGTTCGCCCGATGGCCCATTCCGTATGGTCGAACGAATAGCCCGAAGGAGCGGCCACACTCGCGACAAGTGCACCCGTGCTGTCCATCACCAGCAGGCGTTCGTGGACCGCATACGACTCACCAACAAATTCGCGGCCTGTCGCCGATGCAAAATCGAGGAACGCCGTACGTTTCGAACCGTCCTTCGAGAGGCTCGCATTGCACGCCTGCTCGCCATTGTACCACACCGTATCGCGGGCGTCGATGTATGTGTTTGCACCCGCCTTCGCAATGTGCGCACGCAGGAGCCTTGCACCCGTAACAGCAAGCCGGCCGTCATCGCTTATGCCTCCATGATACGCGCCGTCAAAAAGTTTTTGCGGTTCGCCGAACTTGCCTCCCGAAAACTTCACCTGCCAGGTAGACTTCACTCGGAAGGATGATTCATCCTTGTTGTTGCCCGCATCGCTCACGTACACGATTGCCGTATCGCCGTTCTCGAGAACGCGCCAGCGCGGAATTGCTGCCGATTCCACATCGAGCTTCACAAGCCCCGTTCCCGAATCGTCGAGGTCGCGCACGTACAAAGCGGACTTTCCGGAAACACCCTCAAGGCCCGTGCAGAATGCAACACGCATGCCATCGGGCGATATGTCGGGGTGGTAAACCTGCATGGTGTCCGCGATTTCGTGAACCAGGTAACCCGCGACAGAATAGTCGATATACGCGAGATTCCCCGTAACGTCGTTACGGAAAGCAAACTTCGTCTTGAAAGTTCTCGTAAGCGAGCGCACCGTATTCGCCATCACGAGCGACGAAAAGCCGCCACCTACCGTAGGTTTCTCCGTCCCTTCAAACCACGTGGCAGCCGGGATATTCCCGAAGGCGAGCCTGAACCCGACATAGTTCGTCCTCGAAGCGGATGTAGTCGTATAGACATCCCCGCGCGTGACAAGCCCGACCGTCGAGGGTCCCTGCCTGTACGAGCCCCCCTTCAGCACCCGCTCCCCCAAGGGGCCGCCATCGGTAGCCCCCACATAGTTTGTCACCAGCGTGTCCTTGAAATTTCCCAGCCAGTCGTTCACCCATTCCATCGCGTTCCCCGCCATATCGCAGAGGCCCGCAGCACTTTCGGGGAGGGAGCAGACGGCGTGAAGGGTATTGCCCGCATTGCGCGACGTCCATGCATTTTCGGTATTCCATCCAATCCCTGCAGCATACACCCATTCCGCTTCCGTCGGAAGCCTGAACGCATCAACCGTCGGGTCGAACTTCAGGTCAGACAATCCCGAACAGCCTTCCTCTCCAAAAGATGCAACCGCATAGGTATAGGCGGTATCGTAGCCTTGCCGTTTCGACATCTCGTTCGCGAACAGGACTGCATCGAAATAGCTCACGTTCACTACCGGCAACGAGTCGCTTTCGCAATCCGGCAGATTAGCATAGGCGTCATAGTCCTTCAATACACTCCTGAAATCCCCGCAGGTCACCTCGTTCTTGCTGATATAGAACCTGTAATCGAGCACCACGTCCATCGAAGGCTTCTCGTTTGTTTTGGCCTTCTCGTCATCGGAACCGAGAGTCACCATCTTGTCCTTATCCGCGAAAACGACAAATTCCATCGAGCCGAACTTCTTTGTATCCGCAGAATCATCCGACACGGAATCCGCATTGGAACACGCCACCAGAGAAAGCAGGCTCGGCAAAACCAAACACAGCATCCACAACACAAGCAACTTATTTCTTTTCAACCGTTACTCCTTCCCCAACGTCTTTAGCAGTGAATCCAGGCGATGCGTCATCTGAACTGCGCCATCAAAGGCAAGATGGTCCGTATTGAGCGCCATACCGTCGGTGTAGTCATGCGCCCCCATCCTGTTTTCGTCCATCACGTAAAAAATCGGGTATTCCCCTGCAACCGCTCGCACGGAATCCAGCAGGGCACGGGCTTCGCCCCGCAACAGGCCATAGCGCCCGAACGAACCCGTTTCACTATACCGGGGGTTCTGCGGGAAAACGATTCCCACCACGGCAACGCCCTTCTCGCTTGCTGCCGCAACAAACGAGCGCAGGCGCTCCATTTGCCACCCGACAATTCCGGGCTTCGAGGAGAGCCAGGCGGAATCGATTTCTACAAGAGGTTCTCCCCAGGAGGCCGCACTGTTGTAGTGATAGCCGCGGCTCGCATAGAATACATTCCTGTTTTCCTCGCTTGCAGGGTACGACTCGTTCACGAAATCCACGAGCGATTCCGGCACGTCGGATTTCCAGAAGTCGTGATTCCTGTCGTAGGCGTAGCCGGGAGCCCCGGAAACGAGTTCATCCGTATATTCGTCCGCAATCTGCCACAGGTCAAAGTCCAGCGAGAACACGACCGCCTTCAAATTCCTCGCGTGATTGAGCGCGTAGTTGCGCGCCACGTAGAACGAGGCGTCCATCGAGTTCATCGGGTGGCCCATGTTGAGCGCAAACCCCGCAGTAAGCGAATCCGGAATCAGCCCGTCCTCGACACGCGAACTGCCCACAAAGATGTATTCGAGCCTCTCCACGTTGTTCCAGAAGAGTTCCATCTTCACGCGGAGCGCCTCGTGCGAGGCGTCGAGCCCCGGCACAAGATATGCGCCCGCACTATCTGGGTCCAGGAGAGCATCTTCAGAAGGAGAAACCCCTTGTTTCGCCCACAAGGCGGGGTGCCAGAGTTCATCGCCCTCGGCTAGTTCCACGATGGAAGAATCCGCGAGATTCACGACCGCAATCTTTTTGTGCGCACCGTCATTGTTTGCAAGTGTTGCAACGGCAAGCGCGACATTCCCGCTACCCGCCCATTCGCTATGGTCAAACGAATAGCCCGCAGGGGCGGCAACAGACTGCACCAGGTTGCCGGTAGAATCAAGCACCAGCATACGTTCGTGCGTCCCGTAGTCCTCGCCCACAAATTCATGGCCCGTCTCCCCGCCAAAATCGAGAAACAGCGTGCGTTTGCTGCCGTCCTTGGCAAGAGACGCGTTGCAGGCCTGCTCGCCATTGTACCACACCGTATCGCGGGCATCCCCGAACACCGTCGAACCGGGTGAAGCGATTCGCGCTCGCAGGAGCCTTGCGCCGCTCACCGCGAGAGTCCCGTCATCGCTTATGCCACCATGATACGCGCCGTCAAAAAGTTTCTCGGGTTCGCCAAACTTGCCGCCCTTGAAAGACACCTGCCAGGTAGATGACGCCCGGAAGGTTGCTCCGTCCTTGTTGTTGCCCGCATCGCTCACGTAGACAATCACCGTATCGCCATTCCCGAGTACGCGCCAGCGCGGTATGGCCGCAGATTCAACACGAAGTTGCACAGGGCCCAGGCCAGAGCCGCCAAGAGAACGCACATACACAGAAGACTTCCCGGAAACGCCCTCAAGCCCCGTGCAATATGCGACAAACCTTCCATCGGGAGATATGTCCGGATGGTACGCGCCGTAGGTATCCTGCAATTCGACAACGGACTGGCCTCCCGTAGAATAGTCCACATATGAAAGGAAACCCGTAACGTCGTTACGGAAAACAAGCTTGCTCCGGTATGTTCCCGTAAGCGCCCTGATTCTCGTGGAATTCGCCAGCGGAACAACTCGGCTTTCAGCCGCATAGCCATCGCGTCCGATCCAGGCGGGTTCGGGAATTGCTCCGAACGCCAGGCGGAACCCAACATAATCGGCACGGGTAGAAGACGTCACCGTATAGACATCGCCACGGGTGTATAGCGCAATCGAGGACGCAGCATTGCGGTAGCTGCCTCCCTTAACGACGCGCTGTCCAAGCGTTCCCCCGTCCGATGCGCCAACGAGATTCCTGTACCTCGACGAATTGTAGTTGCCAAGCCAGTCATTCACCCACTCCATCGCGTTCCCAGCCATGTCACAAAAACCGTCTTTTGCAACCTTCCCGCATACGGCATGCAGGCTATAACCCGAATTTTCGGCAGTCCAGCCATCCTCGGCATTCCAGCCCTGGCGCGCGGCAAGCACCCATTCGGCTTCGGTCGGGAGTCTATATGCATCTATTTCCGTGTGGAACGCAAAGCCCTCCAGATTCGTGCAATGATTCCCCGCATCAAAGCTGGCCGAGGCGTAAGTATAGGCGGTATCGAGACCTTCGGCCTTGCTGCGGGCGTTGGCAAAAAGTACCGCATCGTAGAAAGTAATGTCGGTCGCAGGAATGTCACCGTTTTCGCAGGCCAGTTCGAGACCAGCCGCTCCTTTCATCAGCGCGTTAAATTCACCACAAGTCACTTCATGACGACCCATCGAATAGTCATAAGAGAATTCTGCAATGGAAACAGGACGGTCGATCGGGCGGGAACTTTCATCCGAGCCCAAAATTACCGATGCGCCAGCAGCCCTTACACGGAGCATGCCTTCGAGAGTATCAGAGGCTATTTCGACCGATGCGGAATCTGCCGGGTCGTAGGGCATTTCCGAATTCGAACACGCACCCATGATGCAACACAGGAAAGCGCTCGCCAGGGCAAACGCACTCCGTACACCAAAAATGGCCTCGATGTTAGACACGGGTCGCATATCCCTAAAATAGATTTTTTAAAGGCGTGAGCCCACTAGAACTTGTCGGGAAGGCGGCTCTTCGCTATTTTCTGGTTCTCGGAGATTCCCGGATACTCGGGGAAAAGGTCTCCAGCCAGCCGGTACCAGCGCAGCGCGCGAGTCGGTTCCGTTTCTAGATACAAATTTCCCATGTCGAATGCGGCTAGGCCCGTAAACTGCGCAGGCGTAAGCGGTTTGAATTCAAGGCCGGTCCACCGACCCGCCTTGTACTTCTCGCGGTAATCCTCATCCGTGTAGGTATAGCCACGCCGGTTGGGTTCCAGGTTCACCGTTTTTGACGCAGATTCTGCCAGCACGCGGCCGTCATCCTTGCCGTAGCGCAAATAAACGTGCCCCGGCAGGAGAATTACCTCAAGCGGAATTCCGCGGGCTTCGGCGACCATCATCGCTAGCCACGAAAGCCCCATGCAGCCCGACTTCCGGGTTTCAAGTACCCGCAGCGGGAGTACCGCATCGTGGACGATGGACGCCTCGCCCGCCCCCGCAAATTCAATGTTCCAGAATTCCCACAGGAGAGCCTTCAGCGATGCAAGCGTATCGCCTGTTACAGACAAACTACTATCATAAAAAGCAAGACCCTCGTGCCAGTCGCGAACACTGTCAATACACGCGGGTGCACGGTTCTCGAACGTGCACGCCATCTCGGTATAGCGCACGTTTTCAGGGCGGCCCGTCCACAGCACAAGCGTGAGCGAAACCGCCAACAGCACGACTAGCAGAGGCCAGAAAAATCGGGAGAATATCGACGAGAGGCGTGCAAGCATCTTACCTTAGCGCGTCCCATTCCATCGGGGACTGCCAGAAATCGCGCGCGGTCATCATGTAGACGACAAGCCTCTTGCTCTGCATATCCTTCTTCATCTTCATCATGCGGTGGTAAACGCCCGGGCCTCCGCCCCAGCTGGTAAGCACCTGCACGTCGAGCCCCGTCGCATAGGCCAGCAGGGAACCCGGCCCGCCGCTCTTCTGGTCCACGGACTCGAACACGCCCGTAAAGGAATCCCCCATCAGGAGAATCGGCGCATTCTTGCCGCCCTTGTAGGGTTCTGTACCCTTGAAGATTTTCATCGCGGGCAACGTATCTGCAGTGTACTTCGCCTTCTCCGCATCGGGCAGGTGCGCCACCAGGTCGCCCTCGCGCATTGTCGTCGTCTCCTGCATGTTGAGCGAACCCGGCTTCGCTCCGGCATCGCCGTACCAGCTGTACTGCGTCACGCGGGCGGCAAGCTGTTCCATGGCGGCAAGCATGCCGGGGAGCGACCAGTGCGTATCGTAGCGCTGGTAGCTAAAGTGCGGGGGTTCGTCGCCCGCCTTGGCCGCCATGAGCGCCGGGTAAATGTCAAGCACGTCAAGCCCGGCGGCAAGCATCTCGCGGGTAAACTCGCGGCCCGCGGGGTTCACGCAGAGGTCGGCAGGCGTCCCTGCCACAAGGCGCTCGGCGTAAATTTCTTCCTTCACGGGAACGGGAACCACAAGCAGCTGCACCCCGATGGAATCCAGGTAGTGTTTAAGTTCCAGCAGGCGCGGGAGCGGGTTGTGCAGGCTATCCTGCCCGGTTATCTTGTCTGCAAGCAGGTAGTTTGCATTGCGGCGGAACCAGAGGAAGCTTTCCGCGGGTGTCGCTCCCGCTGTCGCCCAGGCGTTCTGCTCCTTCGGGAGTTTCGCAAGCGTATTCTCGAGCGTAGCGCGGAACTTCGCGGTTTCCGCATTCGCGGGGCAAGAGCCTTCCAGCGAGGCAAGCGTCTGCAGGCGCGCATCGGAGGTCGTGTCGAGTGCGCGGTTCACCGGCACCACCTCGCCCGCCGCAGCAAGCGAATCGGCAACAGCCTGTGCACGGAGTTGCTCTTCCGAAAGAACAAATGCTGGAACCTCGAACGCTACCCAAATGGGGCTCCCCATCGGGTTTCCTCGCATTACAGCAAAGGGGGCTTCTACGGCGGGTGAATCATTCGTCAGAGCCCAGCGCGCGCCGGGAGTATGCGGTTCCAGGTCGGTATTGAGCGTCGGGTACCAGTACGAAGAAAGCCTACGAGCCCAGTTCATCGCATCGTCAAGGTTCATCTCCGCCGTAATGTAATGGTTGAGAACCTCGGCGGTCTCTCCACGCGACACAAACTTCAACTTCGCAAAAAATACGGTACGGCCAGTCCAAATTGCCGGCAAGATTTCAGCCCACCATTCGACCGTTCCGTCACTCATCGGAATCCCCCAAAAACGGCCTACCGTCTGGAATGCGCGGAAAACATCAGGTTCTCCCCACTTAACCGCCTCCACAGCACTGAGCACCTTCGCAAGCGAATCGTCTCCGGTCTGCGCATAGAGAATCTTGGAAAAGGGTTCCCATGCCAAAGGTTGGTGGCCCGAAACAACTGCGGGTTCGGATTCCGAGAGAAGGTCCAACATGGGGAACGGGTATTCAGCCAGTTTCGCGTTCGCCATTAATCCCTTATAGTTTTCAGGCTTTTCATCCTTGCCCGCCAAACGAATGGGATTATCATAATAGGCGGCAAAATCGAGCGCAGCAAGCGTCGGTTTATCAACAACGCGCACTTCTTTACGCGCATCATCGCCAACCGCATCGGAGAGCCTCATCGAAAGTACGCTCACCGGAGCAGCAACCGCAGGAAGTACCGTCGGTCGCGACGATTGCGTTTCGGCAGTAACCTCCGTCGCAGGTTTCGGGGTATCACCCGAAGCACAGGCAAGCAGGGCAAGCGAAAAAGATGCAAACACAACGCCCGCTAAAGCGCCGTTCCTACGCAAAAAATTACGGGTCATAGGTTCTCCCGGTTACCTTATGTCTTGTTAGAATCTTCACCGTGGCCCGATTCCTTGGCCTTCAAGGATTCGATACGGCGTTCCAGAAGTTCCTGCACCTGCGGGAGGAGCGAGCCCTTCACGCGTTCAAGGTACAGGCACTGCAGCTGAATCATGCGGTCGCGATGCCTTCCCGCGTGTTCCTGAATCCAGTTGCTTACCGCCGCCTGGCGGTTTTCGAGTTGGCTTCGCAGCGTCTGCTGGATAAACGTTCTCTGGACTTCCATGTAGCGCTGCATGTTGAAAGGGAGGCGGTACGTGCGTATAAACTGCTTCAAAAGTTCCAGGAGCGAAAGCCCCTGCCCCTTGTGGGCATCGACAAACTTCTTCAAGTCATCCAGATGATCCTTGAAAAAAGGCACGATTGCCTTATCATCAATCTGGTAAAGCTCTAGTTCGTCCTGTTTCTTTGTCGCTTCGTCGACTGCCATACTTATAATTTACGTTTTCAGCGATTCCCGCGCTGTGATATTCTTTACAAAGAACCCAAAAACAGCCTTTTCTGTGTCCTTTAGCACATTTCCCTGTAAAAAAACACGCCCTTCCGTACCCGGGTTCAACCGGTCGGCGGCAGCGCCCCTGAAATCGAGCAGGCTATCCACCTCGCAGCGGCACATGCCCGAAGGGGTCATCAGTTCGAGCGTATCGTCCATGCAGAAGGGGTTCTTCACGTTCACGCGGCAGGAATTTGTCGCGGGGTCGTAATCGAGCACCTGGGCAGCAACGCACCCGCCTTCGGCAGCCACATGGGTAGACTCGTAATTCTGCGGGAGCGGTCCACGCAAAAAGCCGGGCATGAACCCGCGGCCATCCACGAACTTTATCGCCCTGCGGGATTCCTGTGGCACAAGTTCCGGTGAAGCCTCGGCACCACCTTCCAGCGACCCGTGAACGGCATCGATTGCCATGCGGTAGGCGCGTACCACCTGCGAGAGGTAATAGACCGAGCGCGTACGTCCCTCTATCTTGAAGGAATCGAGCTCGCCCTTCACCAGCTCGGGGATAACATCCAGCGCACACAGGTCGCGACTGCTCATGAAGTAGGTTCCCCAGGTATCCTCGTCGAGCGCTACCGGAGGGAGTTCCGGGCGGTCCGTGCGTTGCAGGCTGAACTCGCCCTCGTGCTCGCGGTAATCCTCGACCTGCGGGCCGGAGTTGGCATACAGGCGGTAAGGCATGCGGCAGCTGTTGTCGCAGGCACCCTGATTCGCATCGCGGTGGGTCACCCAGTTGCTGAGCATGCAACGGCCCGACATGGCCATACACACCGCCCCGTGAACGAACACTTCCAGTTCAAGGTCCGGCAACTTTTCCTTTATCTCTAAAATTTCAGACAAACGAAGTTCTCGGCTCAATATGATGCGGCGCACCCCCAAGTCGTGCCAAAACTTTGCGGCCAGGTAGTTCGTGGTATTCGCCTGCACCGAGAGGTGTATCTCCACATCGGGGCGTTCCTTCCGGAGCCAGCCCACAAAACCGGGGTCAGCAACAATGAGGGCATCGGGCTTAAGTTCTATCGCCGCAAGCAGGGCCTTCTGGAACGATTCCACCTTCACGTTACGGGGAATCACGTTGCTCGTGAGGTAAAACTTCTTCCCGAGTTTTCGCGCATACGCAATGCCTTCGGCGAGATCGTCCAGGTTCTTGAACCCGTTCTCGCGGGCACGGAGAGAAAACGCAGGCTGCCCCGCATACACGGCATCCGCGCCGTATGCATAGGCATACTTCATGCGGGTCAAATCGCCCGCAGGCGCCAACAATTCAGGCTTTTTCATCCGCACTACCACTTGAATCCGGCACGCAGGTAAACCTTGCGGTCGTCAATGAAGGTGATTTCGCCCATAAAGCTCACGTATTGCCCCTCATAGCTTATCGCGGGCGTGAGCGAGTACTGCATTTTCGCACCATCGAGGAACTTCTTGTGAATCTTCATGTGGTTGTGGTGCGGGGTCGTATCGTTCACGGCACTCCCGTAATCCGTCCCTTTCCAGAACCAGGTATTGCGAACCGATGCAAATATATGCTTGTCGAGCCGCCCGTACACGGTCCAGTCGATGGTCTGGCTATTGGGGCCACCCTGGTTCCCGAGCGGGTAACCGAGATGCGCCATCTGGGCGGTGTTCTTTATAAAATGCGAGTAAACATAAGGTTCTACACGGGCGTATTCGGCAATCGTACCGGCCTCAATCCTGTGCCCCTTGAGATAGAAGTCATGGCCCGCCTGCAAACCGGCCATCCAAGCCCACTTCGCCTCGATGTTGTCGTTTTTCACGAGGCTAATCGGGGATTCCATGTCGTCCAGGAAGAATTCCGTGTAAAGGCGCACGGTATTAAAGAGCCTGTAGTTAAAGTCCATCGCCAAGGCACCGTTGTTACTGCTCTCGGAATAGTTGCCTTTCTCCATAAAGAGCGGTACAGTCGGCACAAAGAGCCAGGGTTTCAGGTTATCGTAAAGAATCGTAAGTTCGCTGATGCCAAACGTGGCGTTCCCGACAGCAAGTTCATAGCGGTGACCGAATATATTGCGGGTTTCATCCTTGTTCTTGTCACTCATGCTGCCATAAATACGCAGGTCGCCGTAAAAACTGAATACATGGAGAGGTCCGAGCTGCAAATCCACAGAAAGCATATTGTACGGGAGCGCGAACTGGTTCAACGTCAGGTTGTTGTAATAGCCCGGACCCCAGTGCAGCACGTCGCGGGCAAGGTCCACGCGAATCCAGTCGTAATTGAACGCGAAGTGCGTACGGTAGCGAGCGTAACTCGTGTACTCCATGCCGGAATTGTTTTCTTCTTTCTGGAATTCTAGGAATTCGCGGTCCCACGATTTCGGGTACGAGGCAGAATGCCCTTCGTCATAGATGCGCGCATCGAGCACGAATTCTAGAGAATCCGCGTAGCCACGCAGGTAGACACCTCCATCGATTCCCGGCCAGATGGTATCGCCGAGAGTTTCTCCCCCGCGGTAGTCAATACCGCCAACGACGCTTGTCGCAATCGCAATCGACGGGAGTTTCGTCTGGAGTTCGTTCTTTACGCGCACGCACGCCGTATCACCGTCGTGGCACGTCATATCGATTCCGTGCCCCGATATGGCGCCGCCCCGCATGTTGTCGTAATACAGGAGCGCCTTGCCTTCCGTTTCGGCAAAGTGCCGGATAAACGAGGTATCGCGCTGCGGGTAGGCAAAGAACTGCCTGCCCTCCCCGACAGTCTGCCGGTGGTATTCCAAAAGCATCGGCGCCATCTCGAGCGTGCGCAGGTTACGGGAGTGTTCCGTACCGATTACGGGCGAACCCGCAACCGCTTGCGTAGAAAGCAACGTCGTGGCTACAAGAGCCGTAAAGGCGTATGTGCGTGATTTTACAAGAATCATAACCGCAATTTAGTTTTTTTTAAACTGTACGCAGAATGTTGTCAAAAACGCAACAGGTCTTTTTTGACCCGATTCGTTCCGAACGGAACAAAAGCCCCCGATAACTTTTTCGTATTTCAAAAAAAATCGCAAAAATTACCCCAAATTTGAATTGCAACAAGGTAATTTTTTAAGAAGACAAGCCCATCCCGGGTTGTTTGGAAAAAGGGATGTTTATCATGAAAACAAATATTAAAAATGGACTCACAATTTCTAGCCTGATTGCGTTCGGGCTCCTCGCAGGCTGCTCCGACGACAGTTCCAGCGTTCAGTCTCCCGCAACAGGCGATTCCGGAACAGATTCGGCAGAAGCTACAGCAAACATCTGCAACGCAGACGGATACACCGGCTTCTACGCCGCCGACGGCGCGACCATCATGTGCCTCGACGCAAACGGCAGTCTCGCCTTCTGGATTAACCCGGACGGCACTATCGGCACACCCGTAGAAGAGGTGCCCGCAAGTTCCGCGGCAACGGATATCCCGCAGGATCCGGGCACAACGCCGCTGCCTCCCGAAGATGCACCCGTCATTCCGTCTTCCGCATCTACCACATGCGATGCAGGCACGGCCACCTTCCTTTATAAACTCGCGAATGTTTCTTACTACCGCGACACCGATGGAGCAACGTTCTTCTTCGACAGCGATTGCAACAAGCAATTCCTGACAGAAATCGTCGTGTCGTCCTCATCCGAAGCCACAATCGAAGTTGCAAGTTCCAGCAGTACCACAGGCGACAACCCGTACAAGCCCACGTCTTCGGCAGGCACCGAAACGAGCAGTGCAAGCGTTGTCCCGGTTGTCGAGCCCTCCAACGGGAACACACCCGTGATTACCTACGCCGCTAGCGGTGCAAGCGTAGCAAACAACAACAATTGCGTCGAGGTGAACGGCGGCGAGGTCGTAATTACCTGCGCGGGCGACTACGACTTCAGCGGTTCCTACACGGGTAACGACGCTCAAATCCGCGTATACTCTCCCAAGAGCGACAGCGGCGTATACCTGAACCTGCGCGGGCTCACGCTCACGAACAATGCCGATGCCGTCATCTACGTGCAAATGGCAAGCAAGGTGTTCGTCGTCGCGAAGGCCGGCACCGAGAACACGCTCTCCGACGCAAGCACCCGCACCAAGGCATTCACCTACGTGAACGCGAACGGCGAAACGAAGGTGGATACGACCGGCGCCTGCATCTACGCGAAGGACGACCTTACCATCAAGGGCGAAGGTTCGCTGACCGTGAAGGGCAACTACAACAACGGCATCCACACGAGCAACGACCTGCGCTTCCGCGGCGAAACTACCGTAAACGTGACCGCGAAGAACAACGGCCTGAAGGGCAAGGGACTTGTTGACATCGAAAAAGGCACCATTACCGTCAAGGCGACTAGTGGCGACGGCATCAAGAGTGACGAATACGCCGTGAACGGCAACGACACGGTTATCGTCGAGGGCAAGGGCATCGTAAGCATCACCGGAGGCACGATTGACATCACCGCAGGCGACGACGGCATCCAGGCGTTCAACAACATCATCTTTGATGCCGGGACCGTGAAGGTCAACGCCTCCAACGACGGCATTCATAGCGAGCAGAACGTGCAAATGAACGGAGGAACCATCTCGGTCACCGCAGGCGACGACGGCATCCATGCAGATTCCGCACTGCACCTCGCAGGTTCTACCGTGAATGTCGAGAAGGCCGTGGAAGGCATGGAAGCCTTCTACATCTTTGCAGAAGGCGGCATCACCGCGACATACGGCACTGACGACGGCTGGAATGCGGCAGGCGGTTCTGCCGACCCGGGCACCTCCAGCGGTTCCCAGTGGGGCGGCTTCGGCGGTGGCGGCATGCAGAGCAGCAGCAAGGGCTACATCGTCATCACCGGCGGCTACCACTACATAAGCGCCTCGGGCAACGACATCGACGTGCTCGACGCGAACGGCACGGCAAAGCAGAGCGGTGGTGTAGTCATCGTAGAAATTCCTGCAAGCAGCGGCGGCATGGGTGGCGGCAGCAGGCCCGGCCAGAGCGGCAGCTCCGGATCTTGTTCCACCAATATGGCAGGCGGCCTCATCGATACCGACAACGGATTCACCATTACGGGCGGAGTGTTCCTCGGGTTCGGTAGCCAGACTGAAGAATACCCGAACTGCACAGCCACATCGTACACCGCAGGTACGGCCTACGGTAGCGCAAGCGCGGCATTCGCCCCGAAGGGTTCGGGCAGCATGATCCTCTATGGCGGTTCCGTGACCTCCGTAGCGCAAGTAAATACCAGCGGCATGCAGACGGTCGAATTCCCCAACGGGCTCAAGTACTACTACAAGTAGCGAAAGTGATTTAAATCACACCCGCAAAACTGGCGAAGCTTTTTTTGAGTAAAAGCCTTCGCTAGCCACCCCAAAATTACTATACTTGTAATACTCCAAACCAACCCCAAGGCCAGGCAATGCTCTGCACTGCCTGGCTCCTTTTTTAGGCTCAAATCAGGCCAAAAGCCTATATATTCATGTCATTTTGGTGACCATGCGTCCACACCCCATCAAAAAAAGGTAATTTAATAGTGTATGGTACCCCAGAACGAGGTCTCAATGTATTCTTATCGCATTTTTTTGAGCTTTTTGTGCTGTCTCGCACTTTCTGCGTACGCCCAGGTGGAATTCCCGATGGGTTCAGACGTTGTCAATGTGAAGGAAGAACCGTATAACGCGAAGGGCGACGGCAAGACCGACGACACCGAGGCCATCCAGAAGGCTTTGAGCGACCATCCCGACGGCGACTTCATCATCTACCTGCCCCATGGCATCTACAAGATTTCATCCGCACTTACCTGGCCCACCGCCGACAAGCCCGAAAAGGACTACCGCCGCACTATCCTCCAGGGCGAAAGCATGGGCGGTACCATCATATCGCTCCAGGACGACGTTCCCGGATTCGAGAACCCCGACTTTCCGCAGGCAGTCATCTACACGGGCGACGGCCCCAACGCACGCCAGCGCAACTCCATCCGCGACCTGACCCTCCGCACAGGCAAAAAGAACCCGGGCGCCATCGGTATCCGCTTCAACGCCTCGGTGCAGGGCACCATCAACAACGTGAAAGTCGCATCGGGCGACAGCGCAGGCGTTATCGGCATAGACCTCGGTTTTACCGAAAATATCGGGCCCCTGCTCCTCAAGAACGTAGAAGTGGACGGGTTTGACGTGGGTGTCTATACCGCGGGCAAATCGAACAGCATGACGTTTGAGCACGTGACGCTCGGTGGCCAGAAAAAATTCGGTCTCGACAATGACAACCAGATGCTCGCCATCCGCGGACTGCGTTTCAAGGGTTCGACCACGGCGGTCTACAGCCACGGGCCCGACGCCTCCATGGTATTCGTGGACGGCACCCTCGAATACGACCCCGGCAAGAAAGCGGCAAAAGGAATTACCGCCATCGTGAACGAAGGCGAGCTTTTTGCACGCGCGGTCGTCGTAAGCAAGTTCAAATCCAAGATCAAAAGTACCAAGAAGGCCTACAACGAATCCTTCAGCAACACTGAGATTGTCGAGTTTTCCACGCAAGAAAACCACCAGCTCTGCCACAGCCCCAAGCAGGCCATGAAACTCGCCGTCACCGAGACACCCAACAAGGCAGAACAGAAGTCCATGTACTGGACATCCATCACCGGCGAATACGGCGGCAAGGCAAGCGACGGTTCCGACGATTCCAAGGCAATCCAGGACGCCATTGACGACGGTGCCGAAACGATATTCTTCCCGCCGGGAGGCCGCTGGACCATCAACCGCGACATCTACCTGCGCAACCGCATCCACAGGCTTATCGGTACCGAAGGCAAAATCGACGGCAAGGGAAAGTTCATCATCGAAGACGGCGCATTCGTCGATATCACCATCGAGAGGTTCTCCACATTCGCAAGCGGCATTACCAACCGCTCCAAGCGTACCGTGGTGCTCAAGAATATGTACGTGAAATCCTACGAATCCGACGACTTCGCCACAGGCGACATCTTCCTGGAAGACGTTTCCGTCGGCACGATTCGCACGAATTTCCAGCGTCTGTGGGGCCGACAGGTCACCATGGTCGGTGACACGAAGGGCCCGAAGATTTCGAACAACGGCGGAAGCATCTGGATTCTGGGCCTTACCGCCCGGGACGGCAACACGGTCCTCCACAACTTCAACAAGGGCTTTGCAGAACTCCTGGGCGTCAACGTCATCGCAAGCGACAAGGCGAAGAACAGCCCGATGTTCATCAACGACAACTCGAGCATGTCCATTGCAGGCCTCAAGGAAACGCTTACCCGCGGGAACCCCTACTCGAAAATCGTAGAGGAATCCCGCCAGGGCTCTAAGGTCTACGCGCTCAAGAACACAGACCTGCCCCACAACGAGACGGGCGGCGTGATGATGGCGCTCTACACGGGATATGCTCCCAAGCAGGGCCAGAATGAGCCGCCGAAACCTTCGATGGACAAGGAGCACATCCTGGTACAGCCGGGCAAGCTCCACCTGCAAGGAAACGTGGAAGACGACGGTCGCGGCGACGGTCTGTGCCGCGTGCCCGTGGCATGGCGCAAGGGCGCGGGCCCCGGAAAGGTATCCTTCTCGGACTCCACCGAGTACGAGACCGACGTGACGTTCACCGCCAGCGGGCGATACAATTTGCTGTTCAACGCCAATGACGGCTACCAGGACAGGACAGATACAGGCAAGGTCTACGTGTTCGACAAGCGATACACGACGCTAGACCATTCCGGCGACAATATCCCGAGCGGGCGCGGCGCCGATGCATGGATTTCGCAGTTCGACAACTACACGCCGCACAGCACCGACGAACACCTGCGCGTGGCGAACGACCAGAACGATGCCGGAAAAATTTACCTCAAGTACGACCTGTCCGCGCTCCCGGGCCCGCTGTTCGATGCGGCCCTCAAGCTGGAATTCGACGCAGATTCCATCAAGAAGCCCGTACAACTGAACATCTTCGGCCTCAAGGAAACGAGCAAGGAGATGAATTTCGGCGAAGACAAGCTGGGTGTCGACTGGAAGAGCGACGAACTCACCTGGGAAAACGCGCCCGCGAACCTCCAGCAGGCGGGCGGGCAATTCAACATCCGCAAGAACTCCGGTGGCGGCATCGACACCAAGTACGCGGACTTTATCGGCATTATTACGATTAACCCGAAGGCACCCCTCGGCGCGTTCCTGCGTACGCCCGCCCTTACGGAATTCTTCAAGAGGAAGCACGCATCGGGACTCTACACGCTTATCCTTACCGCCGTGGAACCCGGAGAGACGTTCATCAAGTCGAGGAACGCGGGCAAGAACATGGCACCCGCGCTCTACGTGGGCTACTACGACAATTCCCGCTCCGTAGGTGGCGAGGCGATGGATGGCGGTTACACCCTCACGAAGGTGAACATCGACATCGTGAACCTGGAATGCAACTTTGACCTCACCGTGGGCTACCCGCAGTTCGTGCAGATTGAAATCCTGAACGAATCTGGCAAGCGCATGCTTACCGTCGCTGCACGTGAACTCGCCGGCGAAAAGAAGACCAACTTCAAGTTCAAGGCAAAGGCCTTCCCCACCGGCAAGTACACCCTCAAGATTATCGGCGAGGCCTTCACCGCCGAACAGAAATTCTTTATCCTCAACTAGGACCGCGCCACTATGACTATGAAAACGACAATCCTCGCTCTCGTACCGCTTGCGCTCCTTTTCGCCTGCAGCGAATCCACGCACACGAACTCGTCGTCTATTACCGACGATAACGGAAGCTATGCCGAAGATTCGTTCAATTCCAGTTCCTCCATCAGCGAACGACTCGACATCGAATACCTCGACACGATTGCTGCCGGCGATACGCTCAACTTCTACATGGAAATGGCCGACTGGGATACCGTCAAGGTCAAGCGCGACACGACCAAGGAAGATTCCAAGGATTCCTCCTACGTAAAGAAGGTCTGCCACGACGACGTCGTGTGTGTGGATAGCGCGAATTCCACCGTATCGCTGTTCCTCGGGAACTTCCCGAAGGGAACCCGCGTAAGCGTACTCGCCGCAACGAGCGGCATGGAAGGCGACACAATCCGTGTGAGAAGCGAGAAGGGCGAAAAGGCCAAGACTCTCCACCCCGTATGGAACGAAAGCAAGAAGGATTCCCTGTACAGTGACTACATGTTGCCGGGCTCGGGCGCCGACATGCTCCAGAACCAGTTCGTACTGTTCAGCGACGACTTCTATTACCTCGACCTGAAGGCAAAGTTCGACACGACGGCGCACCTGCGCGTCAAGGTTGACGTGGATACCGCCTACTACAACTACACGGGCGATTCCTCGCACGTGGATATCGACCTGCGCGATACCGTCCGCGGGATTCTCATTATCGGCAGCGCCCCGAAGAACATCGAGATTGCGTTCAACGTTAAGACCGGCTTTAGCGTGAACCTCTCGGTGCAGGGAGAAGGCATCAACAAGTACGAACTCACCGACAAGGACGGCAAGACATACTCCCCCGCCGCCGACTCGCTCGATACGCTGCTCGTGACCAACGATTCCTCGCAGTGGACGCTCAAGCTTACGCCGAGCAACGTGGTGAGCTTCCTCTCCGGCCCGTTTGCCACGTTCGAGGCGGCCACCCGCTTCCGCAGGCTGAACCAGGGCGAATACCTCGCGAAACCCGACTCCATCGTCTACCCCGGCGATACGCTCACGATTGTACGCCCCGCGAACGACTCCACCAAGTACTACCTGCGCCAGGACCACTACGTGTGGCTCGCCGACCTCAAGAAGGGCGACTCGCTCATCGTTTACCACGAAATGGAAGGCTACTGCAAGTACGGCGAATGCAAGGGCACGCCGAGAGCGTACTACGCCCTGCTCAACGCCGATGGGGATTCTGTCGGCACCATAAACAGCCTCGAGCACAGTTTCAAGGCAAAGAGCGACGGCCCCGTGTACCTGCGCTACCTGCAGCTCAATTCCAAGGCGCTCACGGACTCGAACCTCACCCTGAGGACGTTCATCCAGAGGCCGGGCTCGCTCGATTCCCTCAAGTTCTACAACGAGGAGAAAGAGAACACCTACACCTCCATGCGCGTCAAGGCGGGCGACACCGTGAAACTCGCCGACTTCGCGTTCCAGACCGTCCCCTACAAGACGAGCTACAACGTCAAGTGGTACGTGCCCTGCGAGGACCTCACTACCCTCGGGACGGCCTCCTACATCAGCCAGCTGGAAAACTGCAAGAGCGAACAGGAGATTTCCTCGTTCTACCTGATAGCGCAGCCAGATGCGGCCGACAAGGACGCCCGACTCATCGCCCAGAGCATGGCAGACCCCCTCATGAGGGACACCCTGACCGTAAACGTCCGCTAAAAAGGCGAATTTTGGGTAAATTTCGGGCAATTTTGGGGCAAAAACGCACCCGAATCGCCCCAAAACCTTGAATCCGGCAACGGATTTGCTATATTTGCCCTCACTTGCAAGTCGCGCCAAGCTCTGCCAATTTGCAAGTTTAACCAAAGAGCTTCCTCAAAGAGGTATAATATGTCCTCCTTCCGTGGACCCAAAGGCAAGGTCGCCCGTTCCCTGGGCATTGCCGTTTCTCAGAAGACTCAGAAGGCGCTCGACCGCCGCAACTTCGCTCCCGGCCAGCATGGCCAGAACCGCAAGAAGTCCGCTTCTGTGTACAAGCAGCAGTTGGTCGAAAAGCAGCGTCTCCGTTTCACCTACAACATCTCCGAAGCTCAGCTCGCCAAGGCATACAAGGAAGCTAACCGTCGTGAAGGTTCTGCTGGTGACAACCTGATGATTCTTCTCGAAACCCGTCTTGACGCTCTCGTCTACCGCATGGGTTTTGCTCGCACGATTTTCGCCGCCCGCCAGTACGTGACCCACGGTCACTTCACTGTGAACGGCGTCCGCAGCTTCTCTCCGGCCCGCCTCATCAAGGCCGGCGACGTGATTGCTATCCGCGAGCAGTCTAAGGAACACGTCCAGATCAAGGAAGCCGCTGCTAACGCTCCGGCCGCTCCGGAATATCTGGAAGTCGACACGAACAAGATCGAAGGTAAGCTCGTGAAGCTCCCGCTCCGCGAACAGATCCCGGTCAAGCTCGAAGAACAGCTCGTCGTGGAATACTACTCCAGGTAGTAGCAATCTCAGACGCAAGTTTGAAAAGCACACCGCATCTGCGGTGTGTTTTTTTGTTGCTCACGACGGCTCCAGAACCGAGTCCTAGATGCTAGTAAAACAAAAAAGACGATTTGCTTTGCGCAAATCGCCTTTTTCTGCGGGTGCCAGGACTCGAACCTGGAGCGGGGTTACGACCGCTCGTTCGTCGTTCCTAGTGCAGAACCGCCGGTTACTCACTCGCTCTCGCGTTCACGCCCGGCTTCCGCCCGGGCGCGACCTGCTCGCAAAGGCTCCCGCTTCTCGTCCCGTCGCAGGTATAAACAAAAGACCCCTCTCTTACCGAGAGGGGCCTTTTCTGCGGGTGCCAGGACTCGAACCTGGAGCGGGGTTACGACCGCTCGTTCGTCGTTCCTGGTGCAGAACCTCCGGTTACTCACTCGCTCTCGCGTTCACGCCCGGCTTCCGCCCGGGCGCGACCTGCTCGCAAAGGCTCCCGCTTCTCGTCCCGTCGCAGGTATAAACAAAAGACCCCTCTCTTACCGAGAGGGGCCTTTTCTGCGGGTGCCAGGACTCGAACCTGGAGCCTTTTGGTTCGTAGCCAAACGCTCTATCCAGTTGGGCTACATCCGCTTGAGTGACCCCAAATATAGCATTATCGGTTGAATTGTCAAGGGATTTTTCTAAATTTGTTTCATAAATTCTTCTTTTTTTTGAATCTACGATGGAAAAAGTCAAGCCCATACTCAAGTTCTGCCTTTCTTATCTCAAGAAACTGTTCACGAACAAGAAATTCGTCATTGCCCTTGCAATCCTATGCCTCCCGGTGATTGCCGGGTTCGTCACTGTCATCGTAGTCTACAACCACTACCTGCCGGAACTCCCGTCCCTCTCGCAGCTCGAACAGATCAACCCGAAACTGGTGACCAACATCTACGACATGAACGGGAAGATCGCGCACAAGTATTTCGTGGAACGCCGCGAATGGGTCAGTTTCGACTCCATCCCCGAAAACGCAATCCACGCCGTCATGGCGACCGAGGACCGCGCCTTCTACAACCACTGGGGCATGAACGTCTGGGCCATCCCGTCGGCAATCATCGAGAGCGCCCTCAGCGGCAAGCAGCTCCGCGGCGCCTCCACCCTCACCCAGCAGTTGACCAAGCTTCTGTTCCTTACGCCGGAACGATCCATCTCCCGTAAGATCAAGGAAGCGATGACCGCCATCCGCATCGAACAGACCTACACCAAGCAGGAAATCCTCGAGTTCTACATGAACGAGGTGTACCTGGGAGGCGGCAACTACGGTTTCCAGGCGGCAGGCAAATACTACTTCGGGCATGCGCTCGACAGTCTCTCCATTCCGGAATACGCAGTCCTCGCCGGTATGCTCAAGGCCCCCGAATCGTACCGCCCCGACCGCCACCCCAAGGCATCGCTCGAGCGCCGCAACACCGTCCTTTACGCGATGTACGACGCGGGCTACATCAGCAAGGAAGATTACCACAAGTACGTAGCGACCCCCATCGTGCTCGCCGAAAAGGAACCCGAGAAGGGTTCGGGCCTCTACTACTACGAAGAAATCCGCAAGTACATGGAAAAGAAGTACGGGCAGAACTCGCTCTACGCCGACGGCGTCTCCATCTACAGCACCATCGATCCCGAAATCCAGGAAGTGGCCGACAGCGTAGCAAAGGCGCTCGTCACCAAGTACCGCAACGAATTCAAGAGGAAGGCCATCAAGAACCTGAAACTCGCCGACAAGTACAGCATGGAGCCGGACAGCATCCTCGCCCACTTCGACAGCGTCTACACCCTGTTCAAGAAGGAATACCTGAGCAAGGACACCTCCTCGAACATCAAGAAATGGCGCTACCCGCCCGAAGTCCGCTACCACGACGTGGAAATGGCGATGGTCATCATCGAGAACGAGACGGGCGCAATCCGCGCGATGGTCGGTGGCAGCGACTTCAACGAATCCCGCTTCAACCGCGCCGTGCAGTCGCTCCGCCAGCCGGGTTCGAGCTTCAAGCCCATTGTCTATTCCACCGCAATGGATAACGGCGCCAGCCCCTGCGACTCGGTGAACGACGCCCCCATCACCATGACCGACGAGACCGCGGCGACCGGCATGTGGCGCCCGCACAACTCCGAAAAGAACTTCGAGGGCATGATGACGCTCCGCAAGGCGCTCTACCGCTCGAAGAACATCCCCGCAGTCCTTACCGCATCGAAGTACGGCCTGAGCAACGTGGTGAACTACGCCCGCGCGTTCGGCATCCGCAAGGCCCCGCTCGTTGCAGTCCCGAGCCTCGCCCTCGGTTCCGTGGGTGCGACGCTTCTCGAAATGACATCGGCCTACACGGTGTTCCCGAACCTCGGTACGCGAATCGAGCCCTACATGATCGAATCCATCGAAGACAAGAACGGCGAGATTATCGAGAAGAACTCGAAGGTCGAAAGCGTGGTGATGAAACCCTCTTCCGCATACCTGATGGTGGATATCCTCAAGGACGTGAACATCCGCGGTACGGGCTACAAGATTTCGGCCAGCGGGTTCAACCACCCGAGCGGCGGCAAGACCGGAACCACAAACGACTACACCGACGCCTGGTACATCGGCTTTACCAAGCACTACACCATGGGCGTGTGGGTCGGCTTTGACCAGGCTGTCTCCATGGGCGTGGGCAAGACCGGCGGCAACTACGCGCTCCCCGCATGGCTTGCGGTGATGAGCAAGATTCACAAGGGACT
Organism: Fibrobacter sp. UWCM; assembly: GCF_900129735.1. NCBI lineage: Bacteria > Pseudomonadati > Fibrobacterota > Fibrobacteria > Fibrobacterales > Fibrobacteraceae > Fibrobacter > Fibrobacter sp. UWCM. The sequence continues at coordinate 81,730 of NZ_FQWR01000012.1, read as the reverse complement.
CCCGCAAAAATCGTTCCCCGTACCCCCTGGCGTTATCGGCAAGGGCGTCTGCAACATTACAGGCAAACTAGCAGGCGAGTTCTGCTCCGAAAAGACTTACTGCCTCTACACCACGAACAACTACCCCGACGAAGTCTGCGATGGCGACCACTACAAGGTAAAAACCAAGTCCGCCGACGACGCGACGCTGTTCAGCAACAAGGGCGCCAGGGAAACATCGCCGACGACAACACAGAAAAAGACACGCAAGATGTTCTAGGCATATTTGCTGTTTTTTTGATGTAGAAAAACGTACCGTATCAGGCAGGGCTCACTCGACAAAGTGGGCCCTATTCCTTTATTTTAAAGGGATTTCGGCCATTTTGACCCTTAACAAAAAACTGTTTTTTTTCTATCTTTACGCGGAACTATGGAATGGCCGCACAACATAAAGTCACTGACCACGGACGAGCTCAAGGCTTGGCTCAGGGACGTGAACGAGAAGCAGTACCGTGCCGACCAGATCCAGAAATGGCTCTTCTGCCAGCAGGTCCGCAGCTTCGACGAGATGGTGAACGTGCCCCCAGCACTCCGCGACAAACTCGCCGGACAGTTCTCCATGCTCGCCCTCAAGGAAGACCAGCACCTGGTCTCTACTGACGGAACGGTCAAGTGGCTCTTCGAGACCCACGACGGCCACCACATCGAGACGGTCATGATTCCCGCGAACGGGCGCTTTTCCGTATGCGTTTCCACGCAGATCGGCTGCGCCCAGAACTGCGCCTTCTGCCGCACCGCAAAGATGGGCTTCACCCGGAACCTCGAGGCGGGCGAAATTCTCGAGGAAATCCTCCACGTGAACTGGTACCTGAAGGACAACGGCATCCTCGATGCAGACGGCAAGATTGCCCAGGTGACAAACATCATCTTCATGGGCATGGGCGAACCGCTCAACAACCTGGAACAGGTCCACCGCGTGTGTTGCACGCTGCATAACCAGAGCCTGTTCAACATGGGCGCCAAGCGCATGACCGTAAGCACCTCGGGCGTCGTTCCCAAGATCAAGGAACTCGTGGACAGGAACACGCCCTGCTGCCTCGCCGTAAGCCTCAACAGCACGAACAACGAGTACCGTTCGTCGGTAATGCCGGTCAACAAGGTATGGCCCATCGAAAAGTTGCTCGAGGCGGTTGACGAATACATCAGAAGAACCGATAATTATGTGACATTCGAATTCGTACTGATCCAGGGAATCACCTGCACCCCGAAGGCCGCGAAGGAGCTTATCCGAATCTGCGCGCCCCGCCGCGTGAAGGTGAACGCCATCGTGCTGAACGACGGGGACGACCCGACGCTGCACGCGCCGACACCCGAGGAGGTGGAGGATTTCCTTGCCGCAGTACGTGCTGCCGAAATTCAAATAACGATCCGCAACCCGCGGGGTCGGGACATCCTGGCCGCCTGCGGGCAACTTGCGTACAAAAAGGAAGGTAAATAATGTTAACGCAGAACCTCCCGGAATTCTGGGACAATCTCTATGCCAACGGCAAGGATTACTGGAATTTCAAGAAGGCGACTCCTGCCCTGCTCGAATTTTTCAAGCACCCCTCCTGCCCCGCCACCGGCTCCGTGCTGATTCCCGGCGCAGGTTTCGGCTACGATGCAGAAGCCTGGGCCAAGCGTGGCCACGACGTCCTCGCCGTCGATTTCGCCGCCACCGCGGTGGATGAACTCGACCACCTGAGCCGCGCCCACAAGAACCTGCGTTCGCTCGACCTCGACCTGTTCACGCTTTCGCCGAAGGATGCGAACCGTGGCGGCCAGCAGTTCGACATCGTGTACGACTACGGCACGTTCTCCGCAATCCATCCGGGCCGCCGCGACGAATTCTTCGAAGTGTGCTACCGCATGATGAAGGATGACGGTGTCCTTATCCTGTTCCTCTACCCGCTCATGAACGGCAAGACCCTGCAGGGCCCCCCGCACCCGACGAGCGAAGGCGAGCTCATGGCACGTCTCGGCGGCGTTTTCGACGTTGTCGAACGCATCAAGCCGGTAAACAGCCTCCCCGAACGCGAGGGCAAGGAAGAAATCTGGCTGCTCAAGAAGTGCCTGTAATCTAGAACGGCTCTACAAGCATACAGACGAGAGAAAATATCTCTCGTCTTTTTTGTATACAAGCGCAACTAAACAGAGTGTATTCTCTTTCAAATTTTTCTATTTTTTCATCAAATTTTCTACGCGGCCAAGCCGCTTCAACGAAGACACAAGGATTGAATTATGACTAAAGATTTATGCCCCTGCGGATCTGGTAAAGAATACGGCGAATGCTGCGAACCCATTATCAAGGGTACAGCTCTCGCCCAGAGCCCCGAAGCCCTGATGCGTTCCCGCTACACCGCATACGCCAAGCACGAAATCGCATGGCTGAAGGATTCCCTCGAGCCCACCCAGCGCGGCGACTTTGACGAACCGAGCGTAGAGGCCTGGAGCCGTGAATCCGAATGGCTCGGCATCGAAATCAAGCAGACCAAGACCGAAGAAGAAAAGAACATCGGCTGGGTCGAATTCAACGCCCGCTTCAAGCAGGGCAACGTGACCCGCAACCACCACGAACTCGGCGAGTTCCACAAGGTGGGTGGCGCATGGTTCTTCTACGACGGCCGTGCCGTGAAGCAGGAAACCGTGCACAAGGAAGGCCCGGATGTCGGCCGTAACGACCCGTGCCCGTGCGGATCTGGCAAGAAGTACAAGAAGTGCTGCGGCGCTGGCAAGTAAGGAATAAGAGATGTTCAAAGTTTTCGTAGATGGCGAAGCAGGGACCACCGGCCTGCAGATTTATGAGAGACTCGCAAAGCGCACCGACATCGAAGTGTTGCGCATTGCCCCCGAACTCCGCAAGGACATTAACGAGCGCAAGAGGCTCATCAACGAGTCCGACGTGACGTTCCTGTGCCTGCCCGATGCTGCGGCCGTCGAAAGTGCTGCCCTCTGCGAAAATCCGAACACCCGCGTGATTGACGCCTCCACAGCGCACCGCGTGAACCCCGCGTGGACCTACGGGATGCCGGAACTCAGCCCCGCCCAGCGCGAAGCCATCGCGAAGGCCAAGCGCATAGCGAACCCCGGCTGCCACGCCTCGGGCTTTATCCTGGGCGTACACCCGCTGGTTGCCGCAGGAATCCTCCCGAAGAGCGCTAACCTCGCCGCCTACAGCATCACCGGTTATTCCGGCGGCGGCAAGAAGCTCATCGCCGAATACGAAGAAGCCGCAGCTCTTTCGCATGCTGCCGGCGAATCGAAGGCCATCATGGCTCCTGCCCCGTACGCGCTGGCACTCGCCCACAAGCACCTTCCCGAAATGAAGAAGTACTGCGAACTCGAGAACACGCCGTTCTTCAACCCGGTGCTCGGCCCCTACTACAAAGGCATGGCGGTCACGGTCGCCATTTTCGCGAACGAACTCACCAAGAAGGTCGGCCCCGAAGGCCTCACCGAAATCCTCGCCAAGCATTACGAAGGTTCCCGCTTTGTGAAGGTGATGCCCTATGAAGCAGCCCCCGTGCTGTTCAACGGCCGCCTTGACGCCACCGTCTGTAACGACACGAACAACGCCCGCATCCAGGTTTTCGGCAACGAGAACGTGATGCAGGTGACGACGATTATCGACAACCTGGGCAAAGGCGCCAGCGGCGCCGCCATCCAGAACATGAATATCGCCCTCGGGCTTGACGAAGGGATTAGCCTTTAATGTTCCTAGACGAAAAATCTATTGAAGTTCGCTCCGGCAAGGGCGGTGACGGCATCTGCAGTTTCCATCGCGAAAAGTTCGTGCCGCTCGGAGGCCCTGACGGCGGCGACGGCGGTCGCGGCGGTCACGTGATCCTGCAGGTGAACGAGCAGTACTCCACGCTCCTCGACATGGGCAACGCACGCGTGTACAAGGCGGAGAGCGGCCAGCCGGGTGGAGCGAAGCGCTGCACCGGGCGTAGCGCCGAAGACCTCATCGTCGATGTCCCGCGAGGCACCATCGTGAAGGATTCCGACGGGCGCATCCTCGCAGACCTCACGCAACCGGGCCAGAAGTGGATTGCTGCGCGCGGCGGCAAGGGCGGCATGGGCAACCAGCATTTTGCGACCCCGAAGGTGCAGGCGCCCCGCAAGTGCACGCCCGGCGAAAAGGGCGAAAGGCGCGAACTCTTCCTGGAACTGAAACTCATGGCCGACGTGGGCCTGGTCGGGTTCCCGAACGCGGGCAAGTCGAGCCTCGTGAACAAGATTTCGAGCGGACGCCCGAAAGTCGGCGACTATCCGTTTACCACCCTCGAACCGGTGCTCGGCATCGTGCAGACGAACGGCCACAGTTTCGTGGTCGCCGACATTCCCGGCCTGCTGGAAGGCGCCAGCGAGGGCAAGGGCCTCGGTCACCAGTTCCTCAAGCACATCGAGCGCACGCACACGCTGCTGTTCGTGATTGACGGTTTTGCCGAGAACGCCTACGAGCAGTTTACCGTGCTCAAGAGCGAACTCAAGGCATTCCACCCGAAGCTCGCCGAAAAGCCGTTCGTGATTGCACTCAACAAGGACGACCTCGGAATCGAGAATGCCATCAAGGAATTCAAGAAGCACCGCCAGAAGGTCATCGTGACCTCTGCCATGACGGGCGACGGCTGCAAAGAACTCGTGCAGGCTCTCGACGAGGCTGTCCCGCACGTGCAGAAGAAGAAGGTCGGCTGGGAATCGAAGTCCCTCGAAAGCAGCAAGGCCAGCGGCAAGAAGAGCGGCTGGAGCAAGAAGGCTTAGCGCATGGCAAAAAAGGAACAACAGAGCACGCCGGTCATCATGAACCGCAAGGCGAACCATCTCTATTTCGTCGACGAGACGTTCGAGGTGGGCATCATGCTCATTGGCTCCGAGGTCAAGTCCATCCGCGACGGCAAGTGCACCATCGGTGAAGCCTGGGTGGATGTCGACGACAAGAAAGACGAAATCTGGCTCATTGGCGCCCGCATCGACGAATACCTTTTCGCGAACAGGTTCAATCACTTTCCCGCCCGCAAGCGCAAGCTGCTCGCCCACGCGCACGAAATACAGAAAATGCGCAAGGCGAAGGAACTGAAGGGTTGCACCATCGTCCCGCTGAAACTATACTTTAAAAACAGACGGGCAAAACTCGAAATTGGAATATGCAGAGGCAAGGATCAACGCGACAAGCGACAGGATATAATCAACCGCGAAGCGAAGCTGGAAATGGACCGCGCCGCAAAGGCACACCGCTAGTTTTCGCCCTGTTGCTGATGGTCGGCTGGGCACTGTCCTTCGCCGATGTCACCGCGGTCGACGCCGAATCCGTATCCCAAAAGATTGGCGCCTCGTTCCACTGGTTCCCCGTCCAGAAATCGTTCATTCTCGTTACCCAAAAAGATACCGCGAAATTTGCGGTCGGCATCCCCTACGCCTCGGTGAACGGCAGTACCATAGACCTCGCGGCGAGCCCGGTTCTCGAAGATGGCCACCTGTGGATTGCCGAAGAAGACGTGGGTAAGCTGTTCCCGCCCAAGAGCGAGGCAACGGCCGCGAAGGCAACTGCCGCGAAGGCTGAACCCGCGGCAAAGGCTGAGCCCGTAGCAAAAACCGAACCCGCGAAGGCCAAGCCCGCAGCAGCGCCCGCAAAGGCAGACCAAAAGGCGGTTACCGCAACCAAGCCGAAGAACGAGACCGCGGGCACGCGCGAAGTGAAAACCATCGTAATCGACCCGGGCCACGGCGGCAAGGACTCCGGAGCGCTCGGCAAGAACGCGCAAGAAAAGGACATCGTGCTCGCCGTCGGAAAACTCCTGAAGAAGGATCTCGAGAAGGCGGGATTCAACGTGAAGATGACCCGCGACAAGGACGTGTTCATCGAGCTCGGGCAACGCGCGAACCTCGCAAACCAGTGGGACGGCGACCTGTTCATTAGCCTGCACTGCAACGCCATCGACGCGACCCCCGAACGCAAGAAGCAAATCAAGGGCTACCACGTGTACGTACTGCGCGCCCCCGAAAGCGAAGAAGACAAGGCGATTGCCCGCCGCGAAAACAAGGTGGCCACGCTCTACGGCGAAAAGAACGCGAAAGAGGAACTCTCCCCCATCGAATGGTTCAAGCTGGAAGCGCGCCTCGAAAAGTACAAGCAGAACAGCTATATGTTCACCGAGGAGATGCTCAAAGCTTTTGACGGCGGCAAAATCAAGCGCCAGGCCGGCGGTGTCGGCGGTGCAGGGTTCATGGTGCTCGTGGGCGCGCTGATGCCTGCAGTGCTGTTCGAAATCGGGTTCATCAGCAACCTCGAGGACGAGGCCTACATGATGAGCAAGGCCGGCCAGCAAGATATCGCCGAACGCATTTCGAAGGCCGTGAGCACCTACAAGGCTGCAGTGCACAGTTATCGCGAAACGCTCGGGCGATAAGCCTCCCCCCAAAATAATCCGGCTTTGCTATTCCGTTATTTCGTCAAGTTGTTTTTCGATTAGATTTAGACATTCCCAAAAGATATCTTCGTACTTTTCCCGATAGAGTTCGGTCATCTCGGGCGTTCCGTCCGCACAGGTCTTGGTCTTCGCGATGTATCCGTTAAACCAGCATTCGGAATCGTACTTCAGGCTCACGTATTCCAATCCATAATACTGCCCCATTTGATAGGGGTACAGATTCCCTCTCAGGGTCTTCTCTTCTCGATTGATGATGCTATCCAGGAACGCCCTTTTCGCTTCGGGCAGGGTATCGTTTTTATCAAGTTCCTTCACTATCTCTTCGTACAGTCCCTTCTGCACATCGACAAGGACATCTACAAACATGGCGAAGGAATCCCGCGGGCAGTTCGTGACCAAGTCTTCGGGCACGGAGCTAGAAGAACTTTCCGCCACAGAGCTGGAACTGTGCGTCTCGTAGTATTCCTTTTCTGTAACATAGGCAACGTCACCCTCTTGCGCATATAAACTGTAATTTTTGCCATCGGAACATTTTAGGTACGTGACCTGATAATGGGGGCAGACACGTGACACGACACCGTAAACTGTCACCGGCTCCTGAACGGCGCCGCACGAAAACAGTTTTTCTTCCCACTTGTTCAAAATCTTTTCCGAGACCGTGGTATCCTTTTTCAGGAACTCCTGCAAATCCATGCAAGAATAGTACGGTTCTGTAGATCCGGAGCAGCGTTCCTCCAAGAACTGGAACGTGGAGCAGGTTATGGATGGGTCCTGCGCCAACCTAAGCTGTTCGCCACTTGAAGAACTCACCCCGTCAGACGAAGAACTCTGCGCGAGCTCAAGCCCGGACGAAGATTCCGGCACCTGTTCCTCCGAAGAAGAACTTGAAGGTTGCGGGGAATCCGAAGAAACACCCCCTAGGGCATCGGACGAACTTTCCGGTTCGAGACCGGGGTTCACTCCCGTCACACCGGTCGAAGAATCAGAATCACTGCCGCAACTTGCCCAAAAAAATCCCATAACGGACAGGCAGCTCAATCGGATAACTCTACGAATATTCACACTTCCTCCTTTTTCTCCCATAAATATATTCTTTTTTCGGCTCGGTAATAATTTATTCAAAAAAAAATGTGGACAAAATGTAAAAACCGGATGCATACAGCACCCGGCTTTTACATTCTTGCTTGAAATTGCCGCGCAATGACAAAAGCCTCTTTCGTCTTTCGTCTATAGCGAGCGATGCGAGCGTTCTTTCGACTATTCCGCTGCGTCCATGTCGGCTTCGTCGATTTCGGCGTTGTGGTAAACGTCCTGGACGTCGTCGTGGTCTTCGAACTTGTCGATGAGCTTCAGGAGCTTCACGGCATCGTCGTGACCGAGCTTAACCGGGTCGTTGGCAACGTAGGTGATTTCGGCGCTCATCATCTCGATGTTCGCGGCTTCGAGAGCCTTGGAAACAGCGTCAAACGCTTCCGGAGAAGTCGAGATTTCATGCACACCGTCTTCGGTGCTCATGTCTTCGGCACCCGCTTCAATCACGAGGTCCATGACCTGTTCTTCGGGGTACTTCTCGGCATCGACGACAATCACGCCCTTGTAGGTGAATGCCCAGGACACGGAACCGGATTCACCCATGGAACCGTTGTTCTTGTTGAAGATGTTGCGGATTTCGGCAACGGTACGGACCTTGTTGTCGGTCAGGCACTGCACCATGATGGCAACACCTGCCGGGCCGCGGCCTTCGTACAGCGGTTCCGTCATTTCGGTACCGGAGTTGGCACCCGTACCCTTGGCGATGGCGCTCTCGATGTTCTTGGTCGGCAAGCTCTGGCTCTTGGACTTGAGGATTGCCGCACGCAGACGCGGGTTAGCATCGGGGTTTCCGCCGCCGAGCTTGGCAGCAATGGAGATTTCCTTGATAAGCTTGTTCCAAGCCTTCGCGCGAGCGACGTCAGTCTTGGCTTTCTTGCGTTTGGTGGTGGCCCATTTGGAGTGACCGGACATAGATTACCTCTAATATACTAGGTTGTGAAACTTACTTTTTCTTTTTCATCATGAGGCAGCGCTTCTTCTCCTTGGGAGTCAAGCCCGGATCATCGCATTCATCGCCTCTAGATGCCTTTTTCTTCTTTTTCTTCTTTGGCTGATCTTCCTCGTCAGCCATATCCTTCATGCGCTGCTTCTTCTTCTCGGAAACAGACACTTCAGATTCCTCCGATGCCGCGCTCTTCTTGCGCTTCAGAGCCTTGAGTTTGCCCTTGTCCATCGGGTCGGCAGAAGCCTTCGTGATGGCCTTCTCGTACTTGCCGCCCCAGATATTACCGAGCAGCGAACCCGAAGAGAGCGCATCGTTCAGGCCCGACTTGGACCAGTCGTCATCGACCGGCGGCAAGAGCTTGAACTTGAGGTTACGGATCGTGGTAGGTTCGTCATCATAGTAAAGCATGATGTCGAAAAGGCCCACCTGGTATTCCTCGCCGTTCACTTCCACCGGGGAATTGTCGATGTAGGCAAGCACCGCATAGAGGTCGCCCTCGAAGAGCGCCTCGCGGATGGATTCCGCATCGCCTGTCGGGGAACGGACTTCGCCAATCGCCTGGAATGCCCACGGAGCAACGTCCACCTTCAGGGAGAACTTGAGTGTACCGGGCTTATCGGTATCCTTCAGTTTCAGGAGCGCTCCGGAGAACGCCTGGAACTTCGGTTTAATCGAACCTTCCTGTGCATAGCCGGCCATGACCAGCGCTAGCACGAGCATCATGATTATCTTTTTCATAGAACCTATCCTTTTCCCCAATCCAAAAGTTAATTCTTGAAGAACAGAGCCTTGGCAGCCTCGAACATCGGGTCCTTTTCATCCGGGTTGCGGCATTCGGTGTAAATGCGCACCTTCGGTTCGGTACCCGACGGACGCACGAGCATCCAGGAGTCGTCTTCGAAGATGATCTTCACGCCGTCGAGCGTGAGGAGCTGCTTCACGGTCTTTTCGTTCTTGCCGACCATGACCTTCGCACCCGGCTTCGCGATCGTTGCGATGGCATCGACCTTGGCCTTGAGCGGGGCACCCACGAGGGACTTGTCCACTTCGAAGCCCGAGCGGGTCGGGTAGAAGCGGCCGTATTCCTCATAGAGGGCGTCGAGGTATTCACCGAGGTTCTTGCCGGTCACCGCCATAATTTCAAGAGCGATGAGGAGGCCGAACTGGGCGTCCTTCTCAAGCGTGTTGTTGAGGCCCGAGATACCGTCGGATTCTTCGAAGGCAACGAGTGCCTTCTGCTTCGCATTGCGGCTGAGCCACGGGCGGAAGTTCTTGAAGCCCACCGGAGTTTCCATCACGGGCACGCCGAGCTTTTCGGCAATGATGTTCACGAAGTTGGAGGTCGCGACGGACTTGGCCACGCAGCCCTGTTCCTTGCGCCAGGTCGCCATGTAGTGGAACGCGATGGCACCGAACTGGTTCATGTCGATTTCGCGCGTACCGTCGTAGAAGCGGATGCGGTCGCCATCTGGGTCGAAAATCGCACCCAGGCGGAATTCGCTCTTGCTTTCGTCCAAGACCTTGCGGACCTTCTCGAGGTTCTTGCTGGACGGTTCTGGAGCGATGCCGCCGAACAGGGAGTCATCCTCGTTGCGGAGCGTGATGAGGCATTCCGGATTGTCGAGCAGCGCAGCCGGACGGCGGCGGGTAGAGCCGTGCACGTGGTCGCACACGAGGGTCAAGCGGCCCTTCTTGATGAATTCCTTGATGCGGTCGAACTTGATGGTGCCCTGCTTGACGAGGAATTCCTTGTAAATCTTGAGGGAGTCGATAATTTCCCAGTCAACCTTGCCCACCGGTTCAAACTTCCAGGTGGCCATCATCTCGTTGCTGAGCTTGGTAATCACGTTCGTGATTTCCGGACCTGCAGGACCGCCGTCAGCCGGGTTGAACTTGATGCCGTTGTAGTGGCTCGGGTTGTGGCTCGGGGTCATGTTGATGGAGCAGGCGGCACCGAGCATCTCGATTGCCGCGCTGAATTCCGGAGTCGGCATTTCGCCACCGTAGTAGACCTTCACGCCGGCCTTCGCGAACTGGTCGGCAACGGCCTCGCAGAATTCGTGACCGAGCAGGCGGTTGTCGTGACCCACGACCACGCCACGCTTCTGGAGTTCGGCAAAATTCTTCACACCGAGGGCTTCGAAAAGTTCCGGAGTAGCTTCCTTATAGAGGCGCACGATAGCGGCACCCACCACCTGCAGGTTGCGGAGCGTAAATTCAGAACCAATTTCGCCGCGCCAGCCAGACGTACCAAAGCTCACCTTGGCGGGCTCCTGGGAGGTCAGGGCGACCTGCTTCACCTGTTCGACCAGACCCATGTCTGTTGCGGGGTTGAATTCCGGGGACTGAATCTTTTTCCAAATCTGCGTAATGTTTTCCATAAGGGTTCCTTTTGAGTTTTAACGCGGAAAATTTAGAAAAAAAAGTGTTTTTGCAGGACACTTCGCGAATGTTTGAGGCACATCAAAACATATTCGAAACGCCCTATTCGACCATTCAACATACTCGTAATCTATTACGTATCAATACTTTACATTTATTGTACAGCAAGCGCCAAGCCGATTTAATTTGCGCCAACGCCCAATCCATAGTTTGTATGTAGTCCCCCGACGGTAGGCCAGTTTCAGCCAAACTCCCGCCTATAACTCTCTCTTTTTCTTTCGTCTAATGCTATATTTATGACACTATGCAGATTACAAAAGCTTCTCAACTTACTGGTGTTTTCCCCGCGTTGTTCACCCCGCTGATGGACGACGATCCCAAGTGTCTCCGCAACTCCGTCGACTACAAGAAGATGGAAAAGATGATTGACGACCTTATCGCTTCCGGCGTTTCCGGCATTCTCCCTGTGGGTACCACGGGTCAGAGTGCGACAGTCACCCACAAGCAGCACCTCGACATCATCAAGTTCACGCTGGACTACGTGGATGGCCGCGTGCCCGTGATTGCCGGTGCAGGCAGCAACTGCACCCGCGAATCCGTCGAGATGATCGAAGAAGTCCTGAAGATTGCGGAAGTCCCGGTCCTCTGCGTCACGGGTTACTACAACAACCCCTCGCAGGAAGGCATCGAGAAGCACTTCAAGACGCTGAGCTCCGAAACGGGCGCTAAGATTATCATCTACAACGTGCCGGGCCGTACCGCCAGCTACGTCCACCCCGACACCCTCATCGCCCTTTCCGAAGACAAGAACATCATCGGACTCAAGCAGGCGGTCGATTTCCGCATCGGTGAAAAGTTCCACGAAGACACGAAGCGCGTGATTAACGAAACCAAGAACAACGACTTTGCCGTTCTGAGCGGCGAAGACGGATTCTTCATCGACATGCTCGAGATGGGCGGCACGGGCCTCGTGAGCGCAACGGCGAACATTCCCGAAGCGGCCAAGATTTTCGTGGACCTGTACAAGGCTTTCCAGAAGGGCGAGTTCCAGAAGTGCGACGACCTGCAGGACGCCGCTCGCGACTACGTGGAAGCGACCTTCTGCCGCAAGAACCCGATTCCTCTGGGAACCATGTTCAACAGCCCGCTCTTCCAGCCGATGACGAGCGTGAAGGATACCGCCCGCGGTGACGAAGCCGTGGCCCGCATCATGAAGCTCATCAACGAAAAGGCCGAAAGCCTGAAGAAGTACCACGTTTAGCTATTAGTCAATAGTTGTTGGTTACTAGTTGAATATTAGGCGCCTGCGGCGCGATTATAAGAACTAACGACCAATGACCAAAGACTAATGGCCACTGAAGTTTAAAATAGGAGATAATACTATGGCCAAGAAATCCATTATTGACGAAATCTGCGACTACATCAAGAAGCAGAAACTCTCCCCCATTCCTGTTCAGACCCTGAACGAGGAAGCAGAATCGACCCGCTACTTCGGCGGCGACCTCAAGGAATTCATTGCCGCGGCCAAGACGCTCGGCGCAAAGGGAATCTTCGTGGAAGAACTCTACCTCGAAGACGACGAGTTCTACTACGACAGCGGCATGGACGATGACGAGTACATGGCGCTCTACGGCAACGAGAACGTGGAATGCAAGTGCTGCGGCGAAGACTGCAAGTGCGGTGCTTCGGCAGGCTCAGCAACCGGGAAGAAGAAGGCCAAGGACGACGACAGCGATGTCGACGCCGTGTACTTTGAACCCGAGGACCTCGACGGTCTCGACCTCACGCTGTTGAAGCCGCAGATGGCGAAGTTCCTCGACCGCATCGGTGAAGCCTGCGGCGCACGCCTTACGGTTCCGGGCGTCGACCACCTCGAAGTGGAAATCTTCGCCGACTGGTACGACGAGTTCGCCGAACTCGTGGACGAGGCTTCCGAAGCTATCGAAATCGACCCGACCGACGCTCTCCGTCAAGCACAGGCCGTTTACGAAGCCGAAGAGAAGGCTGCAAAGGCCGTGAAGAAGATTGCGGCTCATCCGCCGAAGGGTAATAAGAAGACCGCAAAGTCCAAAGGCAAGAAAAAGTAATCTGGTCTAAAAACTTTGTATTAAACGGCCCGCACTGCGGGTCGTTTCTTTTTTTGCGAGCTATGCGGGCATTTTGGCCCGAATTAATGCGGGCGGACAGAGGCTTTCAGGCATTTTGGCGGTGAAATCAGGATTTTTTCAGTTTTTTTACCGCCACTTTGTTACGTTATATGTAGTAATTTGGTTCAGTGAGGAGAATTTCTGAGCGATGTGGCGGTGATTTCTCCATATTTTCTCCAATTTCACCGCCAAAGAAAGCATTTCAGCGCAACATTCCCGCACTTTTACTACATACAAAGTAATTTTTGGCGGTGAAATCAGGATATTTTTTGCAATTTCACCGCCACTTTTGCAATTTAGAGGTTTCAATGCCCGAGACGACGAACGAGCGGTATCACTGTGAGCCGGAGGCGACTCGTATTGACGAGTCGTCGAAGGCGAGAGCGAGCGAGGTGCCGGAGGTTTCAATGCCCGAGACGTCGAGCGAGCGGTCTTACTGTGAGCCGTAGGCGACTCGTATTGACGAGTCGTCGAAGGCGAGAGCGAGTGAGGAACCGGAGGTTTCAATACCCGAGACGACGAACGAGCGGTCTCATTACCTACTACGCCAACGGGAAGACGTGACCTTGTCGAACAGCCCGAAATAAAACACCGGTTCTCCCCTGTCGGGGCTGTACCCTACCTCGAAGCGAATGCGGTCAAGCGCCGGAATCACGAGATGCACTCCGCCATAGACGGCACCCTCGTAGTTATCCCAGCCGGGGCGGCCCTTGTCCCAGAGCAGGCTCCCGTCGAGGCCCGCCACAAGTTGCACACCGTAGAAGAAGTTCACACCCATCACGCTTGCGGCCCGGCGCTCCAGCAGTACAAAGCGTTCCTCGAGCGTGAGCAGAGCCTCGTGGGTCCCGAGAGAGCCCGAGTCGGCCTCGTGCCCGCGAAACGTATTGGCTCCGCCATGGTAGTAATAGTCGTAAAATTTCACGTCTCCCGGGCGGTAACGCACGAGCGCCGTCGCACCTGTTACAAAGCGCCCGAAGGTCTTGTAGGCCCGCGCATCGGTCAGGAGTTCCCAGTAGTTTTCGCCGTTATCCCTGTTGCAAAAGCGCGATTCCATTTCGACCGGTTCTTCGGATTCGATATTGGCGCCGCACGCAACATATTCTTCACCCGCGCCCACGTGCGTAAGCATATATTCGAAATACACGCCATCGCGCGTGTCGAGTTTGCTGTCACGATAATCGAAAGCAAAGCCAAGCCCCAATTCAGGAAGATTCGCAAAGTCCCTCAACCGACGGTAGGCGGCAGTCCCCAGCAGCGACAGGTGCGGCAAGAACTTGTATTCCAGATCCAGGTCAAGCAAGATGCTTTTTTCCTGGAAATCGCGGATGTTGTCGTAACTGTCGGTCAAGAGGAACTCGAAGTTCCACCCGAGCGGAAGCCCGAACAGGTAGGGGGAACTCGCATAGAAGGCCGCCTCGTTCTTGTCGAAGAACGGGTCCACCGTCGTGCGGTACTGCACCTCGAGCCGGATATCCTCGCCTGCCACATTGATGTTCGCAAGCGCGGCTCCCAACATCAGACCGTCGCGGTCGGTCTTCTTGCCCGCGGGTGCGGGAATCCAGCGGAAGATTTCCTTGAAGGAATATGTGAGTTTTACGAGACCCGGTTCGGCAGGCTCACCGGCCTTTTCGCAGGAAACGGAAACCTCGGTGAACAGGTCGAGATCCTGCAGGCGGAGCTTTTCTGCCTCGAACTTTTCGGCAGTGAACGGTTCACCCTCACGGTTCACGAGTTCGCGCTCCACCACGCGGGGGTTCGTGTGCTTCAGGCCTTCCAGCCGGATAGACTGGACAACGGTACCGTCGGTACAGGTAGCCTGGGCGGCAAGGCCAAGCGATGCCAGCAGAAGCGCGAGGGCCGATGTCTTTACATAATTTGTCACCATCTATAAAATAGAAAAAACTCGGTACCCACCGGACAGGTACGGGCTGCCAGCGCACAAGAGCTCCTGCGAAATTTTTTATATTTGCAGGCGAAAAATAGACTGTTGAGGTTCCCTATGCTAGATTTTCTTGCCAACTACTGGCCGTGGCTCATCGCCGTTACCGTTGTCGTGCTTGCCGTATTCGCGTTCCGCGGGCTCCGCAAGGCACTCAAGGAAGGCGGTGGCGCGTTCAACCTTGAAACCATCAAGCGCAACACCGACCCGAACTTTGCTGCTCTCAAGCAGAAGTCCAAGGCCCTCCTCGCCGATGCCGACATGATTTGCGAAACGAAGGAAGGCAGCAACCTCGTGATGCCCAAGAAGGAAGACATGATGTTCTTCCGCCGTGCGGTGAAGCAGAAGTACAAGCTCGCCATGTTCCTCGTGCCGGGCACCAACAAGGTCGTGTACTTCTTCTGCAAGACAGAACAGGGCCTGCGCCGCCGTATCGAGAACCTGGTCATCAACCAAAAGTTCCGCGAAGGCAAGCCGCCCTACATGGACGTGGCCACCGGCGAAAAGCTGAAGTACCCGAGGTCGTAATTAGACAAGAGACCGCTGCGCTGGTAGACGAAAGATTTTCTTTCTCGTCTAGCAAAAGCCCCGCCTCATGACGTATAACGATTTAGCATTAGCCGAAGAAGAATGCAAGCTTGAAGCGGCTCTTGCGGAGTCGCGCAACTTGTTGATAGAGGCGCCCACCGGATCGGGCAAGTCGCTGTTTATCCCCTACTTTTTAAGCAAGCACTGCAAGGGGCGCGTCGTTGTACTGCAACCGCGCAGGATTGCGGCACTTTCGCTTGCACAGTTCTCCGCAAAGTTGCACAACGAGCCCTGCGGCAAGACCGTCGGCTACCAGTTCCGGCAAGACAGTTGCAAGAGTACTGGCACGCGCATTTTATTCCAGACGTACGGAAACTTTCTGCAGGAACTTTTACACGGCAAGTGCGATGCGGAATGGATTGTGTTCGACGAATACCACGAGCGCAAGGCCGACATGGATTTGCTGTTCGCGTATTTTAGGAATACCGAACGGCCTCGTATTGCGGTGATGTCGGCGGCGCTGAACCGCTCCGAACTCGAAGCGGTTCTCGGCGTCAAGTGCCTAACGCTCGGCCATCCGCTTTACCCCGTACAGATTATCAACCAGACTCCCGCCACAGGAAACTCGCTCGTCTCGGGCGTGGGCCTTGACGCCGAAGTGGTGCGGGCGCTAAAGACGCTCTACCGCAACAACATCTGGCAAACCACGCTGGTATTTTTACCGGGAAAGGCCGAAATCGCCCGCTGCCACAGCGCCGCCGCCGAAGCGCTGGGCTCAAACTGCGCCGAATTCCTGGAACTGTACGGCGGGCAGGACCGCGAAACGCAGGATCGCATTTTCGAGGTCACGGAACGCCCGCGGGTCATTTTCACCACGAATATCGCAGAGACATCCATTACCGTCCCGAATGTTACAGGCGTAGTGGATAGCGGCATCGAGCGCGTAAGCATCTACGACGACAGCGAAAAGGTGAGCGTTCTCCGCACGCTCCCCATCTCGATGCAGAACGCCATCCAGCGTAGCGGCCGCAGCGGCCGTACGCAGAACGGCTGCGCCATCCGCCTGTGGAGCGAGGAAAGCGAGAAGCGCATGCCGCGCGGAATCATTCCCGAAGTCACACAGATTGAGCCCTCGGAACTGTTGCTGCAGAAGGCGGCACTTGAATTAGATGAAAGACGAAAGCGGACAGCACTTAGCGATTTATCGCTTAGTGCGCATGGCCACCAAGGTGGGACGATAGACGAAAGTGGTTCAAAAATTTCGCTTCCTACAGCCATTCCGGAGACACGCGAGCAGGCCGCCACCAAATTACTTGAGGGTTTCGGAATGCTCAAGGACGGTGCCATTACGGAACTTGGCCTCAGGGCCATCCGCACTCCGGTTTCGAGCATCCCGCTCGCGCTACTCCTCGCTACGGCAAACGGCCCGCAGGACCTCCCCGACCTGCTCCTCGCAGCGCTCGCGTGGATTCACTCCGGCACGGAGTACCTGCAAAAAACGAAGTACCCGCAAGATGTCTTGACTCTTGCCGCCGACACGCTTTCCAAGACCGTAAGCGCCCCGCGGGAGGTGACGTTTACTCTCCGGCAGTTGCGGGAATACCGGGACACACTTGCCGCGCACGGCAGAAGCGAGGGGGATACCTCCCCCGCCATCCGTTCACTTCTCTGCAAGCAGCTTCTCAAGGCATTCCCGGACAGGCTCGCCACCCCGAGCGGCAATGCATATAAACTTGCAAACCAGAACGTTATCCGGTTGCAGGTCAGCGAACCGCCCTACGCGATTCTCGCGCTCAGCATGCTGCGCACCGGCACCACCAAGTCGGAACTGAAGGTAAACCTGTTTGCCCCTATCGCGCAAGAAATGCTTGCCGGCAAAAGCGCGCAGGCCCGCTACGAACTGCTGTGGCGTAGCGGACAGGAGCGTTTCATCGGGGTCGAAGTTAGCGAAGCCGCAAATGCGGACGGGAGCACTACGGAACTATCGCGTAAGGAAATCCTCACGCAAGAGGCACCTCCGAAGGTTCTCGAAGAACTCAAGAAGCTTACCGTCGCCGCTTGGAAGGAAAAAATCGAGAAGGAAAACTGGAGCGGACGCTACCTCACCGAAGCCGTCCAGACACTCCTTACCAAGATGCGGCTCGCCGCAAAGCTATACCCGGAATACGGACTGCCGGAATTCAACGACGAGGACATGGAAATCATCTTCGATGAATTTGCCGACGGGAAATTCCTGCTTCGCGACATCAACGAAGACCGTTACAGGAATATCGTGGAAGATTATTTCGGCAAGTCGATGCTCGCCTGGCTCGGGAAGACATTCCCCGACCATTTCATACTCCCGAACGGCAAGCGCGCCCGCTACAGCTACCAGGAGGTCGCCACCGACGAGATGCTCGGCGGGCAGGCGGTAGAAAGTGCAGAGGGCGTCCTGGTCGAAATTTCCGCCCGCATCGAGGACTTCATGCAGTTGCGCGGCGAGCACAAAATTGCAGACGGCAAACTGAAAGTGCGCTACGACATCCTGGCACCGAACTTCCGTACCATCCAGAAGACGTGGGACCTGACCGGATTCTGGCAGAACACCTACGCCGAAGTGCGCAAGGAACTGCGCGGACGCTACCCGAAGCACCCATGGCCCGAAAAAGTTATTTAGAAAAGACAAGGGAGGGGCTCGAACGACGGCCCCTCCCTAAAAAAACGGCTCCCCTTGCGGGGAACCGTCTTGGGGTTGGTTTGGAGTCTTTACTTGAAACTTGCCGTAAGGGTGGTGACCTCGCCCGGATTGAACGTGCGTGTCGCATTCGTATTGCCGTCGCTCCAGCCGGCAAACACTGCACCCGATTTCGGGACCGCCGTCACCGTCACGGGAACATCTCTGAAGAAATTCACCGTCATGCTGGACTGGTCGAGCGGAAGGTTGTGTACCAATATCTGGCCAGAGCCCTGCACAGACAACGTTGTTTGTGCAGTTTCGCCTAGGCTAAAGTACTGCTTCATCTCGCTCATAATCGTCTGCTGGCGGCTCTGAGCGAAACTCTTTATCTTCTCCAGATTGCTAGACATCGACGAAGCATCGTAATTCCAGAACGAGGCGTCGCCCGAAATTTCGGCCTGGACCTGCGACTGCAATTCATCGATTCGCGCCAGGAGCCTGTCGGCAGCAAAGTTCATAGACAGAAGCACGCAGAAACGGTTAATGAAGGCCTTCTTGAAGTTCTCGTTTCCGAGCAAGCGAATCATGAGAATCGTATGGTCCGAAATCGAGCCGCTCTGCTGGCCACCCTGCTGACCCATGCCCGGCATCATCATGCCACCCATTCCGTTGGTGCCGTTCGGGTTAGTCACGTAGTTGAACACGTTACCGTTCTGCGTATTGTAGCCTACGCCAAAACCGAAGTCCACATCGTACAGGAACCATTTCCATTTTGTCTTCAGGCTTGCCACGCGCCATTTTTTCAGGTTATTGTGCGGCCAGTCTCCATTATTCAGGAACATTTCTGCCTGCATATAGTTCATGTAGTTGTCGACATCTATCTGGTCGGCAATCTTCTGGTAGTTCGCATCGTTTGTAAGTTCGTTGCTCTGTAGCCAGCTCAGCATATTCTTGTAATCCGTCGCCGAGCCCGCACCCGCCTCGTTACTGGCGTCAACGAGATCGATGTCGTTCGGGTCGAGCCCGTACTTGGTTTCGTAATAGTATTCGTTGTTGCGTTCACGCAGGTCGTGCAAGCCGTAGTACTTGCCGTTATAGTACACCACCACGTAGCGCCCACGCTGGTAATCTACGCCGAGCCCTTCCGTCATCGAGGTTCCCAGGCGGTCACGCACATAGTCGTCGCCGCTGTTGTTGCCAAAATTCCTGAGCGAGAATGCCTTGAATTTCTTGAGTTCCGGATTATCCGGGAACAGCGGGTACTTGAGACGCTTGCTTCCATACTCCTCGCGGAGCGTCACGGAGAAGGACTTTTTCTCCTTAGCGCGGCTATACTGGCCCGAAATCTTGTAGTCGCCCATCACGCCGAACGCGGGTGCCTTCGGCGAGCCGGGTTCAAAGAGTTCCACATACACGGGGAGTTCGCGGTTGCTCCAGAAATTCGCACCGTATTGCGGATCCATGCCGCTCGCTCCGTTACCCTTCACGTACAAGCCCGAATCCGCGCTGAACATCGAAAGCGGGTCAGTTGTCACGAACATCGTGGCAATGGACGGCATCTGCCCAAAAACATACGTGCGGATAATCTCTTCGCTCGGGTAGCTGCCATCGACGTAGGTACGGCAACGCAGCACCGTCGTAGCAGAAACATTCAGGGACTGCACCACGGGCGAACTCGCCGTCGCTTCGGCACCGCCCTGTTCGCAGCGCGTGCCCGCCGCAAACGTCACGGAAACCGCCGAGGAATAGAACCCGGAAGGAGGAATGTTCACCTCGCCAGATTCGGCCTGAGCGGCAAACACCTCGCCCACCGCGTTACCGTACGGGGACGGTGCCGCAAAGCCCCACTTGCCCGCATTGTCGCGCGACCACGACGCACCTGTCGGCACGGCGGAATAGCGCACGGAATCCAGCACGCCCGTTTCGCTCACCAGGTACAGCACGCCACCCTGGTCCTCTGCCTTGAACGTCGTGTGCGGTTCGTGCCCGCGCTTGCGCGCGATGTAAGACGTAATCTTGAGCGTCGTAGATTCGCTACCTTCCGTCTCGGTAGCAAACGTCGTGGCAGTCACGTTATTGCGCTTGATGTCGCCCGCATTGTCCGCAAGCCTTACGTAATACACCGCCGAGGAATCGCCCGTGCCGCGAAGGTTCTTGCCGGTCCACGCACTAAGCGCATCGCCCTCCTTGAAGTTCAATCGGATCTTGTGGTTCTTGGTAATGAACCCGCGGACCACGAGCTGGTCGGCATTGCCGGGCTTCGCGCTGGACTTCATCACCACGCGCGTATAGGAGCCCTTGTTCGGGGAAACCTTCACGACTGCGCCAAGTTCACTTGCACCACCCTCGCTGTAACACAGGGCCGACTTGCCCGGCAAGTTTTCTGCATTAGAGGTCGCGTTCGCGCCACCAGAACCACCCGCGCCAGCACCGCCACCGATGCCGCCGCCCATGCCACCGCCAAAATCGCCCATGCCGCCACCCCAGTCACCCATGCCGGGGAACGCGCCGAACCCGCCCGTAGAGGATTCGGAACTGCAATCCGTACCCATCATGTTCACGGAATCGGAAGGCGGGATATAGTCCGCATAGTTCTTGCCCGAAAGGAACACCACCATGTGGCCCTTCGCGGGTATCGTCGCGTCGCCGAACACCCAGCGACGCGGGAACTTGATGTCGTTACTCAGGGCAATACCCTTGAGGCTCACCGGAGCGTCGCTCGTGTTGTAGAGTTCAAGCCAGCCGGGATCGTTACCGTCGTTGTCCTTGAAGTTTGCGTTCGAAGGGGACACCTCCGAAAACACGACCGGGAAATTCCCGACAAAGGGTACCATCGTATCGACAGCGACCATCTGCTGGTCTTCGCCCGGAAGCGGGCCATCGTGAGAACCATCAGTTTTTTTTGAGGAAGAAGACGCGACAACCACACCGGAACTTGCGCCACCCTGCTGCGGAATTTCGCCAATCGACGAAGAACTCGCAATAACCGGCAGGCCATCGTCACCGATGACGAAGCCGCTGCTAGAAAGGCCTTCGGCACCCGAATCGGGAGAAACCGGGTCCGTCCCGGAGTCGTCGGAGCATGCCACCACGCATGCCAAGCCAAAACACACCATGCACCAGAAAGAAGAACTCCTGATATGCATACCCTAATTATACCCGCAAAAATGTCGTTTTTCAAGAAAAAACGCGGTTTACAAGCCTTTCGCCGGCCGCAAAAACGGAACATTTTGCCCCTTTTTACGCCACACGGGACTATTCACCCCAAAAAAGGATATATTAGGAGCATGAAGGCAATTTTTCTCCTCTTTTTGACACTCGCGGGCGCATGCGTGGCAAGCGCCGAACCGCTGTTCATCGGCTACTACCCCGACTGGGGAAAATGGCACAAGCCCGCCTACACCGTCGATAAAGTCCCGTACGAAAAGCTGACTCACGTGCTGTGGAGCTTTATCACGCCGGATACCGACGGAAGCTTGCGTGGCGATGCCGCAGACGACCCGACCGCCCTCGACGAAATGGTCGCACTCGGGCATGCCGCAGGGACGAAAGTCATCGTCTCGCTCGGCGGTGGCGGGCAGAGCGAAAACTTCGTGCCCGTCGCATCGGACGACGCGCTCCGTGGCAAGTTTATCGCGAACCTCGTGCAGTTTGTTGCCGACCACAACCTGGACGGCCTCGACATGGACTGGGAATGGGAATACAATCCCGTGCCCGATGCCGACACCATCGCCTACAACAAGCTGCTTACGGAACTCCGCGCCGCACTCCCCGAAGGCAAGACCCTCTCGGCAGCGCTCCCCTGCTCGCAATATTACGGCAAGTTCTTCACGCCCGAAGTCCTCGTGAAGAACCTGGACTGGCTCGGGTTCATGACCTACGACATCACCGGCGACTGGGATGAAAAGGCAATGTTCGATTCGCCGCTCTACCCGCACAGCGGCTACACCACCTGGTCATGGGAACAGACCCGCGACTACTGGAAAAAACGCGGCGTCCCCACCGAAAAGATGGTCTTCGGCATTCCCTCGTTCGGGTTTGAATTCAAGGGAGCGACAGGCCCCGGCACCGACTTTACCAAGGGAACCGCAAAGCAGGTCCCGTACAAGGATATCGTGACAAACCCCGAATGGGAATTCTTCTTCGACAGCGTTTCCGTGGAACCCTACGGCGTATCGAGTACCGGATACGTGACCTTCGAAGACCCGCATTCCTCCGCCGTCAAGAGCCGCTGGGTCGTGGAAAACAACTACGCGGGCATCATGGTGTGGGAAGTCTCGCACGACTACATCGAAGGCACCGGGAACCCGATTCTCGACAGCATCGCGGTAGTTTTGCGTGACGGTTCAACCGATGCAATTCCGTACGCACGCAAGGTCCGCACCACGTCGCAGCCCCGAGCGCAAGGCACCTCAGGCAAGCAAGTAGACGCCCTCGGCAAAAGCGTGAAAGGCAAACCGAAATTTATCCGTATTTTCAAACCGTAAAAGACCCGTTTTTTTTACTTGACTTTACGCAAATTCTGTATTAGATTAATAACATCGGGTCTTTTCCCGAAAGGTGTGTGGATTATATGGTGAAAAAATATCTCGCGGGCGCCGCCCCCGTTATCACAACTGCGGCATTGGCAACAGGATTGCTTGCCACAATGTCATTCGCGGCGGACCGTTCCGTCGCCCTCAACAAGGAAATCGAGACTCTCGAGCCCATGAAGGGAATCGTGTTCTGGCCCGACCAGGCCAAGAGCCAGAAGGATTTGCAAAAATCCATTTCGCTCGAATTCTCGTACTGCCTCCCCTGCGCCGTGGTGAAGGGCAAGACCGACGACAAGATTGACTACGACTGGAGCAGCTTCGAAAAGATGCTTGACGACATCGCGAGCCGCGGGCACCAGGCCATCGTGCGGTTCCGCATCGAATACCCGAGCGCAACCATCGAAAACGCATCGGGCTGCACCGAGAAGGTGAAGGGCGCCACCGCAGTCCCCAACTACATCAAGGCGAACAAGTCATACACCGAGACCTATTCCGAAAACCCGGGCGGCGACGGCCCCACCTACTACGCCGACTGGAGCAACAAGGAACTCCTGTGGTTCTACAAGCAGTTCTACACCGACTTTGCCGCGAAATACGACAACGACCCGCGCATCGCATTCGTGCAGGCGGGTTTCGGGCACTGGGGCGAATACCACATCTACGGCACCATGCTCAATTTCGGAGTCAACTTCGCTACCAAGGATTACCAGGCCGAATTCCTGACGCATCTTGATAGTTTGTTCAAAGAGACCCCATGGAGCATCTCCATCGATGCGGCAGACAACAACTACACACCCGTCGCAGGCAACAAGACCTTGCTCGGGCTCAATTTCGGGCTGTTCGACGATTCCTTCATGCACAAGGAACACGACATTTCGCAGGGCAACGGCGACAACGAGCGGAACTGGCGCGACCTGGGCACGGACCGCTGGAAAACCGCTCCCGGCGGAGGCGAAGTCAGCTACTACACCGAAAAGGACCAGCGCGAGTTTCTGAACCCGGCAGGCCTTTACGGCGTCACCTGGGAAGATGCCGCAAGCAAGTACCACATGACCTACGTGATAGGCAACGACGCGCCCGAAGGCAGTTACGCCACCAAGGAACGCGTGTACGAGGCCAGTTCCTATGCGGGCTACAAGTTCGAAATCACGGGCTATGCGGTCAACGGAATTTCTGCAGCCGTGCGCGTAAAGAACATCGGCATCGCACCGCTTTACCACAACGCCTACGTGACCGTGAACGGCGTGCGCAGCGACAAATCGCTCAAGGGCCTCCTCCCCGGCGAAGAAGCGACCTTCACCGTCGCGGGCCTCACAATCGGCGATAGCGAAACGCCCGAACTCACCATCACCGGCGACAAGCTCTTGAAGGGCGCGACCATCCCCTACAAGGCAAACCTCAGCGCAAGCGCCGAAGTCATCGAGGGCCTGCTAGATGAAAGCGGAACCACCGGGATCGCGGGCGCGCGCTTGAACAAGGACGCGAGCAACCTCGGCAAAATCCGCGCCACCGATCTCAAGGGCCGCAGCGTCCCGAACAAGGCCGCACACGGAGCGTACTACCCCGTTACAAAACGCTAGTTCTTCGTGATTTGCCAGTGACCACCCTTGTCAGGGCCTATCTTCCATGAGCCTTTTGGCGTTCAGCACTCCACACACTTGTCCATCGTCGCTGACGCCGATATACAGTTTGCCGCCCTGCGCATTGGCAAAGCCGCAAATCCACTTGAGATATTCGTCCCTCCAAGACGACTTGTATTCGATATTTTGACTTTCTGGCATAGGAACTCCTTGAAAAAAAAGAAAAACATTTGATAATCATCAAATGCCTTTCGGAGCCTACACTATTAGGAACCGCAGCTGAAATGTAGATTATGTACTAGAATTGGCAAGGGGCGAAAGGAAATTTTACAATCTATTATAATTAAAAACCATACCAACTAGGAGGTATTTTTCCATAGGCTGTATTTCCTAAACGACCCTTTCCATATATATGTTCAAGGACCTTTTCTGCATTACTTTTAATCGTATTCCTTGGAAAGGTTTCGTAAAAGCGATGATTAGCTAGTTCACTAGATATCCATTGGCAATACAGGACCTCTTTTCCACTGCTGAGTTCATACCAGCTAGGCGGCGTCTTTGCCCGCGCAGAGTTAACCAAATGTCCTTTTCCATATTTGTGTTCTAGTGCTTTTTCAGCCACCCAATTACTCGTATTCCTTGAAAAGGCTCCGTAAAAGCGCTGATTTACTAGTTCACTAGACACCCATTGGCAGTACAGGGCCTCATTCTCACCACCGAGTTCATACCAGCTGGGCGGCGTCTTTGCCCGCATAGAGCGTCCCAAACGTCCTTTTCCGTATCTATGTTGAAGAGCAATTTCTGCATCCCGGCTGCTAGTATTCCTTGGAAAGGTTTCATATATACATTGATTTAATTCGCTAGATATCCATTGACAATATAAGAGTTCCCTGTTTTCCGAACCGTTTTCGGTTGTACCAAGCGTTAGTAAACCCGCTAGTTTAATTACAGAATCTACGATAGATTCTCCTGATTTTTCCCTATTCGATGGCTTACTTCTTCTCGAATCACCAAACGATTCTTTTTTTTTCTACTACTTTCATTTCGATCAGACAATTCATTTTTATAGAATCTCTTTGGTAGAAATTTTTTATTTCTCATGAAAATCGCAAGTATCGCTAAGGCAATGACCAGTATTGCATACCCCGTCCCAACATGAAAAACATCCAATAAAAGCCATAAGCATGATATTGCAACAACTGCCCCCGCTGCAGAAATGCAACCGATTTTCTTTCTCAAGCCCAATTCCGTAACACCAAGAGCAAGAACAATGAATAGAACCAAAACACCCCAACCATCGCTAGAGGATTTTTCCGCATCGGCAGATGTGCTGGAAACGGGATTCAAAAACTTTTCGCTAACATAGCCTGAAGTTGACCTGGATTCAATTTTGCAAAAGCCACTATTACAAGATTCTACTTGTACGACATCCTCTTTTTGAAGCTTTCCAACAACCTTTGAAGTTGCAGTCGGTTTTTCTCTAACATTCAGTGTGTTAGCAACAACAGTCGCTTGATACGAAGACACTGCGTTCACTACCAAAAATATTGTAATGACGAAAATCTGTTTCAACACTTTCATAAAATCAACCTTCTTGTTTAAAGATATTGTAATAATGAGCCAAATACGCTTTCACCCCATCAACTTTACCTTTGTAATCATCTTTTAAAATCCGCGTATAGGAAGAAATAAATTCAGCAACATTTTCATCTAACTTTTGGTATTCTATCCCCCATTCACCATCAGTATTCAATTTACCCGAGGCTCCGCGTAAAATCCAAGACGGATCACTAACTGAATAGAGTGTATAGCCAAATTCTATAGAATAAGACGCCAGCATTCGAAGTTTATAGCCATTAAAAGAAATTACATACTTTGGACTTATTGCGCCGAGTTCCTGACGGACGAGCTTGTCATTAAGCGCCCAGTATTTATATTGATCTTGATTATTAAAATGAGATATTTTTCCATCGGGATTGATATCCCTAGCCTCAGTATGCAGAGAAAATTTGTAGTAGTTCGTCACCCCACAATAATCGAGTATATGTTCGGCAGGAATTTTAGTTCCTGTTTTAGCCATTATAAAAACGGCAATTAATGCAGGAATAACTCCATTCTCAAACGGAGCTATATCTACATCGCTTATATCAAAATCCGTCTCGCCATAATGGCGATTAAAGTCATCGCCATATTCCAATCGGCAGTTCAACTTTTCAAAATTATCTGAATACCGTTTTACTAAAGAGTTGTTATGCGAAATATTTTGCGCCGTACAATATACTAGAACACCATATTCATCGAACAATTTTCCTAAAAAGGGAACATATGGAGGGAAAGCCCCTTTTTCACTTTTAGTGGACAAGTAATTCAAGACTTCTCTACTGAAAGCAGCGCTCAAATCCATTTTCCGAAACTCATCCTTCAATTTTTCAAATTCGGCCTTATCCATCAATGTACCACGTTATATCATAAGCATATAAGTCCTCTCAAAATTTAACATAATGTATATAATTTCACAAACGATTTTAAATTCTACCCCATAATTTCAACAGCAGGAACTTTGCGAGCCAAGGGAAGGCATTCCCCTACCCTTCTTTGGATTGCTTCGCTGCGCTCGCAATGACGAAATGGGGGCTTTTTCTAACTTGGCGCCCCTTTGGGGCGCATTTAGTACGGCTCGGCCATGTCAAAGCAATGAATTGCTTTGACGTCTGCGACGTCCGTGGCTACGGCTCGAAAATGCAAAAAACAAGTTTTTCGCGCTTTCTCGCCTTGCACACTTTTGCCGCGGCACTCGCCTTTTACTAAATTTGTGCCCACTATGGAAACTCGTTACAATTCTAAAGATGTGGAAGCCCGATGGCATAAGACCTGGGCTGAGAATAACAGTTTTGCACCCAGCGGAAAGGGCGAACCGTTCTCGGTCGTGATTCCGCCCCCGAACGTTACCGGCGCGCTCCATCTGGGACACGCACTCAACGATACGCTCCAGGATATTTTGGTACGCTACCGCCGTAAGACGGGCCGCGACACGCTGTGGATTCCGGGTACGGACCACGCGGGTATTGCCACGCAGGCCGTGGTCGAAAAGCGCCTTTTCCAGGACGAACACAAGACCCGCCACGACATCGGCCGCGACGCGCTGGTGGAACGCATCTGGAAATGGAAGGACGAATACGAAGCCCGTATCACCAAGCAGCTCAAGAGCCTGGGCGTCAGCTGCGACTGGAGCCGTCAGCGCTTCACGCTCGACCCGGTCTGCGCTAAGGCCGTGCGCCACGCCTTCTTCAACCTGTTCAAGAAGGGCCTCATTTACCGCGGCAAGCGCCTGGTGAACTGGGATACCAAGCTCCAGACCGCCGTCGCCGACGACGAAATCTACTACGAACACGTGAAGGGCCACTTCTGGACGTTCAAGTACCCTCTGGCCGACGGTTCGGGATTTATCCCCGTCTCGACGACCCGTCCGGAAACCATCATGGGCGATACCGCCCTCGCCGTGCACCCCAACGACGAACGCTACGCGCAGTTCATCGGCAAGATGCTCAAGGTGCCGTTTGTTGACCGCGAAATCCCGGTGATTGCCGACGCCATCCTGGTGGACAAGGACTTCGGTACGGGTTCCGTGAAGGTGACGCCCGCACACGACCCGAACGACTATGCGACGGGCCTGCGCCACAAGCTCCCGATGATCAACATCATGAACGATGACGGCAGCCTGAACGAGAACGCCGGCAAGTTCCAGGGTCTCAAGGGCCAGGCCGCCCGCGACGCCGTGGTGGCAGGTCTCGAGGAACTCGGACTTTTGATCAAGGTGGAAGACCACGAAATGGATGTGGGCCACTCTGACCGTTCCAAGACTGTGATTGAGCCGTACCTCAGCGACCAGTGGTTCGTAAAGATGGACGTGCTCGCCGAAAACGCGATGAACGCCGTGAAGTCGGGCGAAATCAAGATTATCCCCGAACGTTACGCCAACAAGTATCTGGACTGGCTCGCCGAAAAGCGCGACTGGTGCATCAGCCGTCAGCTCTGGTGGGGCCACCGCATTCCTATCTGGCACACCGACGCTAGCGAAGACGAACTGAAGACCGCATTCGCGGGCCGCGACGACATCTACTTCTACAAAGCCGAAAACGGCGGCTACCTAGTGTGCAGCCAGGAAGAAGACCTGAAGCCCGACGCGGTGCCGGGTCACGAACTCAAGCAGGAAGAAGACGTGCTGGACACGTGGTTCTCCAGTGGACTCTGGCCGCATTCTACCATGGGCTGGCCGGAAAACACCGACACGCTCAAGCGCTACTACCCCACCAGCGTGCTCGTGACAAGCCGCGACATCATTACGCTGTGGGTCGCCCGCATGGTGCTCTTTAGCCAAGAGAATATGGGCACGGTCCCGTTCCACACGGTGTACATCCACCCGAAGATTTTGGACGGCAATGGCCAGACCATGAGCAAGTCCAAGGGCAACGGCGTGGACCCGATGGATATCGAAGAGAAGTACGGTACCGACGCTCTGCGTTTTGTGATGGCAAGCCTCTGCACCGACAACCAGGACGTGCGCCTGCCGGTGAAGAAGGAAAAGCAGCCGGATGGCCGCGAAATCAACACCAGCGAAAAGTTCGAAATCGGCCGTAACTTCAGCAACAAGCTGTGGAACGCCTGCCGCTTCCTTTACCCGCAGCTCGAACAGGCCGGCGCTTTGGCCGCCGAGCTCCCGATGGACAAGAACTTGTTCGCGCTCGAAGACAAGTGGATTTTGAGCCGCCTGCAGACGACCATCAAGGACGCGACCCGCATGCTCGAAGAATACCACTTCGCCGAACTCGCCGGGTTCCTGTACCGCTTCGTGTGGGACGACGTGTGCTCCAGCTATCTCGAGATCAAGAAGTCCGTGATCAACAGCGAAACGCTCACCGCCGAGAAGAAGAACGCCATGGCCATCCTCAGCTACGTGCTGAAGAACGTGCTCGACCTGCTCCACCCGGTGATGCCGTTCATTACCGAAGAGCTCAACAGCATTCTGTTCCAGGGCAGCGAAATGGTCATCAGCCGCGCATGGCCCAAGGCCGACGAATCGCTCATCGACGCGAAGATCGAAGCCGCATTCGACCAGGCATTTGCCGTGGTGGAAAGCGTGCGTGGCGTGCGTGGCCGCTACAACGTGAGCCCCGCTACCAAGCTGAACGCCGTGGTGAGTGTGGACGACGCCGCGACGGAAGCAAGCGTGAAGGACTGCATGGCAATCATCACCGAACTTTCGGGTCTTTCTGACCTGAGCGTCGCCGTGAAGGCCGTGAAGCCGAAGTTCAGCGCCAGCGCCGTGGTGCCCGGTGGCGAACTCTACATCCCGCTGGAAGGTATCCTCGACCCGGCTGCAGAAATCGCCCGCCTCGAAAAGGAAATTGAGAAGGCCAAGGCATTCGCCGCTTCAATTGAACGCAAGCTCTCAAACGAAAAGTTCGTGAGCGGCGCTCCCGAAGCTGTGGTGAATGCCGAAAGGACGAAGCTCGCCACGCAGCAAGACATCATTGCGAAAAATGAGGCGGCGCTTAAAGAGTTGAAGTAAGGCTCGCGACTTGTCATTCCCGGCTTGGTCGGGAATCTTCAAAACAATTCAAAAGAGGTGCCCCGCACGGGCACCTCTTTTTTCATCCCCCACATTGGTCTATTGACTATCGTTGTCAAAAAATATATATTGGTAATGTAAATGGAGGTTTCCTATGTCCGAAGCCATGGTTGCAGAATTCACAAAACGAGCAGCGTCCCTTTCTAACGAAGAGACGATTTTCGTCATTTCCATTCTTTTGGAAAAGCTGAAAGCACCTGCAACCGCAACTACGAAAAACGGCTCTTTGGACAATATTTTCAACTTGGCTGACAAGCTCCACTTAAACTCTGCCGGAAAGTCCTGGACACGCGAGGAGCTTTATGACCGCTAGTTGTTTTCTGGATACAAACATTCTTATACATTCAGTTGACGAAAAGGACAAAGCCAAGCAACGCACCGCCAGAGATTTGATTGCCACCTTGGTCCAAAATGATGACGCAATTATTTCCACGCAAACCTTGCAGGAATTTTACAACGCAGCAACAAAGAAACTGATTGCATCAAAGAAAGATGCCGGAACATTTGTCAAGCAATTCTCCGACATCATTCCAGTCCATAGCAACACCGTAAACGATGTGTTGGCGGCGATAGACATTAGTGAAGCGTCTCAGCTATCCTTTTGGGATTCTCTTATTTTGGCATCCGCAAAGGCATGCGGGTGCACAACGGTCTATTCAGAAGACCTGAACGACAGGCAAACGATTAACGGCGTAAAAGTCGTGAATCCGTTTAAGTAAAAGCGAAATTCTGTCGAGGCACGCTACACAAAATGTAGCGGGATTTTTTAATAACTAGGTTCCTTAAATTTTTCAGTTTCTCGGCATTTGGGATCATCGTAATAAATTGCGTATCGGGATTGTCGCCTGTTCTCTGGCGTTCGATAGTCTGGCATATGAATAAACTTCCTTCCATCGAAATCCAAGTAAGCGTTCATACAAAGTCTTCGTTCTCCATTCCAAAGAGCTTGAATTGAAACAATTTCACCATGCTTTATCGTATATTCAATTTTCAAGGTTTGATAAGCAATTCCCTTATTATACCAAACAATTTCATCAGCTGGTGTATATTCTTCAACAGATACTCGATAATAAAAATGCGGCTCGTTTAAATCTGGTTCTCCATTTTTCCTTTCATATCCACAGTCCATCTGCAATAGGTATGGAGCAATTTTTTTGTCTAGACGCGTCTGATACGCAACAATCTGAATATCCTTGGGTGAAGTCCCTTCTGGCAGTTCTCCAACGACCACAAAAAGAGTATCAGCCAAAGCAATTCTTTGCGGAACCTTGCTAGAATAGTCCGGTGTTACATGACTGGAGGAACCCGTGCAGGCAACAAGAATTGACACCAACAGTAAGAAAAGAATTCTCATTTTACCTCAACCACCAAGTCAGCAAATTCATCATCAGAAGTTCTCAAAACAGGCGCCTCTCTGGATTCATCACCGGACAGGAAGACAGCCTTTAAATCTCGGGTTGAATCGTCACAAGATATCATCAAAGTTCGGTACGGAACGCCCTCTTTGTACCAATCCACAAAATACCTATCACGACTACGGTCGCCCCAAAGTCTGCTAGGTTCACAAGACTTTGGTCCATACCGATAAAACTTTATTTGACGAGTATCTCCATCATAATTCAGAGCATACCAATGAACATTTTTATTTTCTAAAGGACAATCTCCACTAGAACAATCTCCTTGAGCATAGGCAACAATAGTTTCTTTTTCAACAGGGGCATTTTTAGGCAAAGATTCATTAACACGTATTAAATGGCTTGGATAAGGACAAGCCGTAAAAAACAAAGCAGCTAGCAACAACAATAAAAATTTCATCGCCAATAAATATAATTACAAATTCGCTAAAAAATAAATTCACAATAAGATACGTTCATTTTCCCAATTGCAGAAATAGCATCCGCGTTAGGGATAGCGAGCCTGCGAAACGTGACCACTTGGGGCGGAGACCTGCGTAGCAGGACTCCGTTTTAACAGCATTTCGGGCGGTTCGCAAGAATTGACCGGAATGCGTTAAAATATAGCCCGACCCGCACGGGCAGTGCGGAGAACGCCTTGAATTACATTTTTCCCGGCTGCAGAAATCGCCCGCCTCAAAAAGGACAAATGCGTAAGCCGAGAGGCGCGGGCAAATTTATTTGCCCATGACCGAGGCAAGCATTTGGCACGAAGTGCAAATCGAGAAGGCCAAGGCATTCGCCGCCAGCATCGAACGCAAGCTTTCGAACGAAAAATTCGTGAGCGGCGCCCCCGAAGCAGTCGTCAATGCTGAAAGAACGAAGCTCGCTACGCAACAGGATATTATTGCGAAGAACGAGGCTGCGTTGAAGGAACTGAAGTGACAAAAGCCGCAAAAGCGGAGTCAAAAGATCAAATAAGATTTAAGCCTCGGCCATGCGCCGAGGCTTTTTTATATAAAAGACGCCCGGCAGAGCTTGTTCTGAGCAAGCCGATAGGGCGGGCATGACAAAGCGCTATTCTGCGTCAGTCTTCTTGCTGAACTTGTTCACCACGTCGGGGACGATGTCCATGACCTTCGACACAAGCGAGCTATCCTTGCTGATGGGCATGATGCGCACGTCGTCGCCCTTGATGACGAGGAACGCTACCGGTTCGACCGAGGCGCCACCACCGGATGCGGAGGTGTCACCCTTGGACTGGTGACCGCCAAAGCCGAAGCCGACAGACACGCGGCTCACAGGCACGACCGTAGATTCACCGGCCTGGATAGGTTTTCCGATAACAGTCTCCGCCTGCGTGATGAAACGGAGCTTTTCCAAAAGAGTTTCTGCAAGTTTTTCGATAGCCATGATTTTAATATAACAAATAAAAAGGTTATTGGTCACTGGTCATTAGTCATTAGTTTAAATCAAATCGGGCAAACTTTCTTTTTTCTAATGACTATTGACTAAAAACTAATGACCAAGTATCAATAGCGGGCCTCGTAAACGCGGTCGCTTGCGGTAAAAAATCGGCGTTCCAGGTCGAACCAGCTGAGGTACCCCCAAACAACCACCACTCGACCGCCCGGCAGGTGCGTCGCCA
The DNA here is from genome assembly GCF_900129735.1 of Fibrobacter sp. UWCM. Lineage (NCBI taxonomy): Bacteria > Pseudomonadati > Fibrobacterota > Fibrobacteria > Fibrobacterales > Fibrobacteraceae > Fibrobacter > Fibrobacter sp. UWCM. The sequence continues at coordinate 48,805 of NZ_FQWR01000012.1, read as the reverse complement.
TCCCGTTTACGCCCTCACCCACGTTAAAGTACGAGACCTCGACATCCCGTGCGATTCCCTGCGGCGTAACCGGTTTCAACTGGGCTGCCCACTGGCGGTAGACATCGTCTTCCACCTGCTCCCAACTGCGGGCCACGCTCCACTGCAGGTTCGCATCGCGGTAGCTTTGCACCAGCACGGGGAAAAACGACTTGAGCCCGAGAAAATTCTGCGTCTGGATAGACGTGCGGTTCGCATCGCGGTGCTCGAATGGCAAGCTCAGGAATTCCTGCGGGAACCCCCCGTGATAGCCCGGGAAACCGCGCACGTAGTTTTCCAGGTCAATGCGTTCGTACCTGCGGAAACTGTCATGCGTGAAGATGAATATGCGGGCATCGGAACGGATACTTTGTTCAAGATGTTCCCCGCGGAGAATCGGGGTTATACCCTGGAAGCGCCCGCTGTTGATGTAGTAATCCATCGCGTACACGTCGCTCTTGAACTCGAGAATCGTCACGTCGAGCGTATCGCCCACCATCATGGGGTAGCGCATATCGATACGCTTCTGCAGTGCCGCGATATGTTCGCCCGCCGGAGTTTCGTTCTCGCGGACCTCAATCGGGCGCACGCCCTTGTAGAGAATTGCCGTATGGTCCACGGGCGGTTCGGGTTCCTTTTCACACCCGAGCAGCCCGAACGTTACCGCACTCAAGGCGAGCGTGGCGGCTATGCGGGCAACCCCCGCAATATGGCAAAAACGTTCCGGCATACTCCCTAAATTTAGCATTGATTACCTTGAACGTCGGGTGGCATAATCGCAATATTCATAGAGCGGGCACTTGGCACAGCGCTTGGTGCGCTCGCGACAGACAAAATCATCTGCCCCCGCCTCCAGGAAAAACTGCAGGGAATGTGCCACCGTGTACGGGACCTCGGGGCAAAGCGCCTTGCCGTACACATCCATGAGCTTCTGTTTCTGTGCAGGAGCGAGGTCGGCAAACCCTTCTTCGCGGGCGGGGCTGAACATGGCAAGGAACCGGCGGGCACCCATCGTCAAGGGTAGCGGGGGGAGTCCATGCAAGGCCTTCCTCGCGCTGCCTTCCGGCATGCGACACTGCACGCCAAGCCCGAGCGGTTCTGCCGACACGATGCGGTAAATCGCGGCACAGGCCTTCGGGCGGACGGCCGCCTTCCCCATGAAGTAAATTTCACCGAGGTCGCGCCACATTTCTTCGGGAGAGCGTTCGCGCGCCCAGGCAACCAGGTCCGGATGGTGCCGCACAAACAGGCCCACGCTCCAGAAGATTCCCGCGACATGCTCGAACATGCTCCAGTCCCTGCTTTCGAACGTGCGTTCGACCACATCGTTTATCGTACCCGCCGCAGGTACCGGGAGAGTCCAGAGCTTTTCTTCCGGGAAGGCTTCGTAGAAGGCGGAAAGCAGCCTCATGATTTCGGGAATGTCCCTGTCCTGGTAAATCGCCGTCCCGAATAGCACCCAGGCGACCTGCGCCGTCTGGGTCTTTGCCTGCGAGGCGATAGCGACAATCGGGTCGGACATGTGCGAAAAGCCGCAGACAAACTTGCAGACCGCATCGACCAACGCAGGTTCGTCCTGCACGAATCGCTTCACCGAAACCATCGACTAAACCGCGATAAAACTACAGCGCCTCACCCACCTTGACCGGCTGGCCAAGTCGCGAAACAAACAAGTCGGGGTGGCGTTCATGAATCTTCTTGTCCACAACGAGAATCACGGTGCTGCCCATCTCGAAGCGGCCTAGTTCACCGCCCTTCTCGAAGGTAACCTTCGTGCTCGGGACCCAGTCAAAGCGCTTGCAGTCCTTCGGCAACTTGCCCGCATTCGTGAGCAGTTCCTCGCTATAAACGACACCGATGCGGCCCACGTTCGTGGCCCCCACCTTTACCACGAGAATCTCGGAACCGTCTTCCAGACGGATACGGCTCGTGAGGCGTTCGTTAATGCAGAAAAGCCCTTCCACGCGTTCGACACTCCCCACGTTCACCGGCCAGAGCGTACCCGGGCAGTAGGCGGCATCCACAAGTTCGCCCTTCACGGGGCTATGGATGCGGTGGTAGTTGAACGGAGCAAGGTAGATTGTCGCGAAGGCGCCGCCCTCGAAACGCTTTGCCATCGCATCGTCACGGAGCAGGTCCTTGAGCGTGTAGTACTTGCCCTTCGCCTGGATGAGTTTCTGGTTCTCGTCGAACACGCCTGTCTGCGAAAGCACGCCATCGACCGGAGAGACAATCTCGCTATCGGCAATCGGGCGCGCACCGGGCTTAAGTTTGCGGATAAAAAGTTCACCGATGTTGCGGTAATGGCTAAGCGGGTACTCCGACTCTTCCATGTTCAGCTTGTAGTAGTTGGCAAACACGTTGCGCAGGGCCTTCGACACAAAGGGAATACGGAGGCGCGTGACAATACCGAAGGCGCGACTTGCGGCATTCTTCGGCAAGAGTTTCATAAAGACGTAGAAGGGCGTATTCATAATTTGGAAAGATAGTAATTAGAGATTAATGATTTTCCAGCGCATTCACGTCGGTAGTGAACATTTTTCCAAGGCGCTCGGCAAACGGAGCCGCCCATTCCTTCTCGGGAGCCACGCTACTCGTCGTCTCGGCCGTAAATTGTGAATAAACTAAAAACACCAGTTCCCCGTAACGGGCATCCCACATGCACCAGAGGGTTTTCCAGGTGTAGCCACCGCTCGAGCCCAAACTGGGGATCATTTCTACCTCGAGCGTTACCGGCATGGTGATGTAACGCAGTTCGTAACGTGCCGCAATATCGTTCAGCAAGTTCTTGAACGCGGCAGGCAGTTCGCGGGTCAGCGTCTGTTCCACGCCGTCACGCGATATCCAGGGTTCCATATTCGAGAGCGCCTTGCCCTCCACAAACTCGCTCTTCAGGAGTTTCACCGAAAGGGTATCTATATAGAGGGAATCCTTGTCGGGGAGCCGCATTCCCGGTAACAATAGTTCGCGGCGCATCTTCGGGAAGGCCGCCATGAACAGGGAATCTTCCACGCGGGCCAAGTCAAAGTCGAGAGCATCTGCGCTGAAGCTATGGCACATGCGGCACTTTTCGGGTTGCATCGCCTTCACCCTGAGCGTCGGGAGCACGCCCACCACCGCAGAGGAATCCAGGCGGGAATACGCCTCGCGGTTCCACTCCCGGTAAGATTTCTCATCGCTTATCTTGAGTTCAATTTCGCCGCGGGCCCCGCATTCCTCGCACGGAGCGTCGCGCATGCCGGAATCCCCGCCCGCAGAGCCCCCGCGGGCATCATCGCGCAGGCCGGCACAGGAAACAAGCCATGCGGCAAGGAACAGGAAGGAAATTTTCAAGAAAACGTTCACGCAATGCAATCTAAAAAAATATCTCGACACATTCAAACAAAGAACTTCTGGATGACCGCATTCTTGTGCGTCACCGTGAGGGCCAGCCGCAGAAGCACCGCCGCCTTCTGCGGCGGGAGCGTCCCTGCACAGATGCATCCGGGAGCAAGACGTTCGTTGAGCGTCACTACCCCATGATGCGTGCGGCTCGCAATCACGACAGGAATATCAATCTCCCTGAGGGCTTCTGCCCAGGAGAGGCTGAACTCGCCCGAGCCAGCACCCGCAATCACGAGCCCGTCGGAAACGCATGCGGCATACTTGAGCACCTTCGGGTTCGCATCTACGTTAAAGTACACAATATTCACCTGCGGGAGGCATTCCTGGCGAGAGATATCGAAGAAGTTCCTTTCGGCAGGGGCGTTCAGGACTGCGCCAACTCCCGGAGCATCCACCCCCATGGCGTTCAGCGCGCTCGCGCTGCACTTCTGCACGCCATGCGCATCGAAGAGTTCCCCTGCAAAATAGACCCACACCTTGTTCGCGGGCTTGTCGTCATCGACGGCAAAACCCACCGCCACGCGCACCGCCCCGAGCAGGTTCGAGGGTCCGTCCGGGTTCTTCGCCGTCGCGGGCTTCATCGAGCCCGTAAAGATTACCGCCTTCTCGCACCTCACAGTAAGGCTCACGAAGTACGCGGTCTCGTCCATCGTGTCTGTCCCGTGGGTAACGACAATCCCGTCTACGGTGTCATCTTCCTGCAGTTCCGCAATGCGCCGGGAAAGCGCAATCCATATTTTGTCTGTAATATCGTCGGAATTCACGTTACAGACCTGCTCGGCAACCACGTCGGCATATTCCGCAAGTTCCGGAACCGAGGCAACAAGCGCCTCGCCCGAAATCTGGCCCGACACGTAGCCCGAATCCTTGCCCGCCTCGCCCACGCCGGCAATCGTGCCGCCCGTGGCAAGTACCACAATACGTTTTTTCGCCATCACCTTACCTCGTCGAGCAACTGCGCGGCCGTCACCCCGTAAAACTTCTGGAGAGCCTCTTCGTCGCCCATCTTGTGCATGCTCTGGATAAAATCCCTGAAATACACGAAACTCGCATTGCGCGCAAGCAGGCGTTCCACCATGCGCTGCGAATACCAGTACAACCGTTCCGCATTGTCGCTCCGGCTTTCCTTCACAAAGGGCGCCGTCAGCGCATCAAGTGTCGGCACCGCCCCTTCCGGCCTCGGGAGCGCGGTTCGCGAGGCATCGACTACCTGCGCAATGCCCTCGTTCACCCAGAAAGGCACGTGACTGCGCGTCATCGCCCGAATAAAGGCGTGCGTGAGTTCGTGGAAAAGTACCGGCCTGTAGAGCTCGCGGTACTGCATCATTCCCACGGGAATGCGGAGTTTCCCGTCGAATATCGCCCCCACCCACTCGGGTCGCGGGCCCATTCCCTGATACTCGCTCGACCTGTAAAGCACAAGGCTCATCTTGTTCTTGGGCCTAAAATCAAACAGGCGGCAGAGGGAATCATAGGCCACCTCGAGAACCGCAAGCGCTTCCATCACGTCGCTTTTCGAAGGGTGCCCCTCGAATTCTACGCGAAAATGCATCGAGCGCTCTATTCCGAGTTCCTCCATCTCGCGTATGAGCTGCTCTGACTTTTTTCTCAGGAACTCAAAATCGGGAGTTTTTACCCCGACACTATCGATATAGCGAATACACTCCTCGTACCTTTCCTGCTCGTACAGGATGCCCGCCAGGTGAAGTTGCAGGTTCGAATCGTGAGGAGCATCACACAAAAGGGCCCGGACGCTCTTCTCCGCACATTCCCAATTCCCCGATTCCAGGCATTCCGTGGCATTGCGGACAATATGCTCCCGAACTTCAAACTCCTCCTGCTCGGCCCTATACTTCTCATAGAACTGCCAAGCGACATAGAAGAAGACTATTGACAAAAAGGTAACGATATAATTCTTCATAACCGGGAATCCGCCCATATCAAATTATATATTTTTTTACAAATACGGGGCAAGAACAATGCCAACTATATACGATTATACAGACTACCGCGACGCCATTCGGGACTTCTACCTCGAAAAGAAGAAGAGTAACAGCAAGTACTCCTATAGCGTGCTCGGGCTTGCCATTGGCTTGAACGCAAGCCATGTGTTCTGCGTCGTGGAAAAGAAGCGGAACCTGCCCGTCCGTTGCGTCCCCGCCATCAAGAAACTCCTCGGCCTCACGGGCCGCGCCGCGCAGTACTTTGACCTGCTGCTCGCCGCCACCCGCACCAAGTCCGAAAAGACCCGCGAAGAAATCCTTGCGAAGGCAAGCCTGCTGCGCGACGTGAAGAAGCACTACCTGCAAGAGAAGGAACAGAAGTACCTGAGTGACTGGTGGACCCCCGTCATTCGCGCCCTTATCGAAGTAAACCAGGGCAGAATCAACGCACAGGAAATTGCCGAGACTCTCGAGCCCAACATCGGTGTCGAGAGCGTACAGGAAAGCATAGACCTCCTAAACGAACTGGGTTTCATCCAGCCGCTCGGAAACGGGCTCGTGAAGCTTGCCGACGCCCATATCAACATTTCGGGCGAGGAACGCGCCCAGGCCATCCGGAAATTCCAGGCAAATGTGATGCAAATCGGTGCCCGTTCCTTGAACGCGATACCCCCTGCGGACAGAGATATTTCTACACTTACAATGGCAGTTGACCAAAAGGGATTTGAAGATATCAAGAATATGATCCAGGAATTCCGGAAGGAAGTGCAGGTACGGGTAGACAAGTGCGGTAAGCCGACACGCGTCCTGCAGATGAACCTTGCATTATTCCCGGTCGCATTCAACAAGAAGAAACAGTAACCATGAACGCCTTGTATAAAACACTTGTACTTGCTCCGTTCGCGCTGTTCTGTGCGTGCACCAATTCCGGTACCGCCGGCAGCACCACCGAAACGGAAAACGCCATCGCACGCGGTGACGGTACGGTTACTATTCGCCTGAACGATGCCGCCAGGGCTGCATACAGGGTCCTTCCCAACAGTTTTGTCGCCGATACGGCCGGGACCCCCGTCCCCGACAGCGCCTATACCTACATGGGCGAAACCGACTCCGCCGGGGGCATCCTTATCAAGGACCACCTCGAAGGCTCGTTCACCATAGAGATTGAAAAAGGCGATTCCGCCATTGCGTTCCAGTACACGCTGAGCAAGGAAAACAAGGAATTCGCCGTCAAGAGCGCGAAACTTACCGCAAGGGGCGCCGTAATGGGAGCCGTTTCCGTTCCTGAAAATGCTCCGCACGCCTGGGTGCATGTGCCGGGTGTCGGCAGGGTCGTCAAGACCGACACGCTCGGGAACTTCCTCATCGAAGGCCTCCCCACGGGCAAGCTCTCGATTGTCTCCTGGAACGTGCAGACGCAAGACACGATTGCGGAAACCTCCGTCGAGGTTCCGGCGAAGGACACCCTCGACCTGGGGCATATCCTCGCCCCGGGCGAAACAATCAACAAGCAGTCCATGTCCGTGAAGGCAAGCGGAATCATTTCCAGCTGGATGAAGCCGGTGAGCATCCCCTCCGTGATGACCCTCAGGCTCGATTCCGCGAATTTCGACTTTGCAAGCGCGAAGGGCGACGGGAGCGACGTGCACCTGCTAGACAAGGACGGCAACGAAGTGCCGATGCAGGTTGACTTCTGGGATTCCACTCGCCAGAGCGCGGCTATTTTCGTGCGGCTCGAAAGCCAGAAGGATACATCTGCCACATGGACTCTGGAATGGGGCGACCCGTATGCCAAGCCTCAGGAACAGGTGGATGTCTGGAAATCCGTTAGCGACTCGCTCAAGTACGCCCTCAATTCCGTGGAATTTTTCAACTTCGACAGCAAGGCTATCGTAAACGACCTGCCCTCCCCGCTCAAGAAGTACGACTGGTACGTGCAGTTGCATACGGTCGACACGCTTTCTGACTCGGTAACGGTCAAGACCCTCACGCCCGCAAGTTTCTTGCAGGCCGATACCAAGGGGCGTCCGGGAACGGTAGCACATATCGAGTACACTGCCGACTATCCAGACTACATCGTGTTCGGGACCCGCGTTGCACAACACACGCACGACTGGGGCCGCATGGATTCGCTGGTCGTATGGCTCCGTGGGGATGGCGACTACGAGATTATTCTCGAGAACCTTATCGACAGCCTGAACTACAAGGCATCGCACAAGGGCAAGTTGAGCAGCAATTGGGAACGCATAACGCTCAAGCCTGAAGATTTCGACTATGTCCAGCGCGATTACCACGGATGGGATGCGGCCCGCGACAAGATAACGAACTTCACGATTTTCGCCTACAATGGCTCGGAAATCTGGATTGACAACGTGCGCGCCTACGGGATAAACGTCGACGAATTCAAGTAAGATTCGCGGCTTTTTACTACAAACAAGCTAACAAAATACAGACAAAAACCGCATCTTTGCGAGCATATAGTGCGTATCCAGCGCGATTCCAGCGTGCATTTGTGGCAATCCGCCGATTTCAAGTTCCCATTCGCCCCGATTTCAAAAAAATCCACCCACATTTTTGCACAAAGAATTATATTATGCAGAGAAATTCAAAAGAGTTACACCCAGAAAGGACTCCGACATGAAAAAATTCATCATCATGGCCGCCACCCTCGCGCTTCTCGGCTGCGCACAGATTGACGAAACGGAACGCGGCGTCGTTCTCCAGTTCGGCAAGTACAGCGAGACGTTCGAACCCGGCCTCAACTTCTACAACGTTATTACCAAGGAAGTCATCCGCATCCCGGTCAGCACGCAGCTTGAAACCGTCAAGATTGAATCCGGCTCGAAGGACCTGCAAACCGTCTACGTAGGCACGAACGTGAACTACCACGTTGACCCGCTGAACGTCGACAAGATTTACTCCAAGTACGGCACACGCTACGTATCTACCGTGCTCCAGCCCAAAATCAAGGAAACCATCACGGGCATCACGCCGCAATACGTTCCCGAAGAAATGCTCCAGAAGCGCGAAGAAATCCGCAGCCGCATGGAATCGGCGCTCAAAGCAAAACTCGATTCTGCAGGCGCACATATCGTGATTGACGGCTTCACCATCACCGAATTCCAGTTCAGCCGCGCCTTCAACGAGGCCATCGAGGCCAAGCAGGTACAGGAGCAGGAAGCCCTCAAGGAAAAGAACATCAAGATCAAGATGGACTACCAGAACGAGCAGCGCGTCGCAAAGGCCAAGGCGGACTCCGCCGTCATTGCGCTCCAGATGGAAGCCCTCAAGAAGCAGAACGGCAAGGAATACCTGATGCTCAAGTGGATTGAGAAATGGGACGGCAAGCTCCCGCAGGTAAACGGGAACGATAAAGTCATCCCGATGATTAACATGCAATAAAAAAGGTTATATTTACATACAACCTGCACCAGGAGTCCATATGAATACATCGTTTGTCGTTTTCGTAGTCCTCGCCATAGTCATTGTCGCTATCTCGGCTTACCGTCTAGGCGTCAGGGTCAGCAGGGCCGCAAAACAGGAGGCCCCCGAGGCCCAGAACAAGATTCCGTACGAAAAGTGCGTCGAAAAAAACACGATGGCGTTCAAGTACGGCTCCTTCACCGATGCCCGCGATGGCGAAACCTACCGCACCGTAAAGATTGGCGGCCAGACCTGGATGGCAGAGAACCTGCGTTTCAAGACCGAGGGAACATTCGCCCCGAACGACGAGGAATCCAACGTGAAGCAGTTCGGCCGCCTCTACACATGGACAACCGCGCTCGATATTCCGGCGAAATACGCCGAAGAATCTACGGGCAACGACAGCGAGCTGCACAGCAAAATCAAGGACAAGGACTTCCAGGGAATCGCACCGGAAGGTTGGCACATCCCGAGCAACCAGGAATGGGAACAACTCCTTGCCAATATCGACCCCAAATCGGACGGCAGCGAGTTCCGCAGCGCATGCTCTTGGCAAAAACCGGGCAAGGATACCTTCGGGTTCTTCGCCCTGCCCGCCGGTTACCGTTTCAACAACGGCACGTTCCACCACTTTGGCAGGCGCGCACGCTTCTGGAGCAAGGACGAATACGGCAAGGCGAACGCATTCCGCCTGAGCATCACGGACAACTCCATCGACATCGAGGGAGTATACCGGTCCGATGCCGTTTCTATCCGGTGCGTAAAGAACGCCTAACGCAACAATCCATAGCGAGGCCCCGAGCCCCGCTATTTTTTTACCCTCTTCGCCAGGAACTCTCAAGATGATTCTGCGGAAGCCTGATTTCTACGACACTTTCAAGTGCATCGCCTCGCAGTGTACCGACACATGCTGCGTCAGCTGGGAAATCGATGTGGACAGGAACTCGCAGGAAGTTTACAACAAAGTAGCAGGGACGTTTGGCGAGAAGTTGCGCGCGAACATCGAGGACGGGCATTTCAAGCTGCTCCCCCACGACCGCTGCCCGTTCCTTACCGGCGTGAACCTTTGTGAAATCTACACGAACCTGGGAGAGGGCGCGTTGTGCGACATCTGTCGCGAGCACCCGCGATTCGTGGAGGTCTACGGCGACATTATGGAGCGGGGGCTCGGCCTCTGCTGCGAAGAGGCAACGCGCCTGCTGCTTGCGGGTAACGGCCCGCTTGCATTCGTGAACGAGGAATGCGACGAGCCCGAAGACGAACTGAGCGAAGATGACCGCGAGATATGCAACGAGGTGCTTTACGAGCGGGAATACATTTTCAATACGCTTGCCGATTTCGACAAGCCTTTTGGCAACCGGCTATACGACGCCTTCGGGTACACAGGCGACAAGCCATTCGCCCCGCTGAACGATGCCCGCGGGCTATATGAGTTGCTCGCCAAGACGGAAAGTTTTGGCCCCGCGTGGGACGAAGCGCTCGCCCGCATCAAGGCGCGCGTAGATGCCGCGGGCGCAATTCAAGATGCAGCACAGTCTAAGACAGCCGCGGGTGTTAAAAATATTACGGGTGTTAAAAATATTGCGGGTGTTGAAAATGCCGCAGGGCTCCAGGACGATGGCTACTTCTCGGAAACAGAAAGTGCACGCCTCCTCGCCTACCTCGTGTACCGTCACTACGCCAAATGCCTCTTTGAGGGGCGCGAAGATGGCAAGCGCAACTTCGCCCTGTTCTTCTGGAACGCAGTTCGGTTCTTTACCCGCGAACTTGCGGGCATCCCGGCATCCGAAACAAACAAAGCATCAGAAATAAACGGCATCGCAGAATTAAACAGCGCCGCGCCCGAGGGGCAGACCGCACAGCGCGTAAAAATCAACGCCATCAAGATTCTCTCCCGGCAGCTGGAATACTCCGAGGAGAACATGGAACTCATCGAAAAAGAACTGGATGGCTAGTTGCCCTTTTCCAGCACATGCCTGCGCCACTTGCCGCTTTTCCACCGCATCCAGAAAATTATCGGGGCCGTCCCGTACACGGCAACGACGGCAATCCATGCGTAATGCGCCGGCAGGTGGAACACGTATGCGGCAACGTAGAGCGCACCCGCAACACACCAGTTCATTATGGCGCAAGTGAACATCACCCACACCGTATCGCCCGCGCCGCGCAACGCACCCGCATACACCACAAGCAGCACTTCCACGAATATGTAGACAGTCGCAATCCGCAGCATGAATATGCTCATGGGCCGCGCCGCATCGAAAATCGCAACTGCGCCGGCAGCCGCTTCCGCAGCATCGGGCTTGAAGATATCCGTCAACACACCCGGCAAAAAGATAAAGAAGATTCCCATAATGAGCGAGTAACCCCACCCGAGCTTGAGCCCCGAATAAGTGGAGCGGCTTGCGGCAGCGCCATCCCTTGCCCCCACATAGCGCCCCACCAGGCTAGTAGACGCAATTTCCAATCCCATCAGGGGCACGTACGCCACCATGTCCCAGTTGAACATCACCGAAGATGCCGTCGCCGCCTCGGGCCCGAGCGCATGGAACATGAGGATAAGCATCTGGAACGCACTCATGTTCAGGAACATCTCGACACCCGACGGTATGCCCTTGCGCAAAAGTTCGCGGGTAAGCGGGCCGTTAAACGCAAACGACTTGCGGGAACCGAACCGAGCGTCACAATCGCGCCCGAAGAACTTCACGAACAAGATGACGGTCGATACCAGGTTCCCGATGAGCGTCCCGTACGCGGCCCCGGCCACGCCCAGCGCGGGGATTGGGCCCAGGCCGTATATCAGCACAAAGTTGCAGGCAACGTTCACGATCATGCCCACGAAGGCAGCCTTCATCACAATCTTGGTCTCGCCGATGCCGCTAAAGAAGCACGGTGCCGCATTGCGCACCAGGTTTATGACACCACCGAACATCAGTATGTTGAAATACGTCTTCTGGTATTCCAGCTGGTCGGCAGGCAAATTTTCGAGGCCGAAAACGAAATGGCCCAAGGGAATCGTCAGGTACAAAATCGGCACGCACACAAGCGAAACATACAGCGCCTGCATAAAGACCTTCGCGCAATCCCCATGCCGCCTTGCCCCCAGTCGCTGCGCCACCATCGCGGTCGTGTAACTGATTGCGCCGGTAAAGAACGTCGTGAGAGCAAGCTGTACAGCGCCAGCACCGAGCGCGGCATTCATCTCGGCGGGGCCGAGCTTCGAAAGAAACAGGCGGTCGATAAACGTCATGATGGTATCGAAAGACATCGACAGAAGCATCGGGAGCGCCACGACGAGCACATCCTTCACGTCGCCGTTCTTCTTGAATTTTGACGGCCTGTAGAACCTGTTCAATATTGCATCGACCATATTGGGCGGCAAATATAGAAAAAGCCATCGCGTGACGGCGATGGCTTTGAATCTTTTGTATGGCGAAAGCGACCGCTTAATCATCCGGTGCAGATGCACCCACGGCCTGTTCGAGCGTGGTAAGGCCCTGCAGCGCCTTGTTGATTCCGTCCATACGCAGCGTAATCATGTCGCATTCCTTCATGGCGCAACGCTTGATTTCGTCACCGGAGGCGCGCTTGATAACCAGGTTACGCACGGATTCGTTCGGCACGAGGAACTCGTAGATACCGCAACGGCCCTTGTAGCCCGAACCATCGCACTTGTCGCAACCCTTGCCGTGATAGAACTGCATATCCGGAGACAGGTGCAGTTCTTCGCGCAGGGAGTCGGAAATTTCCACCGGCTCCTTGCAGTACTTACAGATGCGGCGCACAAGGCGCTGGGCCAAGATGCCCTTGATGGCAGTAGAAACAAGGAACGGCTCCAGGCCCATTTCCAGCAAGCGCGGGAAAGAACCGGCAGCATCGTTTGTATGCAGCGTACTGAAGACCAAGTGACCCGTCAAGGCAGCTTCGATAGCCATGGACGATGTCTCCTGGTCACGCATTTCACCGATCATGATAACATCCGGGTCCTGACGGAGCAGGGCGCGAATGCCCGCCGCGAAGGTAAAGCCCGCGGCGTTGTTAATTTGTCCTTGGTTAACGCCATCGATGTTCAATTCCACCGGGTCTTCCATGGTAGAAATGTTAATCGTGGAATCAAGAATCTCGCGAATAGAAGCGTAAAGCGTAGTAGACTTACCGGAACCCGTCGGGCCGGTTACGAGCACAATGCCGTTAGGAGCGTTAATCGCATCGATAAACTGCTTGAACACGCGCGGGTCAAAGCCCATATCCTTCAGCGGGAACTGACCCGAGTTCGGGTCCAAGATACGCATAACAATCTTTTCGCAAACACCGCGCTTACGCAGCGAAATCGGGAACGAGCTCACACGAAGGTCAACTTCCGAGCCCTTGTAGCGCACGGTAAAGCGTCCATCCAGCGGGCGGCGCTTTTCTGCAATGTCCATCTTGGAAAGGAGCTTGATACGCGAAAGAATCTGTGGCATCAGTCGCGCCGGAATCGGGGCCATCACCTGCAGGTCACCGTCAATGCGGTAACGCAGCTTGAGGAAGGTTTCCTGCGGTTCCAGGTGAATATCGGATGCGTGGCGCGCAATCGCTTCGTGGATAAGCGTCGTCACAATCTTCACGACCGCGCGGCCTTCCTCGTCGGTCAGTTCCGGTTCGTCGTTGCCGCCCTGACCGCGTTCCACGGTCTCAAGTTCTTCGCCATCCTTGCTTTCGCTGATAAGTTCGGCAAGCGATTCTTCTTGCGGGCCATGACCGGCGTACACACGCTCGATAGTCTTCTGCACGTCGACTTCGGATGCCATCACGACATCCACTTCCATCTTGACCTTGAACTCCACAATCTGGATGACGCGCATGTTCGTGGGGTCGGTCATCGCAAGCGTCAAGGCCTCGCGGACTGCCTTGCGGTCGTCATCGTTCTTCGAAACGAACAGCGGTACAATCTTGTACTGCTTGCACATTTCCTCGGGCAGGTACGTGTAGGCGTCCGGGTCGATATTGAAGTTCTCGAGCTTCACGTACGGGACTTCGAACTGCCTCGAGAGAATCTCGACAAGCCTCTCTTCGGGCATGTAGCCCAGTTCCACGAGCGTGCGTCCCAGGCGCTTGCCCGTAGTCTTCTGCGTTTCGAGAGCCTTCTCCAGCTGTTCGGGCTTGATGTAGCCCTGCGCGAGGAGCATCTCGCCGATACGCATCTTGGTCGTGGACTGCATCTGCACGCCAAGGATGCTCGTGAGCGTATCTTCCGACACCATGCCCAAGCGCACAAGGATTCGCGCGAGGGGAATGCCGGTACGCTTGTGTTCGGATGTAGCGTGAGCCAGCTGGTCTTCGTCGAGCACGCGCTGACGGAGCAACAACTCACCGAGGTTCATTTTCACGTTACTAATCATAAATGTGACCAAGCCTGTGCTTTAACAATCGAAACCTTCCCGTCCAAGCCCCGCATGCGGACTTCCGTACCTTCTACGACAGTCCCAATCCTGTAGGCTCCGCCCGGGAGGGCCCCTTTTTCAAGAAATATATCATTTTTGAAAGATTCGGTGAACAGGAGTTCGTACTCTTCGCCACCATTTAACGCAAAATCAAGAGAGTCAAGGCCATAGCGCTCTGCCATACGCAAGACTTCGGGGTCTATCGGCAACTTTTCGCAGTCAATCTCGATACCCACATGCGACGCGCCCGCCAGGTGGTTCAGTTCCGAGGAAAGCCCGTCGCTTATGTCTATACAGGCTCCCGAAACGCCAAGTTCCACAAGGCGCGCCCCGCAGCGTTCGTCTATTACGGGAGCGAGATGATAATTTACCAGCGTCGGGAACTCATCGCGCGCTTCCGGGTGGTTCAACAGGAGCCAGAGTCCCGCACCCGACTTGCCGAGGGTGCCTGCAACATACACGCCATCGCCCAGTTTGGCGCCCGAGCGCACCAGAGGCTTTCCACCCGCACATGTTCCTAACAACGTTGTACTGAACATACCGCATTCACCCGCAACCGTATCACCGCCAATCAGCGCTATTCCACGCCTAGCGAAACCTTCGGCAAGGGCCTTGCCCACGCGAGTACGTACCTCATCGCTCCAGTCCCTGTTCACGCAGAGCCCGCAAACGGCAAACCTGGGCACGCCACCCATCGAAGAAATGTCCGACACGTTAGAAACGACATGCTTCTCTACCGCCTGCTCAGGGTTTGACCAGTCCATGCGGAAATGCGTCCCTTCCACGGAAAGGTCCTTCGTCACGAGCCAGCCGTCGAACATGGCGCAGTCATCGCCCACGGGGAGCCAGCCCCTCCTTTCGGGCGCAAATTCACCCATCGGGAGCGACTTTTTTAGCACGGAATCGATAAACTTGAACTCACCCAAATCAACAGACATACCGCAAATTTAAATAAGTCTTGGAACCGCGCAAAAAACATCTTGGCGACAAACAGTGGATAAGTTGGCTATAATCGTGGGGTAAAAAATAAATTTTGAAAATACCCCCAAAAATCTATCCACAATCCGCAATAAATACCTATCTTTTAGGGCATGGGACACATCTTCTTCATATCGCCGTCCGCCCCCGGCAGTCTTGACAAGATGAGCCAGTGGACACTCCGCTGGCTGCTCGAGAACGACATGGCGGAAGACTGCACGATGTACACCTGCAATTCCGTGGAAGAAGCCACCGGAATCCTCGAAACGGCGCTCATCGTCGGCGAATCCCCGTCCCTCATCATCTTCGACCATGCCGACCGCCCCACTGACGTGAATATTGCGTTCAGCAAGACGCTCCACAGCAGCATTCCCGAATCGTGGATTGTGGAAATCGTACCGGACTCCATGCCTATCCAGAAAAGCGACGACAGCAGCCTCTACTGGGTACGCAGGCCGCTTGACGAGGACGAATGGCGCGAGACGCTCGAGCAGGTGCTCCGCAGGACCCCCACGCCGCAGTGGGCGAACGAATAATTGATAATGTATAATTGATAATGGATGATGAGAGATTATCAATCATCAATTATCAATCATTATTCTTTCCACATTTTAAGTTTCAAATACTAAATTCTACACATGATTAAAGGTGTAAGTTACTTTGGTGTGCGCGCGCCCAAGCACGTTCTTGCCGACATGGCCGACATCAAGGCGGCAGGCTACAACGCGGTGCTCCACACGTGGAGCGAGGAAGACCAGCAGTATTACTACGGCACGATGAAAGATATCGTGGACGGGAGCGCCGGAATGGGCCTCAAGGTCTACATAAACCCGTGGGGTGTGGGCCGCGTGTTTGGCGGCGAGGCGTATTCGGAACTGACTGCACGCAACCACGACTTGTGCCAGGTGGCGCTCGACGGCAAGCCCAAGGTGGCCGCCTGCCCGAACCATCCTGAGTTCCGCGCCTATATGCACAAGTGGATTGAAACCGTGTGCGCGACGAAGGTCGACACGATTTTCTGGGATGAGCCGCACTTCTATTTCGAGAAGGGCGGGCTACAGAACTGGAGTTGCAGGTGTTCGCATTGTCGCGAGATGTTCCGCGCAAAGTTCGGGTACGAGATGCCCGCAGAACTCACCGACGACGTGAAGAAATTCCGCGAAGACAGCCTGATTGATTTTCTGAAAGAAATGACCGAAGATGTGCACGCGCGCGGCAAGCGCAACTGCGTGTGCATGCTCCCGCCGTGGTTCCCCGCTGGGCTTGACGACTGGGGCCGTGTAGCCTCGCTGGAAAGCGTCGACGAGGTGGCCAGCGATCCGTACTGGGAACGCGGCGCCACCGAGGAATGGGTACGCGAGAAATATGCGGAAACAGCCAAGAAACTCACGGATGTCGCCGCCCGCTACGGCAAGGCCGTGCAGATGTGGGTGAAGGCGTACCAGATTGAAGCGGGTCGCGAAAATGATCTCGCCATCGCCGTTTCCGAGAGTCGCGCCGCAGGTATCGACAACATCTTCGCGTGGAGCTACCGCGGCACCGAGACGCTCACCTGGCTAAAAAGCGACAACCCGGACGAAGTCGCCCGGGTGTTCAGGAAATCGCTCGATCTCTAACGGAGCGCGCGAACGCTAATTACTTCGTCACGCGCACAATCGTGGAGCCGGCACGGGATTTTGCGATGAACATGCCGCCCGTTTTCACGAGGGTTTTCGCGCTGGCCCGGAGTTCCTGCATTCCAGAGGCTCGCACCATTCCCAGATAGTTGCCGTTCATGTCAAAGACGCGGTAGTTTTCGGCTCCGGTCGCATGCGATAGCGCAGGCCTTACAAAGTCTGTGCATCCGTCAACGCAAACGATTTCGTCTTCTCCGAACACAAAGTAATCCACGTCCATCCAGGAACCGGTTACCGTAAAGCGCAATATGTGTTCGCCCGCGGGGAGGTTCACCGTCGCACGCACCTTGTTGTAGTCGTCGTAGTTATCCTCGCCTTCGTTTTTCGGGACAGAGATTATGTCGCTGATATTCACACCGTCAAGCGACATCTGGAAGCCCGAAGTCTCGTTTGCGGATGCGACCGACGCGTAGAAGGAATATTCGCCCGCTTCCTTGACGTTCACGCTGTATTCCAGCCATTCGCCTTCCTGGTTGTAACCCACGATGTAGCCCGTCGCCTTCTTGTAAATGTCGACGCCCGTCCCTTCGCGGTAATTGGTGCCGCCGTGGTCTTCGGAATCGTTTTCCTTGTAGGAGTCGTTGCCCGAGCCGACACCCGGGATGTCGAAGTCTTCGGCCTCGATCTTGCCCGGAATTTCAAACGGCTTACCCTTGAAAGGCTTTTGCGGTTCGGGAACCACCGGAGCGCGGTTTATTGCCTTGAGCATCTGTTCGGCATAGCGCTTGCCAAATGTCACGTAGGCATCGTGACCGAAGTGGTAGCGGTCCACGCCGTTGCCGTCAAGGCCTTCGGAAGAAGCGTAATAGGTATTATCCATCGTGTTCGGGAGTTTCGACACGCGGTCGGAATAGCAGCAGCCCGAACGCAGGAGCTCGCCCGCCACGAACGGCACCGTGTCGGAACTCATGTCGAGCGCCTTGAGGATATCGTCGCGAGTCTTCTTCACGATTTTCGGCCAGTCCGGATAGCCGCCATCGGTTTCGCCCTGGTGGAAAATGAACCCCTTGATGACGCCCACCTGCTGCGCCTTCTTCGCAATATCGATAATCGTCTTGGTGACGTTGCCGTCGCTCGCGTATTCCTTCGCGTAGTTCTTCAGCCAGTCTTCTGCTGTCGAGAGGTACGTTGCATACTGGTCCTGGTCGAAGAGCTTGATGCTCGCGCCGCCTACCGCGACCGGAATAATCCCGATAGTCACGTCGGGCATGCTGTCGGCCATCGTGCGCCCGAACCAGTCGGCAATGGAGATCGTGTTGCCGCAGTTGAAGAGCGAGGGCACCGCCGGGTAGACCTCGCCGATGGTGTTGCGGCCCTTGCCACTGCACTTTTGCGAGGCGAAAATCTTGAAACGCGGGTTTTCGACCTTGTCGGCGCTCTGGGCATCGGCTGTGCCACCCATGTTGGACTGGCCGTACGCGATGTAGATGTGGAAATTGGGGTCCGGAGCGGCAGTTGCAGGCGCGGTACCGAACGCAAAGAAGCCCGCGGCAAAACACGCCACGGACGCAAACCGTGAGAGTTGTTTAAACATTCCCATACATACTCCTTTCAAACAACACTCTAAATTTACCCTCCAAAATGCAAAAAAGGCGCCCGAAGCGCCCTTATTCTATAGACAGATTGTCAATGCGTAAACTTTTTGAAAAAGTTAGGGATCGTCCTTGAGACAACGGACGGAGAAGGCGTGAACCATGATAGCGAAATCCAGGATCCCGCGGACACGAGATACTCTCATAACGTACGCGGAAATGTCACCGTAAACAGTTACACTCCAGAATTCAGTAGCATAGTCATCATCGTTGAGGAAGCCGTCATCATCATGCCTATATCCTGCAGGTAGCACAGAAAAGCCGTAAGCATCACCTTTGCCGCCAACTTCGTCAAATAAAGTGTTCCATTCGGTTGTGTCAGGCATGTGCCAACCTGATGGACAAATTCCACGCACTTTTTCAGGCAGAGTGCAGCTACCGGCGTGAAAACCGCAATTCACACCATCGCCATCATCATAGACTGCGACGGAATCTATCGCCGCGGCCCAGGTATAAAGGCGACCATATTTTGTACAACTATCCGGTTCATTATTGAAACACCAGCTTTTACCAGAAAGACTTGGGGTCGCTATGCTATCGGCATAATTAAGATTCTCAGCCATCCACCACTGGTCACCGATTTTTACAATCTTGTAGCTCTGTCCGTCGCGGTCATCCATCAGCGAGCCATATTCAACATCTATCTGCCATTCATTTTCCCGACAAATCACTTTTATGCCAGTAGTATCAATACCAATTACCCCTTCAAGGTTCGTATTGCATTTTGGCAACGTCTTTACAGTATCCTTCACGCAACTCTTTATTTTGTTGTCGTTCCCGCCGCCGTTCTTGCAAGTCAATTTTGCGGCATTGAAGGCGTATTCCTGACTGATTTCATTGGTCATGTCGCTATAGACTTTCAGCGTGTCGATGTCTTCGACCCCCTTGTAATCGATCGTCTTGACCATAAGCTGCGTGCCTTCCACAAAATAGATGTATTCCATGTCCCTGTCAAAGCCATCCTTGCGCACAAAGTGCCACGTGCTGATGTCGGTCTTGACCATGGCGTCACAGGCTCCCACTTCGGTGCAGGTCTCGTTCACGGTGATTTCGGGTTCAAGGATTTCCGTGGGGCGCGAGCTGCTTGAACTCGACTGCAGAGTGACGCTAGAAGATGATTTCGCTGAACTGCTGCTGGATTTAGTACTGCTACTGGACCCACTTGTCTCGCTATCGTTCGACTTCGGCATGACACTCGAAGACGAATCGTCCGAAGGACGAGTCGCGAAATCGCTGTCGTCGTCACCGCAGGCGACAAGAACAAAAAGCAGGCAAGAGATTGCCACGGTCACTATGTTCCCTCGCAATGACATACAAGGCGAATGCCGCGACAGTCTGTTTACAAGACTGGCATGGCTGAGCCGCCGTGTCATGCACTTGTGCAATGACATTCTAAGCATATTTCCTCCAAATTATGGTTCGTTAAATAATAGAATTTTTTCATTCTGGCGGTGAAATCAAGATTTTTTTATCATTTTCACCGCCGTTTTGTTAGTTTATCAGCACTATTTCTCTCGTTTTTGGTCAACAAAGGCAACATGTGGCGGTGTTTTTCGTTATTTTCACCCAATTTCACCGCCAACAGAGGCATCAATCAGCGTCTGTCGCTCCATTTTTATACATACAAAATAATTTTCGGCGGTGAAAACAGCAATTTTTCTTCCATTTCACCGCCACTTTTGCATTTTCAAGCATTCTAGCAATACAAAAAGACCCCCGAACGAGTCGGGGGTGACAAAAGCGTCATTTTCGCGCAGGCGAAAGGGAGATGCCCGCCTTCGCGGGCATGACAAAACGACGAACGAGCGGTCTTACTTCGCGCGTTCGAGGTAAGAACCGTCGCGGGTATCCACGCGGATCTTGGTGTTGTTCTCGATGAACAGCGGGATCATCACCTTGGCGCCAGTTTCGAGAGTGGCTTCACGCATCACGTTACCGCTCGTGTTGCCCTGCACTGCCGGAGGAGCTTCCACGATCATCAGGTCGACAAATGTCGGCGGGATGACTTCGATGGGGAGCGTAGAACCCGTCTTCGGGTCCTTCCACCACGTGACTTCGACGGTAGCGCCGTCAAGCAGCCACACTTCGCAGCCGTTGAGGGCTTCCTTCGCGATTTCCATGGTTTCCTGCGTGGTATTGTCGAGGAAGTACCAGGTGGAACCATCGTTGTAGAGGTAAGTCATTTCGGTGTAGGTCACGTCGGCTTCTTCGACAGTGTCGCCGCTCTTCCAGGTACGTTCGAGAGTACGGCCAGTCACCAGGTTCTTGATGCGAACGCGATTGAAGGCCTGGCCCTTGCCCGGCTTCACGAACTGGTTCTCGATGATTTCGTACGGCTGACCGTCAACCATGATTTTGAGTTTCTTGCGGAATTCGTTGGTGCTTACAGTACCCATATTATCCTCTTGTTGATTTTGATGCTAAATTTAGCAATATAATGGACGATGCCACAAAAGTTTTCACGCAAATTTCCGCTTTTTTAGAATATCTGGGCCCGGAATGCGCGGCTACAATCGCAAATGTGACCCCGCAAGGCGAATTGGACCATAGCCCCAAGTTCCCGTTTTTGTGTTCGAGGCACTATGCCGACCTAATCAGGAAGGCCACTGAGCCCGAGGCGCTTTTGCGCGAAATATTGCCGCATATTGCCGAGCGCGAGAACGTCGCCGGATTCGTGGACGACCCGGTAGGCGACCTGCCCGCGGGCAAGGCGGACTGCGTCATCCAGAAATACGACCGGAGGGCATTGATTGTCTCGACCGCCACCTGCGGTGCGCGTTGCCGGTTCTGTTTCCGCAAGAACTACCCCTTCCAGAACATCCCCGATGTGGCACGGCAGGTGGGCGACTGGCTCGACACGCACAGCGACATCTGGGAAGTCATACTTTCGGGAGGCGACCCGCTCATGCTGGGCCCCGGTGAATTCCGCGACCTGGTGGAGGCGATAGCCATGCACGGTTCTGTCACCACACTGCGCATCCACACGCGACTCCCCGTAATGCGGCCCGATGTGGCGATGCAACACTTCGAACTGCTACGCGAACTGCCCGCGCGCTTCGAGTGCGTACTCGTCTCACACGTAGACCACCCGGACGAACTCGACGAGGAATCGCAGATGGTTTTCGGGCAGTTGAAGTATTCCGGCTGGACACTTTTAAACCAGAGTGTGCTTTTGAAGGGAATAAATGACAGCGCCGAGACTCTCGAGAAACTAAGCCGCAAACTGTTCACGCAGGGGGTACTCCCCTACTACCTGCACCAGCTGGACCACGCAAACGGCGTCGCGCATTTTGAAGTGAGCGACGAGAACGCACGTGCGCTTATTGAAGAAATCCGCAAGCGCCTGCCCGGCTACCTCGTGCCGAAGCTGGTGAGAGAAATTGCGGGCGAAAAGAGCAAGACGCCTGTGTAAAAGATGCTCGCCTTCGCGAGCATGACGAGAGAAAAGTTCGCGAGCAAAATGCGGGCTTAAAAGATGCTCGCCTTCGCGAGCATGACGAAGGAATGTGTCGCGAGCATGACGAATTCCATCTAGAACAGCGTCTTGACGCCGAAGCCGATGATACCGTCGAGATAATCGCAGCCGTTGCGGAGCGCGTAATACAGGTTCACGCTCCAGTTGCTGCGGTACTGCGTAAACCCGATGCCGTAGCCCTGCTCGCGCGCCCAGCCGTGCCCCGGAGCGAGCCTGCGGTACAGTCCCGGCTGGTAGAACGCCTCGATGCTCAGGTCATAACCGTCCTGCCACAGGAGGGCAAATTCCGAAAGCCCGTAGGCGCGACTGCGGAGCATGCGGTACTGCATTCCCTTGAAATCGCCCGGGCCGCCAAGCGCAAACAAATCGCTGCGCCGGAGCGTCGCCCCACTCGGGAAAATTCCGCCCGCCATGCCGGCAAAGCGCGCAATGAAGTTGCCGTACAGCGGGTAATACGCCATCACGTTCGCCTTCGCCGCGAGGTAGTTGTCGAGCGAATCGGGGCGGGCCATCTTCCATGTGGCAGAAGCATCCATTCGCCAACCACTGCGGGGTAATACAAACCTGTCAAGTGACACGTAAGACATTTCAAAAGAAGTGTGCTTGTCGTCTTCGCTTATACCGAAGAACACGCCGATGCTGAAATCGAACCCGATATCGCGCGTGATTCCTGCCTCGCCCACGATAACCCTCTCGACCATTTCCTGCGTGGCACCGGACGTGTCGGCGACATCGGCAATGTCGCCAGCATCGGCTGTACCGCCGTTCATGCCGTCTGCGGGTGCATCAAGCGTCTCTTCGTCAAAGTTCCCGCGCACAACAACGTTCCAGGCGGTCCCTAGAATCCAGGGCTCCTTGTAGCTGCCCGAAAGGTGCCGCGTATTTTCGCCGGTAAAGCCTTCCAACTGCAGGTCGCGCGCAGTTCCCGCGATGTTGTACAGGTTCACGTCCAGCTTGCCTTCCCACACGTTGTCCTCGCTGGAATAGGTCAGCACGCCTTCCGCTTCAGACACGTTCGCCTTCCGCATACTGAACACGGGTACAATCCTGTTTCTTGCGGGGTCGCGGAAGAGGCGCGTAGGAGCCGTGCGGTTGTAGTACCCGATGCGCGAAAGCCTGCGCTCGCTGCGTTCCAGGTCCGTAAGGGACACGGCCTCTCCCGCCTCAATGCCGGAGAGTTTCGCGAACACCTCGCGTTTTGTCCCGCTGGAATCGAGATTCTCGGGCGGAGCCCACACGTAACCCGCGCCCCGCCGGATTTCAATTTCCAGCACGTGTTTTTCGCGCAATTCGCCTGCGGGCGTCCCCGGCCCCGAAACAGCGCCTGCATTTGAACCCGCGGGCGTTCCCGAACCCGCGGGAGTCCCTAAACCCGAAACTTCTTCCGAATCCGCACCCGCAGCTACGTGCCGGACTTCGCCCCGCACGCGAGCCGCGATAAATCCCTGGTCCTCGTAGTAGCGCGTTAGCTTGGCGGCGGCAGCCTTCCACGCGTCGCAAGGCTGCCCGAGGGCGCCCTTCATCTGCGTCTCGTCGAATGCGGTATGCTCGCCCTTCCACGCGATGCTGTCGACGGTACACGCGCCCTCGCCCTTCGCAAATGCGAAGGCCGCCAAGAGCAATATGCATACCATCAACTGTCTCATACCATATCCTAAACTACAATTTCCTTCAATCACTTTTCAACTAGATCCTGCTCCTTCGAACCTAACTCAACTAAGTCAACAAGTTGACTAGTTTCGTATATCGACTTCGTGCCGTTGGCACGGAGTTTACCCTGAGCTTGTCGAAGGGCTCAGGATGACACACCCCGCACTTCACATTCCACACTTCACATTCCACATTACACATCATCCATTTTCCATCATCCATTCTCCATCATCCATCATCAATTATCAGAACATCGCCCTCGCTTCCATCGAAAGTTTCTGGAAAATATTCTCTTCCGCATCACCGAAGCGCAAAACATAATGCAGTCCAAAAGAAATGTTCTGGTTCACCGACAGCTGCGCCGATGCCTCCAGGCGGTATGTCATGCCAGCGCTGTACCCCGACATCATCTGGTACGGGATATTATCGTCGGTTTCTACCCGCACCGTCGAGAATCGCGCAAACCCGTCGAACAACTTGGTTCTCGTATAGCCGAACCGCAGGCTCGCCTCCCAGAGATACGCGTCAAATTCATTGCCAGCAATTTCTTCGCCGGAGCCGTAACGGTAGCGGCCACCGGGTTCAATACTGAATCCATCCAGAAAACTGAAACGGTAACGGCCCGCAACACTCTTGATATTCCACTCCAAATTCTGCAACGCCTGCAGTTCCACGTTTTCCATAAACGCTTCCGCCCCCACGTAATGGTTATCGTTTATCCGGAATCCGCCCACAATTTCGTGATGGAAAACCGACTCGTAGTATTCGATAAACGAAAGCTTCTTGTCAAACGCAGCAGAAGGCTTGTACGCGAGCGTCGCTCCCGAAGGGTGAGCCCATTCCACATTGCCCGTCCACTGTATGGAACCCGAAGAAAAATCACTGAGCGTAGACGGCAATATCATCGGGAAGTAGATTATCTTGCCCGACGTATCCTCGGTAACCAGGCTGAGCGTACCGCCTAGCTTTATATCGCGAAGGATACCGTAATCTATGCCGAACGCACGGCCGGGAGACCACTCGAGGCTCGCGTTAAAACTCGCGTTCGAAGCAAGCACCGCCCCGATGGAATCGTTACGGCCCATGCCCTCGTACACGAAGTCGCCGTTATCCACGCCCTCGATAAACGCGCCTGTCAGGCTATCGTACCGCACATCGCCCGTGCCCTTCGCCACCGCCTTGTATATCGCCGTGTAGGTCTGTTCCTCGGTAAGCCCCAGCTTGTACGAAACATTCCCTTGTATTCCGGTACGCTCGTTGCCGAATTTTGCGTTCAGGTCGCCCGCCCAGGCGTGTTCCTCGCCCGAAGCCTCCAGGTCGCGGTGCTCGTACTGCAAAAAGTGCGAAAGGTCAAAATCCTTGAAGTGCATTTCCGCCGACTGCGTCCACCTTATCTGCCTCAGGGAATCGACCCAGTCGTCGAAAGTTTCTTCTCCGGGCTCAAAGTAGGAATCACCGCCGTGGCTTATTTTCCATACTTCGACAACCTCGCGCACATTCCAGGAACTTGCGGCAAGCACGGTACCCACATTGCCCCGTAGCGAAAGTTCAGCATCGTCAAGCGATGCGCTATCACGTTCGGTATAGCGGATATCCGCCCCGACAAGGGGCTGCACCAGGCCGCGGATCCACTTCTCGGAGAACATGCCCTGGAAACGCCGGCGCTCCGCCTCCGCCTCGCTCTGCACATGCACGAGGGAAATTTCCCCCACGCGGTTTTCCTGCTTGTGTACCAGCGTTCCCTTTATGCGCGAGGAATTCCAGTTCATGTCATCGCCCTGGCGGTAGCCCCACGACAAGTTGCCCGACCATTCCGGCCCCAAGCGGACACGCATCGCGAATTCATCGTGCCTGTAATTCCCGCGGGAAAGCAAGGAACTGTCCAGGTCCCACTCGTCCTTTAGCTTGTACGAACTCCAGTCGTCATCGCTCCCCTTGAATCCCGTAACATCAAAGCCATTCTCGACATAATTGCCATACACGGAAAAAGCCACCGGGAAGCGTTTCATCGCCGCAGAAGAATCCGTTGTCAAGAACCAGCGGAAGGCGCGGCCCTCGGGCCCACCGATGTTTTCCGAAACCGTATTGGAATCACGCCGCGACATGGCTAGTTCAAGGTCAATAAAATAGCGGTGCCTCCCCTGGAATCGCAATCTTGCTGCAGCCGCATCTACCTTTGACGGGCGGGATAGGCTCCCGAGCGAATCGTTACGCACAAAATCGCTTCCGTCGTCATTTTTCAACTGCACATAGTCTTCGTCGGTCCATACGCCCTTCTTTAAGCGGCTCACATCATTTTCCAGGCGGAAACCCGATACGTCCAGGTATAAATTCGGATGCCGGAACTTACCCGTAGCCGCATACAGGTTCTCGATTTGGTCTTCATCGTAAGCATCGTACTCCACGCGGATTTCATCTTCGATACCTGGCATGCGGAGTCCCTTGAAATTCAGGAGGCCGCCCGCATAGTTCACCTCGTAATCGGTACCCCTCTGCAACTTTTCGCCATTCAGCCATACGGATTCGGAACCGGGAACCACCGAGATGTATTCACCGAACGCGCTAAGCGCATATCCTTCGCGCTGTCCGCTCACACCGTTGAACGTACGCACAATGCGGTTTGCCTCGCCCGTACCTGCCGCCGCCCGCACTTCAGACAAATTTGTCTTAAACCCAACCATTGCCCCCAGTGTACTCCGTTCTATTGACATGAGTCCCAGGTCAAAGTCAGTCCAAGTAAGGTCGCCCAGATGTAGCATCCAGTGCCTCGACGAGGCGCGGAAATACACCTGGTCCACTTCCTGCAGTGTCGCCGTGGTCTGGTCGCCCGCCTTGCGGTCCACGTCGCTGAGCAATGCGTCGATGTACACGCTGTCGCCCACATAGCCCATTATGGAAAGCTTGAGCATCTGGTCGACCTGCGTATCGCCGTCGCCCACCGTCACCTGCATGGTCTTGATTCCGTGCGTCTCCAGGCGCGACTGCGTACCCGCCGAATCCTGCACGACAGGCTCAACGCCTCGCACGAGAATCTCGGGGTTCCACACCGGGAGCGAATCAATATCGAGAGCGAAGGCCTCTACCGCCACAAAGGCGCCCACAAGAAGCATTCGCCACATAAGGCTACCTATCGGATTCTATCCGGAATTGCTTGCTAGATAAAAGCTTACGCCCGGCAACCAGGTCAACGCTCCACTCTCCGGGCTTGAGCAGCTTGGGGGCGATTTCGGTATGGCACACGCTAAGGGTCGACTGCGACTGTCCGCGTGAATCCATGCCCTTGCGGGTTTCCTCGGTCTTCAGGATGCAGGGCACCTTCTGGATGGTATCCGTGCCCCAGAACCAGATATGCAGGAGCGTATCGCCGGAATAGCTCACGGCGTTCGAGATCGTGGAGTAGAAATACAGGCGCGTCGTTTCTTCAAAAACAGTATCTACGCCGAAGGGAGTGCCGCGCACCACGTCACGGCATACCACGCTCTGCGCAGGGGAAAGTTCCGCTCCGTAGAAATTCTGGTACGAGGAGTCCTCCATCCAGAAGTTGACGAACCGGTGAACGAAAAAAGCAAAAAAGACAAGCGCCACGACGACGGTCGTCTTTCTCAAGTTGCGAAGTGGCGGAAGGCCTGCCACGGGAAGGGCTCCTACCTGAGTTTACTCGTGTTCTGCGTGAACGCGGGAACGGCATCCACAAGTTTTTCGACCAACAGGCGGTTGAAGTCGTCGATGCGGTTCGGGAGCCTGGAGCCCGGGAAGACCTGCACCAGCAGTAGCGCCTCATCGACCGGGGAAATGTAGATGGAGCGGTTTTCGCCCGAATAGGATACGGACTGGAACGTTTCGCCGCCAAGCATAAGTCCGACCTGCTTTGCTGAGTCGAATGACGCGGTGCTGAGCACGGCAAGCGGAGTCGCATCGATACCGAGAGAGCCAACTTCGGCGATAATGGAACCGTCACGATGGCAGAGTACGATATAGTCAGCCTTGACGCTCGCCTGGTAAGCGAGCATGAGCCTGCGAACCTTACCTACGTCATCAGAATAAATCGTAAAATCACTCATTCAAACCTGCTACGATAGTCGTAAACTACTTCTTTTTCGGCACGTACGGGCGCAGTTCGATTTCGTCGTCCGACACCTCCGCATTGCCCTTGTCCACTACGCGGCCGAACGTCGGCATGCGCGGGGGTTGCGGCACGGCACGGGGCCTGCCAAACGGGGACGACACCGGTTTCTGGAACGGACTGCCACCGCTAGACGGCATTGCGCCGACAGGGGGCTTGGCTGCGAACGAGGGCATCTTGAACGGGGTCGCTGCCGCGGGAGCGGCGGGAGCGGCGGGCTGTGCAGGTGCCGCCTGCGATACGGAAACGCCTTCCTTGGTGAGGTTCACGTCGTGCACGCCCGTGTTGTTCACGCTTTCGGCCGCCTTGCGGAGGAACCCTTGCTTCACGTTGAACTTTTCAATCACGAGCATCGCGATAGTCTTGAGGGTCGTAACCACGCCCTTGCCGTTGTGGGCCGTAGCCGGGAAGAACGGCACGTTGCGCGGGTTGAGTTCCGCGTTCATCTCTTCGAGGGTGAACACGTTCTCCATATCGCGCTTGTTGTACTGGAGCACGAACGGCATATCGTCGAGGTCCATGCCGTAGTCCTGCAGGTTCTGCCGCAGGTTCTGGAGGCTCTCGAGGTTTTCGGCCTGGCGGGAGCGCTGCGAGTCAGCGACAAACACGATACCGTCTACACCGCGGAGCACGAGCTTTCGTGTACTGTTGTAATAAACCTGGCCGGGGACCGTGTATAACTGGAAACGGGTCTTGAAGCCTTTAATATCACCAAGATTCAGCGGAAGGAAGTCAAAAAACAGCGTGCGGTCACCTTCGGTAGCCAACGACACCATGTCCGTGCGCTTGTCCGAAGGCATCTTCTGGTGGATTACCTGCAGGTTCGTGGTCTTGCCACTAAGACCCGGTCCGTAATACACCACCTTACAACTGATTTCGCGTGTTGCAAAATTGATTGAAGACATTTCTAATCCTTGATACTTGTCCGTAATCTAGTAAATTATCAATCAATGATTTAGCGATATTGTCAAAAAGGGCGTTTTTTCGGAATTTTCGCCACTTTTGAGAAGTTCATCACATATTTATGCACATCTCAAAAAACACAAAACACCGGTGCAGGGGTATGCACCGGTATTAAACCGGACTAAGCCGTTTGCCTAACGATTAGGCGAAGCCGTTAACGAGCTTTGCGACCTTGGCCTTGTAGTTGGCGGCACGGTTCGCATTGAAGCCAGCGCGGCTCTTGTTGGCAGCAACGTCCAACAGACGGAAAAGCTTCGGCATTTCGGCAAGGGCGGCATCCTTAGAGGTAGCAGTACGGATGACCTTGAGGCTTGCGCGAATTTCTGCGCGGGCAGCACGGTTCATGGCATTGGCCTTTTCGGCCTGACGCAAACGCTTTTTGCAAGATTGATGTTGAGGCACCTTATATCTCCGGGTAAAACCTACTTAAAATTTTTTGTAGGGACAAAGATAGTAAAGAATGGGAATTTGTCAAGTCCCCAAATTGGGCGAATTTGCTAAATTTTAGCCATTATGATGCCATTCGTGAACCTGACAGCGCAAAGAGAGGCCTATCGAGAAGAACTCGAGACCGCAGAACGCGCCGTTCTGGACAGCGGATGCTACATTGGCGGGCCGGAAGTGGCAGCCCTCGAGAAGGAACTTGCAGATTTTTGCAAATCCGGGAATTCGGACGCCGGAAAGCAGGGCTCTTTTGCTGGAAAAGACCGTGCGGACCCCGAAACCAGCGTCATAACGTGCGCAAGCGGCACCGACGCCCTCACCATCGCGCTCATGGCGCTCGGGATTAAACCAGGGGACGAGGTCATAGTACCCGACTTCACGTTCATCGCACCGGCGGAATGCGTCGCTTTTTTGGGCGGCACACCGCGTTTCGCGGACATCGACCCCGAAACGCTCCTGATCGACCCGGAAAGCGTAAAGGCGCTGATTGGTCCCAAGACACGCGGGATTATCGGCGTGGACCTGTTCGGGCAAGTTGCGGATTTCAACGAGCTATGGGAAATCGCCGTCGCGAACGACCTCTGGCTTTTAGAAGATGCAGCACAGGCATTCGGGGCGAAGTACGACATCGGAGTGCCGCCATATTCGGATATCATAACGAGCCGCGCCTGCACCCTCGCCACTATTTCCATCACGAGTTTCTACCCGAGCAAGCCGCTGGGTTGCTACGGCGACGGCGGCGCCATCTTTACCCTTGATGCGCAGCTCGCCGAGAAGGTGCGCATGCTCGCGAACCACGGGAGCAAGGAACGCTACCTGCACGAGACCGTGGGCATGAACAGCAGGCTCGACGCCCTGCAGGCCGCCATATTGCGGGTAAAGCTCCGCCACCTCGAAGAAGAACTGAAGGTGCGCCGCGAGAACGCCCGCAAGTACGACGAATTTTTCGCGGAATACAACGTGAGAGTCAATGCGGGTGCCGGTGCTTCTGCGGGTGCAAGAATCGTGCCGCAATACATCGAGCACGGATGCACCAGCACCTACGCACAGTACACCGTGCTGGCCGACGACCGCGAAGCATTTATCAAGAAACTGGACAAAGCGGGAATCCCGCACTGCATCCACTACCCGCAGCCGCTGCACAAACAGCCCTGCTTCAGGGGGCTCGCACAGGGCAGCGAAAACAGGAACGCCATCATGGCGAGCCAGAAGGCAGTAAGCCTCCCCGTCTGCGCCTTTACCGATGTAGATTTTGTCATAAACAAGCTGAGGTCCGTCCTATGAGAAATACAGGCCTGATACCCGGAATCGCCAACGACAAGACTCCCCGCAAGGTCTCGGAGTCCGCACTGGAATCGCACGCCATCGTGCACCCCGTTGATACGAACGCGCTGAACAACGCCTTCGGGGGCTACCTGATGAGCCTCATGGACGAAGCCGCCTGCATCGTCGCCTTCAAGCACGCAGGCCGCAAGGTGAACACCGTCTCCATCGACGGCGTGCGGTTCTTCCGCCCGACTGCGGTCGGCACCATCCTCAATATCCACGCGAGCATGAACCGCGTGTTCAACACCTCCATGGAAATCGGACTCAAGATAACCGAGACCGACCCCGAGAACGGAGCCGAGCTCCCGGTCGCGCACGCCTATTTCACGTTCGTCGCCATCGACGACAACGGCAGGCCCACCGCCACTGCCCCCGTGGAACCCGATTCCGACGAAGCCCGCCGCCGCTACGAGCAGGCGCTTGTCCGCCGCGAAGCAAGGATTGAATTGGGGAAGAAACTCCAGTAAAAGATCCTCGCCTTCGCGAGGATGACATTCCAGTGAGCGAGGATGACGTTTTAAACTGTATACAGGCGGAACCATTATTTATGTTCGGGGCTCTTTCGCGGGCCCCTTCCCATTTCTAAAATTGTGCCATGCGCGGACCCCAAAAAGACGTCAAAGACCGCTCCCTGATAAGCCTCTCCTGGCCGCTTATCCTCACGTTCGCCGTGGGCATGATCCAGCCCATGATGGACAGCTGGTTCCTCTCGCGCACTTCCGAAACCGCGGCCGCGGGCGTCGGCGCCATGCTCCCGATTCTAGGCGCCCTGTTTACAGCGCTCCACGCCTTCGCGCAGTCCGGCGCAAGCATCGTCTCGCAGTACATCGGCGCCAAGCAGAACAGCCACGCG
Organism: Fibrobacter sp. UWCM; assembly: GCF_900129735.1. Lineage (NCBI taxonomy): Bacteria > Pseudomonadati > Fibrobacterota > Fibrobacteria > Fibrobacterales > Fibrobacteraceae > Fibrobacter > Fibrobacter sp. UWCM. The sequence continues at coordinate 17,534 of NZ_FQWR01000012.1, read as the reverse complement.
AACAGCACGCAGACGATGGTCCTCTTCGGGAGCATCTTGCTCGGGGTGGCGCTCACGCTCGTCATCTTCCCGCTTTCAGGGCATATCCCGCAATGGATGGGCCTCACCGAGGAACCCGCGAAATACGCGATGATGTTCCTGAGCGTCGTCTCGTTCGGGTTCGCCTTCCGTGCATTGCAGACCATCCTTACCGCCCTCATCGCCACGCACGGCCTTACCGTATGGAACCTCGTGGGCAACACGCTCACCATCGCGAGTAACGCCGGCCTGAACGTCGTGTTCCTCGAAGGGTATTTCGGGCTTCCCAAGATGGGCGTTTACGGCGTGGCCCTCGCCACAGCGCTCTCGTGGCTGATATCTTCGGGCATCCTGTGGTTGGTGCTCAAGTTCAAGGTAAAGCACCAGAGCAGGGCCCGCGACTGGAAGCGCTCCCGCATACTCCTCCCCGACTGGATTCGCATCGGCCTCCCCGCCGCCGCGGAACCCATCAGTTTCCAGCTTTTCCAGGTGTTCATCACCGCGATGGTCGTGTACGTGGGCACCACCGCGATGACCGCCCGCGTGTTCGCGGGTAACTTCGCCGCCCTTTCCGTGATTCTCGGGGTCGGCCTCGGCAGCGGAAACCAGATTCTCGTGGCGCATCTCGTGGGCGCGCACGATTTTGTGAAGGCGAACCGCCGCGTTTACCAGACGCTCGCCGTGGGCATCACGAGCGGGCTCTTGCTCTCGATAATCGTCGCTCTCTTGGGCGAGCACCTGCTACGGCTCTACACTGACAATCCCGAAGTTCTCAGGCTCGGCAAGATTTGCCTCTGGTGCGACGTGGCCGTACAGCCGTTCAAGGCGGTGAACTTCATCCTCACCACATCGCTCAGGGCCGCGGGCGATTCCAAGTTCCCCGCAATTGTCGGGAGCGGCATGATGTGGACGCTCGGGCTTGCGACTTCGCTCATTCTCGCGTTTGTCGTGGGGCTAGGCCTCCCCGGCCTCTGGCTCGGCATGGCAAGCGACGAATTCTACCGCTCGTTCGCGAACATCTGGCGCTGGCGCAGCGGCCGCTGGAAAAGCAAGGCCGTGGTTTAGTCCTGGATACAACGGACAGAGAACACGAAATACTTACTGAAGTCATCCAGGAGCGCATCATCGTAGCGCAAGCGCATGCCGCCATCGTCGTAGCCGAAGCGCAAGAGCATGCAGTCAGCGTAACTACTATCGTTCTCCGTAGAACTCCAGAAGAACGCGTCGCGGCCCTCAAGGCTAAATTCCCCTCTGACGTTCCTGTCGCCAGCAGGAAGCGCCGTGAACCCAAAGGCATCCGTGCCATTGCCACTGCTATTCCACCCAGATGAGGACTTGAGTTTTATGCCAGCGGTTGATTTTCCACCTACAGCGTTAATCAAAGTTTCCCATTCAGCCCTGCTCGGCAGGTGCCAGCCACTAGGGCATACACCCTGGAGGTCTCCTGATGGCAGAGAGCATGTATAGCCATAGCCACATTCACTCTCCGACTTGCCTACCGTCGCAGCCCACCTGTAAAGGCGCCCGAACTTTTCACAATACTCGGCAGAATCGTTATAGCAGAAACTAGAATCCACTTCGTAATTCAGGTTCTCCGCCATCCACCACTGATCGCCAATCTTTACAGTCTTATAAGCCTGACCATCGCGGCCATCTACCAACTCGCCGTATTCGCAGTTGTCTTCCGTTTCTGTTTTGCATGGAGTCGCCAAAGTGACCGAACTCGATGACTTCGCAGAACTGCTACTCGACTTGACGCTGGAAGAAGACCCGTCATCGCAGTCCCCGCACACGCTCGACGACGAGCCATCCGAAGGCCGCACCGCGAAATCGCTATCGTCGTCGCCACAGGCGACAAAGAAAAACGCCAAGAAAAGCGCAAATACAAGATGTATGGATCCTCGCCTACGCGAGGATGACCGCAATCCAGGATGACACCACAAATTCTTCATAATTTCTCCTAATCCTTGACGCAACGGACCGAGAACCCATCGACCTTATAGATGCAGCCCAAGTACGCATAGTCGCCGGATCCCAAGTCCATGTGGTACGCGTAGCTGTTACCGTTCTCCGTAGAACTCCAGAAGTCCGGGTCGCTACCCTCGTCGAAGTAATCCCCATCTTCATTCCTATAACCAGTAGGGAGCGCCGAGAACCCGAAATCATCCGTACCGTTGTCACTACTATTCCTTCCGGACATAGACTTGAGCACATTGCCAGCGGTCGATTGTCCACCGACAGCATTGATCAAAGTTTTCCATTCCGTTGTGTCCGGCAAGTGCCAACCACTAGGGCAAGCGGATGACGCAGCACCCCACATGTAAAGACGGCCGTACTTTTCACAATACTCGGCAGAATCATTGTAGCAGAAACTAGAGTCCGTTCTGAAGTTGAGGTTCTCCGCCATCCACCACTGGTCACCAATTTTCACTGTCTTGTAAGCCTGACCATTGCGGTCATCCACCAACTCGCCGTATTCGCAAGTGTCCGTGCTATCGGTTTTGCATGGAGTCGCCAAAGTGACCGAACTAGACGAAGACGGCTCCACCAGACTGCTGCTGGACTCTTCGACAGGCTCAGGGACCTTTGAGGAACTGCTTGACTGCGGGGTAACGCTAGACGAAGACTTTGAAGCATCGTCCTTGATACAACGGACCGAAATAAGATAGTCCTTACTGCCGGTAAACTTGGACATTTCCGCCTTGTCCCATTGGTTGCACAAGAACACTTCATACGCATCAAGGCTCCTGCGCTGTACAGAACTCCAGAAATACGCGGCTTCGCCTTCGTCGTAATACCCATCGTCACCCAAAAGGCCTGCAGGGAGCGCCGAGAACCCAAAATCATCCGTGCCGCCGCCTTTTTCACCTTTGTAATCATACCAACCAGACATGGACTTGAGTTTTTTACCAGCGATTTCTCTACCGCCAACCGCGGCAAGTAAGGTTCCCCATTCCGTTGTGTCCGGCAGGTGCCAACCGTTAGGGCATATCCCGCGCACGGGATAAATCGGCGAGCAATCCTTCCCAAAACGGCCACAACCCTTGCCGTTCGTGCTCCATGTCCCTGCACTATCCATTGCATCACCCCAAGCATAAAGGCGCCCGTACTTGACGCAATTGGGATTTCCATAACTGAAGCAATCGCTACTTCCTGTTTCGTAGTTCAAGTTCTCCGCCATCCACCACTGGTCACCAATCTTTACCGTCTTGTATTTTTTGCCATCGCGGTCGTCAGTTAATTCGCCGTATTCGCAGCTGTCTACCGTCTCTGTTTTGCAGGGCGTTGCCAAAGTGACCGGACTGCTGCTGGATATAGTACTGCTACTGGACCCTTCGACAGGCTCAGGGACCTTTGAGGAACTGCTCGACTGCGGTGTAACGCTGGACGAGGAACCATCTTCGCAGTCATTGCACACGCTCGATGAAGAATCGTTCGAAGGCGGGGTCGTAACATCGCTATCGTTGTCGCTACAGGCGACAAAGAAAAACGCCAAGAAAAGCGCAAATACAAGATGCATGGATCCTCGCCAGAGCCTGTCCTGAGCTTGCCGAACGGGCGAGGATGACCGCAATCCAGGATGACACCACAAATTCGTCATATTTCCTCCTTTTTCCATTACCTGCATAAAATATAAGATATCCATTTACGCTCAAAATGCCGAAGTGGCGGTGAAATCGGAACTTTTTTGCTATTTTCACCGCCATTTTGTTAGTTTATTTGTAAACATTCGGCATAAAATGAAGTTCTTCCGCGATTATTGGCGGTGAAATTCGCATTTTCTACCCCATTTCACCGCCGTCAACACCCTCCGCGACAAGAAAAAGATACATTTCAATACACACAAGTTAATTTCTGGCGGTGAAATCGACACTTTTTACTCCATTTCACCGCCACTTTCACATTTTTTCATATTTTTCTGATCGTGTGAGCGTGCGAAGCGCCCCTCGCAGCAAACATTACCTGAATAAAAGCAGTTTAATCTTTCCCCTGCAGTTTAAAGGAAATCCGAAGTGACTAACAGCCACGAGGATTTCCTCCCGCCGCTCATCTCCTACATGCGCCATAGCAATAAACTATTCCCAAACAGAGACTTTATCGTTTTTTTTGCGGAGAGGGGCAATTCGCAAAGCGAACACTGGAACGAAGTGATTGTGTGAGCGTGCGAAGTGCCCCTCGTAGCAAACATTAATCAAACAAAAAAACTATCTTTGGCGCATGCCCTTTTACCCGGAAGATGTCATTCAGCAGCTCAAATCGCAGGCGGACATTTCGCTTGTGATTCAGCAGTTCTTGCCGCTGAAACGCTCCGGCACAAACCGCTTCGTGGGCGTATGCCCCTTCCATGACGACCACTCCCCCTCCATGACGGTAAACCCGACGCTCGGCATCTACAAGTGCTTTGCCTGCGGTGCGGGCGGCGACGTCTTTAAGTTCGTGCAGGAACACGAGAAAATCGACTTCAATGGCGCCGTCGAGTGGGTCGCGAACTTCGTCGGGTTCAGCCTTCCCAAGTTCGCATCAAAAGAAAACGCGGAAGTGCAAGAAGAAAAGGGCATGATCCGCAAGCTGAACGAACTTGCCTGCAACTGGTTCGAGCAGCAGCTCTCGCTGAGCGAGAAAGCCCTCGAATATCTCGCAAAGCGCAACATTTCGGAACAGACACGCAAGCAGTTCCACATCGGCTACGCCCCCGACAAGCGCGAAGGCCTCATCGCCTATGCGGCAAAGAACGGCTTTTCGCCCAAGGACTGCCTCAGGGCGGGCCTCGCCGTCGAAAAGAAGAACGGCGGAATCGACGACAAGTTCCGCGACCGCCTGATGATTGCCATCCAGAACCAGTCGGGGACAGTCGTCGCATTCGGGGGCCGTGACCTCGCGCCCAAGCAGGAAGGCTTCGAACGCCCGAAGTACATGAACAGCCCGGAAACGCCCCTCTACAACAAGAGCGAAATTCTCTTCGGGCTCAACCACAGCCGCACTGCCATCGCAAAGGAGAATGCGGTCATCATCGTGGAAGGCTACTTCGACCTCATCAGCCTCTATCAGGGCGGCGTGCAAAACGTGGTCGCGGCATCGGGCACCGCCCTCACCGAATTTCACGCGAATATCCTCGCCCGCTACGCGAAAACCGCATACCTCGTGTTCGACGGCGACGAGGCAGGGCGCAAGGCAACACACCGCACCATCGAGATTGTGCTCCCGAAGGGAATCGTACCGCGAATCTTCGCGCTCTCCCGCCCCGACGGCACAAAGATTGACCCGGACAACTTCGTGAACGAGCAGGGAGCCGAAGCGTTCCACGAGCAACTAAAGGGCGCAGAGGACTGGCTCAGTTACCTTTCGCACAACAGCGACCTCCAGGGCATCGAGGACCGCGCGAAATTTATCACTTACGTGAAATCCGTCGTCAAGAGCATCCAGGACAAGGAACTCCAGAACCAGTACGTAGAACTCATCGCCGAACGTTTCAACACGAAGCCCTCGCTGGAAGGCATCCAGGGAATCCGCCCGCAAAAGAAACCCAAGGCAGTCGCACCCCAAGCCCCGCAAGATATCGCGGAATACGCGGAGTACGGCGAAGTGCCGCAACAGTCTGCCGAACCCGAACGCGTCCCGTGGGAACTTCTCTCTCCGCTCGAGGTGCGCTTTGCGAACCTGCTTGTCCGCAACCCCACGCTTTTGGACCGCGCCTGTGAATACTTTGACGTGGAACTCGCCGCAAGCGGCATACAGTTCTTCGAATCGAGCATCATCGACGAGTTCGTGAACACGGTCATCGCGGGCTACACCGAAACAGGTTACTTTTCGCCCCAGACGCTCTACGAGCAACTTTCCCCGCTGCTCAAGCAGTTCATGGAAAACCTGCCCGAAGAAACGTGGACCAGCCCGAAAGAAATCTACGAATTCTACGAAAGCCTCATGGTGTTGAACCTGCGGCTCTGCGACCGGTTCCGCAAGGGTATTGCGCTCGACACGCCCGAAGGCGTGCAGAAAAGGCTCGACCTGAACAAGTTCATGCAGAACATGGAAAAGCTCTACAGCCTCTACAAGCAGGGCAAGCTTTCGCTCGACGCACTCGCCGACCAGCTTATAAAAAGTAAACAACCGCTATTACATATTCTAGCCGCCACGCAAGGATAGCCCTATGTTATCAATCAAGAATCTCAAAGCAAGCATCGAAGACGGTACACAGATCCTCAAGGGAATCAACCTCGAGGTGAAACCGGGCGAAGTCCACGCCATCATGGGCCCGAACGGCTCGGGAAAGAGCACTCTCTCGAAGGTCATCATGGGCCACCCCGCCTACCACCTGGACGAGGGCAGCGTAGAACTCGACGGAAAGAACCTGCTCGAGATGGACATCAGCGACCGCGCGAACTCCGGGCTGTTCATCAGCACGCAGTACCCGACCGAAATCCCGGGCGTGAACAACGTGGAATTCCTGAAGATGGCGCTCAACAGCAAGCGCGCGTACCTCGGCCAGCCCGAGATAAACGACAACGACTTCAAGAAGCTTTGCGAAGAAAAAATGCAGTTGCTCGAAATGGACGAGCGTTACCGTGAACGCGGCGTGAACGACGGCATGAGCGGCGGCGAAAAGAAGAGGAACGAAATCCTCCAGATGGCGATTCTCGACCCGAAGGTGAGCTTCCTCGACGAGACGGACTCCGGCCTAGATATCGACGCGCTCCGCATCGTGGCAAACGGAATCAACCACATCATGAGCCCCGAAAAGGCGGTTATCCTGGTGACGCACTACCAGAGGCTCCTGGACTACATCAAGCCCACCTACGTGCACGTACTGCGCCACGGAAAGATTATCCTGACCGGCGGGCCCGAACTCGCCCTCAAGCTCGAAGAACAGGGCTACGACTGGATCGAGGAATAACGATGGACGCCATTACCCGCATAAAGCAACTGGGAATGCCCCGCAGGAACAACGAACTGTGGACGTTCTTCCCCGTGGCAAAGATTCCCGCGCCCGAATTCCCCGACGCGTGCACCTGCAGTGACGACTTTGCTGAAGAAAACGACTTCGCGGCACTCCTCCCGGTGGCGCAAAACGCCCGCACGATGGTCCAGAACATCGCCGACGGTTCCGAAGAGATGGCGATGCTCAAGTGCAACAACGACTTCGGGCATACCGTGCTGAACATCGGCAAGAACGCAAAAGTGAGCATCGAGATTCTCGACAACAAGGTGATGCACCCGATTTGCGCGGAACGGTTCGACGTGAATGTGGGCGAAGGCGCCGACGTGGAGATATTCTTCGCGAACCCCGCGAACGACCTGCCGCTCACCTTCCGGCACTTCCGCATTACGCAGGCAGCCGGCAGCAACGTGCGCTTTTCGGCCATCGAGCGCGGGAACGGCATTACCCGCGTGAGCATCGACGCCTTCCTGAACGCAGCAGGGGCAAACTTTGACGCACGCACGCTGAATATCCTCGGCGGGGAATCGTCGAGCCACCACAGGCTCCACATCTACCACAACGCCCCCGAAACCACGAGCACGCAGCTTTCGCGCAACCTGCTCGACGGCAACGCAACCGCCAGCTACGACGGGAGCGTCATCGTGAATGCGGACTGCACCAAGGCCTTCTCGAGCCAGCTCGTGAACACCATCCTGCTTTCCGAAAACAGCAGCGTTTCCGTGAAGCCGGTGCTGAAAATCTACCACGACGACGTGGAATGCACGCACGGCAATACCGTGGGCGAACTCGACGCCGAGCAGATGTTCTACCTGGTAAGCCGAGGAATCCCCGAAAAGGCGGCCCGCAAGATGCTCATGAACGCCTTTGCGTTCGACACCTTTGCGCCCCTGCCCGAAGGCCCCGCAAAAAAGCGCCTTTTACAGGAAATCTAAGCGAAAACTTCGGCAAAAAAGTTTGCCTCGCGCCGAAATTCTCACAAAAAAAGGCCACCTCTCACGCAAGAGGCGGTCTTTTTTAGGAGTCGATTGGAAATTTTATGAGAGAGTATTAAGAAGGTAGAGTGTTACGCCCATGAAGGCAACCATGAAGTTCGCGAAGAACGTTCTAGACGCGAGATCCTTGAGAATTGTTGTCATCATTTTATCCATCCCTTATCCTTACGCTCCATAATATAGAATGCAATATTCCATTTTCAAAGTAATGAAAATCACACTGCGATTTGCGTCACGCGAAATGCGAACGGTCCTTGACAAGCGGGAACCAAGTTCCCAATTTTTCGCTACTTCTTCTCGTTCTCGATAATCTTGATGGGTTCGTCCATCATCTTCTCGGCAATAACTTCGGGCGTCTCTTCGGCAATCGCGGCGTTGGATTCCTCGGGCATCCACGGCTTGTCGAGGCTCTTTTCCCAAGAAACGGTGGGCGCCTGCGGAACCTCGTGCGAGGCATCCACCACAGGCAGGCCAAGCAGTTCGCGCGCACGGTTCAACGCCGCGTCAATGTTCCCGAGGGCATTTTCTTCACCGAGTTGCTTGAGCACGCCGGCACGCGTCAAGGCCACCACGGGCTGGGCATGCACGCCACTGAGCAGGAGCTGCGTCCCTTCGCGGTTGCAGCGGTTCAGCAGGTCCTCGATCATCTGGATGCCTGCGGCATCGATGCTTGAAACGCTACGCATGCGCAGAATAAGAATCTTCGGCTTGTCTGAGATGCGGGCCATCGTGTCCTTGAACTTGTCGACCGCGCCAAAGAACAGCGAACCGGCCAACTCATAAACCACCACGCCCTTCGGCACCTGGCGGCTGAGCTCGTTGTGCGCGGCCTCCTCGTCGTCATCCTTGAGGGCCTCGGTCACCGTTTCCATCTCGGACACATCGCTCATGCGCTTGATAAACAGCACCGCCGCAAGCAACACGCCCACTTCGATTGCCACAGTGAGGTCGATAATCACCGTGAGGGAGAACGCCACGAGCATCACGATAATATCGCTCTTCGGGGCCTTGAACATTTTGATGAAGCTCCGGTAGCCGCACATGTTGAACGCCACCTGGAAAAGCACTGCAGCAAGCGCCGCCATCGGGATCATTTCGGCATACTTGCCGAGCACGAGCATAATGAGCAGGAGCACGACCGCATGCACCAGGCCCGAAACCGGGCTCACCGCGCCGTTACGGATGTTTGTCGCAGTACGGGCAATCGCGCCCGTCGCGGGGATACCGCCAAAAATCGGGGAAAGGATATTCGCCACGCCCTGGCCGAAAAGTTCGGTGTTGGAGCGGTGCTTGGTGCTGGTCATACCGTCGGCAACGACCGCACTTAGCAGGGACTCGATGGCACCGAGAATCGCAATCGTGAGTGCCGGCTGGAACACCTTCTGCATCATCTCGATGCTTATGTTGGGCAGGTGCGGCACCGGGAACCCGGTCGGGATATGGTTCTTCATGCCGATGGTCACCACGCCGTGACCCGTAAGCGGGTCATCCCAGCCAAGCACCTTCACCATCACGGTCGCGACCACAATCGCGACAAGCGAGCCCGGAATCTTCGTGGTGATCTTCGGCCACAGGATGCAAACGGCAAGCGCCACGAGCCCCACAATTACCGCATACATGTTCACGGTATCGAACGAAGTCGCATACAGCTTGATTTTCCCGATGGCATCGGCCGGGTCCTTCGCGAGGAAGCGGAGCCCGAAGAAGTTCGGGACCTGGCCGAGCGCGATGATGATGGCGATACCCGCGGTAAAGCCCACCGTAACCGGGTACGGAATGAACTTGATTATTGCACCGAACTTCGCGATGCCAAAGATAATGAGCAAGATACCCGCGAGGAGCGTCGCGGAAGCCAGGCCGTCGTAGCCGTACTGGCTTACGATACCGTAGACAATCACGATGAAGGCACCCGTGGGGCCGCCAATCTGGAAACGGCTACCACCCAGCAGGGAAATTGTAAAACCCGCTATAATCGCGGTGTACAGGCCCTGTTCGGGGCCCACGCCCGAGGCGATGGCGAATGCGATGGCGAGCGGGAGCGCGAGGATTCCCACGATAAGGCCCGACATCAGGTCGCTCACGAAGTTTTTCTTGGTGTAACCCCGGCGGAGTACCCGGACAGATTCAGGGGTTACGGTCGCTTTTACGCCCAGTAGGAAGTTCTTGAACGATTCCTTGGCGTGAATATTGGTCATCTGGCACTCCGTGATTTAAAGACGGCGCCAAATTTAGAAAAATTTACACGTTTTGTGTAGGGGGATTTTACCCGCAATTTTTTTGTACTAACGGCTGTTCAGGTAATCAAGCACCTTGTTGGTCAGGTCGTTTTCCTTCTTCCAGAAGAGTACCGCACCCGTCGCGCGGTCCACGACCATATCGTAGCCTTCCTGCAAGGCAATCTCGTTCACCGCCTTGCGGATAAGCTGGATAATGGGCGCGCTCACCTTCTCGTTCTGGGTCACAAGCTCGCCCTTACGGCCATACACGCGGTCGATAAACGTCTTGAGCTCGATATCCTTCTTGTTGTATTCCGCCTCGAGTTCGCGCTTCTTTTCGTCGCTGAGCATCAGCAACTGCTTGTCGAGTTTTTCCTTGATGGCGGAAAGTTCCTTCTGCAAGAGGTTCGCCTGCTGTTCCCACTTGGCCACCTGGCGGTCGTATTCTTCCTGCGCCTTCTTCGTGCCCTTGTAGCCGTCGAAGATGAGCTTGGAATCCACGTGAGCGATGCGCAGGCCGTCTTCGGCGAAACTCGCGCACGCGAAAACCATCATCAAAGCGATTAGAACCTTGCGAATCATAGAGCCTCCCGATTCCTTAGAATCCCTGACCGATGACAAAGTTGAATTCCATGTCGCCCACCTTGCTGCGCTGCAGGCCCGTATAGGTTTCGCCCACATCGAGCGGCCAGGCGAAGTCAAACCCGATAATACCGAGCATCGGCACCACCACGCGGAACCCGAAACCGATATCCTTCTTGAGGCTCGTCGGGTCCCATTCGCTGAGCGGGTTCCTGCTCGGCTTTGCGACCTTCGTCTTGGGGTCATAGCGTTCACCGAACACGTTACCGGCGTCAAAGAAGAACGGCAACAGGTAGAACACCTGCGGCACAATGCCGAGCTGGAGTTCTGCACCCGTGTACTGGTAGCTGCGGCCCAGGCGGCGGTAACCAATGGAGCCCGAGCTGTAACCGCGCATGTTGCCTTCGTAGCCCATCACGCCACCCATCGTGAACAGCGTGCGGTACTGCAACTGGTCGCCGAACATAACGCCGTACTCGTTGGTAAGCGCAATCGCGAGGCGGTCGCGGAACAGCGGGAACCACCACTTGATGGTGAGTTCCGTCTTGATGAACTCGAAGTCGCTGAACAGCGCGCCATCTGCCACCTGGATATCAAGCTGGTAGCGGGAACCTTCCGTCGGGAACTGCGGCAGGTTCTTGTCGTCGCGCACCAGTCGGAAGTTGATGGCAGATTCGATACCGGTGTAAACCACATAGCTGCCGTCGATGTTGGGGCCCTGCTTGTTCATGAGCCAGCTGTAGCCGACCTGGCCGTAGAAGTAGTCGTCAGGCCACTTGAGGCGCTTGCCCAGGTACACGGAACCACCGTAGCGGGTAATGTTCGGGTCGCCGTAATCTTCCATGTTCCACCAAGAGTAGCTGAGGCTTGCACCGAGCGTAATCGGCTTGTCGAGCAGCCAGGGTTCCTGGAAGCTGATGGAGGCGCTCTTCTTGTCGGCACCGTATTCCACGCTCAGGCTTGCGGCCTGGCCGTCACCCATACAGCAGTTCGGGATAGAGATGCTCGCCGTACCCACAAGGCCGTCGCTCTCGCTGTACGATACACCCAGGCTGAACTGGCCGGTACCCGCTTCCTTCTCCTGCACGGTGAAGTCGAGGTCAACTTCCTGCTCGCCGTAAATCTTGATATCGGGCACGACCATGTCGAAGTAGTTGAGCTGCATGATTTCGCGGAAGCTGCGTTCCAGCAGGGACTGGCGGTACGTATCGCCCGGATACAGGCGCACCTCGCGACGGATAACCTTCTCGTTGGTTTTCGTGTTGCCGTGGATATAAACCTTGTGGATGCTCGCGGGCAGGCCTTCGCGCATGCGGTACGTGAGATTCACCACGGAATCGTTCACGAACGTGCGTTCCTCGTCGAACTGGGCAAACAGGTAGCCATCTTCGCGGTAAACTTCAAGCAGAGCCTTCCTGGAGGCATCGTAGAGGTACTGGTCGAACACCGCACCGCTATCCAGGCGGAACGCATACCCGAGCACCTTGTCGTTCAGGACTTCGTTCCCCGAGAAGTGCACGTTGCCCATGTAGTAACGGCGGCCTTCCACCATGCCGATATGGATGCATATATCGCTCGAAGTGTGGATGTTGTCGTACTTGTTCAACAGCGGGAACATGTCCTCTATCATGTAGCGCACGAGCAACTTTTCCTCGTATTCCGAGAGTTTCTTGATTTTCTTGAGCGAATCGATTTTCGGGTTGTTGAACTTGCGGCCTTCCACAATCTTGAGCCATTCCTTGCGGGAATCCTCGTAGCGGATAATGTCGTTGATGAGTTTGAGGGCGTCTTCCTCTTCCTTGACCTGGGGGAGCGGACGGGTCACGTACCCGTGGTGCGACATTTCCTTGGAGGCGCGGAAGAAGTGCGAGACCTGCATCGTGGGCTTGCCCGCCATCTTGTATATGGCAGTCGCCGGGTCGCCCATCGCGCGGTTCAACTGGTCGTAGAGCGGCTGCAGACGTTCGCCCACCGGCACCATGCGGCCCAGGTAGAACAGGCAGCTGGAATCCGGCAGGTATTCGGCACGGTATTCGGTCAGTTCCGCATCCAGGTAGCCAAAGTGGCGGATGGCGTTCAACACCGTGTCGCGGTCGGCCTCAAATACAGTCTCCTTGAACTCGCCACCACCGTACCACTGGTCCACCTTCGTGAGCATGTGGTCGGTAATGTCTATCGCGGGCACGTTGTCGTTACCCGTAATCTTGATATCGCGCACCTTCACCTTCTCGCCCTCGCGGATAATGAAGGTCACCATGTTCTTGTTGTCGTCTACGGGAGTCTCGCGGTAGCCCACCTCGGCAAGCAAGAAGCCTTCGGAATGGTAGTAGTCGATCATCGCCTGGCGGTCACGTTCCAGCTGGCTCTTGCTGTACACCTGGCCCGGAATCAGGCGCATCTTGAGGCGCAAGTCGTCCTCGGAAATCTCGTCGTTACCGTCCAGCACCGCCGTATCGAGGGCGGGCAGTTCCTTAATCTTGAATATGAGGTCCACCTCGGTGCTGTTGTCGATGTAGTCGACCCATGCAGAAACGTCGTCGAAGAGGCCCGACTTGTAGAGGGCGGACACCGCCTCCTGGACCTTGTCAGAAAGGATCGTGGGCGAAAAAGTCTGGCCGTCGCGGATGCCGATTCGACTCAACACCGCACGCTGGTCCATGTTCACGTTACCTTCGACCTTGACCTTCCTCACCTTGTTTTCGGCCATATAGTCCACAGGCATCTGGGACATGTCCAACAGCTGGGCCTGCACAAGACCAACAATACACAGAATCAATAAAAACAGACGGGTACGCAGAATAAACCTACCTATAGATTCAAAAAAACTTAAAATACCGCACAAAAATACAAAAATTGAAACTTTCTGCCCAACCGGATTTGCCGAAAAACGCACTTTGTTCGTCAACTTTTCACGTAATGTAAAGAAAGCGGTGCCAAGCGCAAGAAAAGCGGCGTCACAGAAAACATTTTCAAAAATTTTTCTTTTTCTCAGCCATAAAAAGACTAAATTACTTTCCGTAAAAATTTAAACCACTCTTTATTGAGGATTATATGCGTTCAACCGCCTGGAATGACGAAGAAAACAAGGTCCTGCCCGAAATGGCGCTGGATTTTATGCCCGAAGAAAAATTGCGCGACCTGCAGCTGCAGCGTATGCGCGCCACCGTGAAACTTGCCTACGAGAAGGTCCCGCTCTTCCGTGAACGCATGGACGAGAAGGGATTAAAGCCCGAAGATATCAAGACCCTCAAGGACGTGGCCAAGCTCCCCTTCACCATGAAGAAGGACTTGCGCGACACCTACCCGTATGGCCTGTTCGCCGTAGACCTGAGCGAAGTCGTGCGCCTGCACGCAAGTTCGGGCACCACGGGTAAGCCCATCGTGGTCGGCTACACCAAGGAAGACATGGACGTGTGGGCCCAGGTCGTGAAGCGCGGGCTGCTCGCCTGCGGCTTCCGCAGCACCGATATCGTGCAGAACTTCTTCGGCTACGGCCTGTTTACCGGCGGTCTCGGCATCCACGGCGGTTTCGAAGCCCTCGGTGCAACCGTCATCCCCATCAGCGGCGGCAATACCGAACGCCAGGTGATGCTCATGAAGGATTTCGGCGTCACTGCGGTGGGCGGAACCCCGAGTTACTTTGTCCGCATCATCGACGTCGCCGAAAAGATGGGTGTCGACATCCGCGACCTGAAGGTCAAGCGCGGCATCTTCGGTGCAGAACCGTGGAGCGACGGCATGCGCGACTACATCGAAGAAAAGACCGGCATCAAGGCGTACGACATCTACGGCCTTTCCGAAATAGTGGGCCCGGGCGTGGGCTGCGAATGCGAGTGCCGCGACGGCATCCACATTTTCGAAGACCACTTCTACCCCGAAATCGTCGACCCCGAAACGCTTGAACCGCTCCCGGACGGCGAAGAGGGCGAACTCGTGCTTTCTACGCTCAGCAAGAAGGCCATGCCCATCATCCGCTACCGCACCCGCGACATTACCGCCATCGAGAAGACCAAGTGCAAGTGCGGCCGTACCATCCGCCGCATCCGCCGCATTGGCCGCCGTAGCGACGACATGATCATCATGCGCGGCGTGAACGTGTTCCCGAGCCAGATCGAGACGGCCCTCCTCCGCGCAGAGAAGGCATTGCCGCACTACCAGATTGTGCTCGACACCAAGAACAACATGGACACGCTCGAGGTGAAGGTGGAAGTTTCCCGCGACATGGTGAGCGACTCCATGAGCGACATGGAACAGCTGAACAAGAAGTTCAAGCACTCCATCGAACAGATTCTCGGCATTTCCGTTATCGTCACGCTGTGCGAACCCGATTCGCTGCCGCGTAGCGAAGGCAAGGCCAAGAGAGTTATCGACAACAGAAAGAAGATGTAAGGAGGTCCAACATGAAAATCCCTCAGGTTTCAGTATTCGTTTCCAACCGTCCGGGCCGTCTCCAGGCGGTGTGCAAGTCCCTTGCCGACGCCGGCGTGAACCTCCTTTCGCTCACGCTTGCCGACTCCGGCGAGTTCGGGCTCATCCGCCTTATCGTGAGTGACCCGGAAAAGGCCGTAGACGTGCTCGCCAAGGCAGGCCTCAGCGCCACCATCACCGACGTGGTCGCCTGCCCCGTGAACGCCGCCATCGGTGGCCTCGCCGAACTGCTCTCCACTGCGGTCGGTAGCCAGCAGATCGACTACATGTACGCCTACCCCTCCACCCTAAACGGCTCTAACATCATGATTCTGCGCTTCCAGGACGTGGACAAGGCCATCGAAGCCCTGAAGGCCACGAACTTCAAGGCCATCAGCAAGGAAGAACTGCTGGGATAACGAGCCGTCATCCCCGCAACCTTAGTTGTCATCCCCGCGACCTTAGTTGTCATCCCCGCGAAAGCGGGGATCTTTTTTTGCAAAAAAGCCTCCCGAGGGAGGCTTCAGTTTTTCAGATATCCTAGGTGCGCACAGGGCGCTACGCGCTAGTTGTCCTGGATGCAGCGGACGGAGTTAGCCGTTTCATCTCCAACCGCAGAAACATATCCGTCATCAGCAATATTCATAAAGTGCAATGCATAATAACTAAGTGCAGAAGAAGTCGTTGTAGACCAAAACCATGTATCGTAATTTACTTTAGCATAACTTCCGTCATTCTTTCTTTGACCTGCAGGCAAAGCCCTGAAAGAATAACGATCTGAGCCATTCCCACTCATTCTTTCTTCAACCCAACGTGTCGTCGACTTCAGTAAATATCCAGCATAGTCGGAACCGCCTACTGAACTAACCAGCGTACTAAATTCTGTTTGATCTGGCAAACGCCATCCTTTGGGGCAAACTTGACTTGCTGCACCATGTGTATAAAGGCGACCATATATATCGCAGTTTGCAGCATTTTCCTCATAGCAATAACTACCATCTGTTACGCGATTCATATTTTCCGCCATCCAAAGTTGGTTCCCTATTGCTACAGTCTTATAGCTATGTCCATCAGTATCCTTAAGCACCCCCGTTACATACTGCGGATCAAACGATTTCCATTCCGAATTAACACATTTTTTGAAACTCCCTTTTACTTTATAAATACTATTTTCAATATAGCCAACACAAACTCGGCCAAAATCAATTTCGCCACTATTTGCCGGCCTAAACAATCCATCTTCACACACATACTTATTTTGTGTATTCACTCGACCGATAAGAATATTACCATAGCCATATTCACCAAATTCCTTACATTCACCCTGCATTTCCCAAGTATCATTGAATATATCAGAAGCAACGACCCACTTGCGCACGGTATCCGACGCAACCTGGTTCGTACACACATAATACAAGCCATCGTACTTGGCAGGCGTAGAATAATCACCATCTGTAATACAAGCCTTCCCTAGCAGGCTATCCAAGGCTGTTCCGTAACGCCAACCTTTATCCTGGTATACATAGTACATGTTCGGATTCAGCGGTCCCCTGCGAACAGTCGCTTCATCAGGATTCTTGGGTAACTTCGTGACATCCTTCTCTATATCGGTCGCCTCGCGCCAAGCACAGGGTAACAGTTTATTATTCATTAAAACAACTTGGTCAGAGGCGCAAGTGTACCAGACTTGGGTTTTGCCAACCGTAACACTCCTAGTCTTGTTCAAGTTATTTTTTGTGCAGGGACCCAGGCTATCCAACATATCCAGATTCGTTCCGCGGCGCCATGCATAACCGCCCTTTCCCGAAGTATCTTCATAAACGTAAACATGGGATTCGTTCACATTGCCGATTTTTGCAACCTCCCCATCGGGGGTGCCGAAAAGCGCCGTGTCGGCCTCAGCGGTAGTAGCCTTGCGCCATGCAGTGGGCACCAAAGCGTCATCACTATCATCGCAGATGTACCACGTCGTATCGTGCTTCACGATTACGCTATCGGTTTCGCCCCTATTGGCGAATACGCAGGCCTTGATTCTTGCATCAAGTTCCGTACCGCGGCGCCAAGCGCCATTTTCCTTCACGTAGACGTTCGTCGTGTCGATCGAGCCGCGCTTTACAGCGCCATCACCCGCAGCGCCAAGCGCCGCTACATCCTTCTCGATGTCAGTCGCGAAACGCCATGCAAACGAATTGCCGTAAGCAGCACATATCAAGCGCACCAGGTTGCTGTCGCCGTCAGTGTATGCGGAATCGTTCGCGGCGTAGTAAGTGGAGTGACTGTTCTTCACGGCGAAGAGCGCGCCTTCGTTGTCGGATGAGCACGTGTCCACGCCGAGTTCCTGCATCCAGAAGTTCGTCACGTGCTGTTCGAACGCGGGGGCCG
>NZ_FQWR01000010.1:0-117298 GCF_900129735.1 Fibrobacter sp. UWCM | reverse complement strand
TAGTTGACTTTTGCCATTGTTTTACCTTTTTGGGGTTGCGCAATGAATATAGTAGCTTATGCTACCCTCTTATTAAACTCCTGCATGGTCCAGTTTGAAGAATATTTCATCTGAAACGATAAATGGATTCAAGGTCCGTTATTACTTCCGCGGAGAATCGCCGGAGTCAGTCCATGCCGATGCCTATTTCCCGGGGGAAGACTCCCTTGGCCTGGTTGTTAGTGCAGAAGGCTATAATACTGGTTACGTGGAGTGGGCCTTTGATACAACGCGTATCTTGCCTGGCGGACGTCCATACTTTGGTGATGGTCCCCTTATGGGCATATACAATGATGGAAATGTCCCGTGGTATGCTGAAGATGATCCGTCTTATGTTCTTCCCGGAATGGCGGCCACAGATGTCGATGGTTTTATCGATGATTTCGGCATCGTTGTTCTTGATTCGGAGAACAATCTGATTGGCGGCCATTGCGTAGAAATGGAGGATCCTATAGAAGCCACGCCTCCTTCCGTTCGAGTCTTTGCTGCTGATCTGCGCGATGACCAAACTAGGGCTAGTGAGATTGCTCTGAAACTGGAGAATCTGGGTGGTGCGTCGTTACGCAAGTATGATGTCCGTTACTACTTCCTTGTTGAAGAAGGTCTGCAGCCGATTTTTGATATCAACTATCAGCCTTTGTTTGTTGATGGTGCAGAGATGGTTGCTCTTGGCAACAGTCGCTATCAGGTGAACGTACATGTTGGCGATGTTTCCTTGGCTCCGCATAATGTGTGGGCAGACGAATTCAAGTTTGCCATTCATGTAGGAAACTGGGACCCGTTGTGGAATGCGTCCGATGACCCGTCTCATGAAGGGCTTACAAAGTCCTATGTTGTGACATCGAAAATATGCGTTTATGATTCTACGGGCAATAAAATATATGGTGATGACCCCGTCTGGGAAGAACCGAAAATCGTTGCGCCTCGCGACAATCAGGATTCTTTGGTTGCCGATTATGGCTACGATTCTGGAATATCGATTCCTGTGATTCGTACTCCCGAGGGATTGATTCTTTCTCTTGACGGTTATCCGTATGTTCTACTCGACTTGGTCTATGCGAATGGTACTCCAATCCGCAGAATTTATTCCGGCACGGTAATGCCGGGTGAACAGTTTATTGCTGTGGACTGGACTGGGATAGACTTGAGTCATACATATCTCGTCCTGCGCAAAAATTCGCAGATTGTTTCGACTAAACTTTTATCTAATTTATAACGGAGCTTGATTATGAAAAAGAATGTACAAATTTTATTGACCGCCTTTACTGCGACAAATTGCTTTGCTCTTGACATCAATGCCGTATTCGATAATCAAAAGAAGGCAGCCTTTCCAGATACGGCGGAAATCATTATGCAGACTACAGTGGCATTGCCGGGAATGGCTTCTCAGACCGTAAGGACGTCAATGCTGACTGCTGGTGGTGACAAGTCTATCACGACGGTTAAGTCGCAGATGATGAACATGCAAATCGTGAAAAATGGAGATATAATCCGTGTGACAGATTTGAAAACTGGAAAAAGTTTGCCAAGTCAAAGCGGATTACAGAACGAGCCTACGGATATCACTTCGCAAATGGGAAAACCCGAAGATTATAGGACCCCTGTAAAGGAAAATGGTCTTTGGAAAATTGTTCCTAAAGATGATTCTAAGCCTGTTTTTTTCTATTCAGACAAGAAACGCCGTGTTGTGAAAATGATTGCTAAGATTCCTATGAATGCTCTTGGTGGTGTCGCTACTGCGGAAACAGAATATAAATATTGTGATAATAGCTGTCAGCTACCGGGGACACTTTCCAGTGTGGAAATAAAAACGCTGATGCCTAATGCTCAGGTGTCTAATGTGAAGGTTGATGTTCTTTCGGCAAAGCGTCGTAGCAATCTTCCTGCGTCTTTATTTAATGTAAAATAACAAAAGGAGATAATATGAAACAAATTCTTCTGGGAATAGCTTTGTTCGGTTTGTTGGCTTGCTCCAGCGACGAAGGCTCGTCCACTGCCCCTGTTCAGGAACCGGTGACTGTAAACTGGTCCTTGAGCGGAACATTTGGTGGAGGGAAAGTTGATTCTGTAAATGTGGATACCCATGTTAATGGTCTGGTTTCTCGTTCTGGCTCTTCTAAGGTTCATGTGAATGGCTATGACACGACTTATTTTGAAAATACCGTCCAATTGACGCATTTGCAGAATATGACCCATGTTACTGCATCCATAGATGTAGAAGGTTGCTTCACATTTGATAATATGGAATTATTTGGGCTGCGTGATGGAACGAATTCTGTTAGAATTACTCCGAGTGCGAAACCCAATGTTGTCTTAAAACCAGAATCATTTATTCTGTATTCAAATCGATAGGACAGCGTTATAGTATTAGACTGGTTTATAACAAAAGACCTCGGTTCTTCACCGAGGTCTTTAATTGCTTTATGGATTCTATCGGAGCTTCGCTCCTCCAGAATGACATCCTAAGGCTTACGCCTGCTTGTAGCTCTCCATCGCGTCCTCGTTCACGCTCTTCACGAAGTTGTAGTGCTTGGCGACTTTGCTTCGACAGGCTCAGCACAGGCTCTTTCGGCGAGGTTCAGGTACACCTTCATGCTCTTGTCGAACAGTTCGGGTGCCTTGGTGGCGTTGCGGAGCATGAGCTGGCTCATCACGCAGTTGGCTGCGAGTTCGTACAAGTGACGGCTGCAAAGGTCGCCTACACGACTCGTTAAGACGAGTCGCTTTAGACTCACAACGGGTGCTCAGACGCCTAACCACCTAAAGGTGGGGCTCTGTCGGGCCAGACCGTACTTTTGGGTCAAAACTGCGGAAACGCTGCGAAGTCGGAACCTGCCGAAATAGCCTAAAAACTACGGTTACGCAGTGAATAAACAACCTGGAAGGGGCTTACGAAATCGGGAAAGTTTGCTAGCCGAGGTCGGGCGTACGGATTGGCCTAGCAGAGCCTTTTTTGTTAATGCACATCTGAACACTAAAACGAAATCGGACCTCGGTACGAGGTATGCTTTCTGTAAGTTTTTTTGATTCGTACCCTGAAATGGGCGTCATTTTCCATTTTGTGTTGCTGCGGTGGTAGAAAATGTTTAATTTTACCATGTGTTATAAGTGTTGTGGCAAAGTGTGTCAAGGAATCAAATGGATTTAGGCTATTTCATAGGCAGCGCCAAGACGGCGATTGACGGAAAGGGAAGGTCTTCCTTCCCTAGGGAACTCCGTCGCCAGCTGTGGGCTTCCGAAGGGACTGAGTTCGTAGTCGCTCGCGACCCGGACCACACCCTCCGGTTGTACATGCTGCCTGAGTACGCCAAATTCATGGCCGAACTCGATGCGTTCATAGATCGCCCTCGAGCCGATGAATTCCGGAAACAGCTCGATGCCAGCCTAGTAGAAATGGATGGCCAGAACCGCATTCTTATTCCCAAGAAATTGTTGGAATATGCGGGTCTCACGACAGAAGTGGTTTACACTCCCGGTCGTGGACGCTCTCTGGAATTGTGGAACCCCGAACGATTCGAAAACAAGAGCAAGATCGATACCGATGCTGCTCAGAAGTCGTTCGACGAAATGTTCCGCCTAATCGGTTCGTCGGGAGGTCTTGATGGCAAACGCTGACCTCAGACAAACTAATTTACAGACAAACAAATATTCTGCGGCTCTTGCCGGCGCTACCGATGGCGTGTTCTATCACGACCCCGTGATGCTTGCCGAATGCCTTGATGGGTTGAACATCAAGCCTGACGGTACCTACGGCGACTGCACGCTCGGCGGTGGCGGACATTCCTACGCGATTGCAAATAAATTAAATGAAGACGGAACGCTTCACGCGTTTGACCGCGACGAGGAAGCCGTTGCGTTTGCGACCAAGCGCCTTGCGGGTGTAAAGTGCAAGTTCATTGTACATCCGGTGCGCTTTGGCGAGCTGAAGAACGAAATTGCACCGAACACTCTCGACGGTATCCTTTACGATTTGGGAATCAGCAGCCACCAGGTCGACGATTCCAAGCGCGGGTTTACCTTTGTGGGCGATAACCCGCTCGACCTCCGCATGGACCGCCGTGAAGGAACCTCTGCGCAGGAATGGCTCAAGAATGTCGATGCAGAAAAGCTTGCCGGTGCTCTCCGCAAGAATTCGGATATGGACCGTGCGTTCAAACTTGCGACCCGCCTTGTAGAAATGGCGACTATCGCCAAAAAGGAAGGCCGTGCCATTTTGCCCTCGGACGTGAAGTCTGTTGTGGAATCGGTATTCCCCGACAAGAAGCGCGAAGTGAACGGCCTTTTGGCCCGCGTATTCCAGGCGGTACGCATGGAAGTGAACGGTGAACTGAAGGAAATCGAGGACAGTCTCCGCGCCGCGGTGGATTGCCTCAAGGTGGGTGGCCGCCTGGTGGTGATGAGCTACCATTCCGTGGAAGACCGCTGTGTCAAGGAAACGGCAGCCGAATTCGAACGCGCTTGCATTTGCCCGGAGAACCTGCCGGTATGCGTGTGCGGTGGCAATCACCAGAAGCTTAGGAAGGTCAATCGCAAGCCGATTTTGCCGACAAACGAAGAAATTGCGAACAACAGCAGGGCTCGCTCTGCAAAACTAAGGGTTTACGAACGGGTATGAGCGAAACTGTGAAAATGCCTGTACTGAAGACGAACAAGATGATCGCTCTGATCGTCGTGCTCGCCGCGTTCGCTATCGTGATCGGTATCATGACTCCGCTATACTTGCAGAACAAGATCAACGCGCTCTACAAGGAATATAGCAGGCTTTCGAACGAGACGACTGTTCTGGAGAGCGATATACTGCAGTTGAAACTCAAGGTGAACCAGTATTCTTCGCTGGAACGCTTGAGGGACTTTGCCAAGGTCGCTGGGCTTGAATTGAATGCCGTGCCGGTGAAGGTCATGGGCGAAGGAGGGGCCGGTGAATAACAAAGTCCAGATAGAACCGCTCGCCTTTATCAAGTGGCTCCTGATGAGCCTCATCGCTATCCTTGCGTGGCAGACGATAAACATCCAGGTGGTGAACCGCGAAGTTTACCAGACGCAGACTGAGAGCATGGTGGTCAGCACGAAAAACGTGCATGCCGACCGAGGCCGTATTCTGGACCGTAATGGAAACGTGTTCGCGGATAATGTCAGCGATTCGGCGAACAACTATAGCCGCCTTTTCTTGCAAGGTAAGCTTGCGAGCCAGCTCATCGGGAAGGTGGGGCACGACGGAAAGGGCAGCATGGGCCTTGAACTTACCTTTGACGAAAAGCTGAGGGGCGTTAGTGGCCTCAGGGTCGGGGTGAAGGACCTTTACACGCGTTCCCGCGAAGTGGCGAAGGCCGAACCCGGTATGAGTCTCGTGCTTACCATCGACAAGAATATACAGGAAATTGTCGAGAGGGAACTTAAGGACGGTGTCGAGGAATTTGACGCGAAGAGCGCGAGCGCGGTTGTGGTGGAGCCATACACGGGCGAAATACTTGCGATGGCGAGCTACCCGACGTTCGATCCGAACTCCAAGACGCAGGGCGTTGGCCGCATGTCGAAAAACGATATCGTCTCCATGTCGTACGAACCGGGTTCTACCTTCAAGGTGATTACCGCCGCTGCGGCAATCGAGAACAAGGTGGTTGACCCGGCCCGCGTTTACGAGAACGAGGGCAAGTGCTGGAAGTGGAACCCGAAATCGGAAAAGATTTGCGATACGCATATCTACGGCGACATGGACATGAGCGAGGCGATGGTGCAATCCTCGAACATCGTGTTTGCAAAGATTGCCGACGAGGTGGGCGCGGACAGGCTCTACCACATGGCGCGCAGTTTTGGTTTCGGAATGCCGACGTCGGAGTTCTTTGCCGGCGAGGAAAATGGCCGCTTGCTCAAGCCCTACGAACTCAAGCGCGATGACCGTACGCTGAAGACGATGGGTTTTGGCCACGCAGTTTCCGTGACGCCTATCCAGATGGCGATGGCTTATGCGGCAGTCGCGAATGGTGGCGTATTGATGGAACCGATGATTGTGCGTGAATGGCGCAATGCCCAGGATAGCGTTATTGAGAAAAGGCTGCCGACTCCCGTGCGCCGCGTGATTTCTGAAAGCACCGCGTCGACAATCCGCTCCATGCTCTACCGCGTGGTGAACAGCGGTACGGCGAAGAAAGTAGTCTCGAAGAAGATTCCCGATGTGCTGTTCGGCGGCAAGACGGGTACGGCAGAAAAGTTCAACCAGGAAACGCAGAAGTATGACCGCGACCATCAGGTGGCATCGTTCATTGGCCTTGCCCCTGTGGAAGATACGCGCTACGTGTGCCTGGTGCTGGTCGATGACCCGCAGGGCAAGCACGTGGGCGGCCTTACCGCGGGCCCGATTTTCCGCCGGATTATGGAAGGCATCTACTACAATCCGGAAACATCGCCGCTTTCGCATAACCTCGCGCAGGTCAAGTCGCAGAACCCTTGCGATGTGGAATTTATGGGCCTGACTGTCGATGGCGCCAAGAAACTTGCCGATGACAAGGGCTGCAAGGTTACCTTCGTGGGTGAAGGCAACCGCGTGATGTCGCAGAATGTGGACGGAACGGGCGATGCGGGCATTGTGCTTTCGCTCGGGAACGTTTCGGCATCCAGAATGCCGGACCTGAACGGGCTTTCGCTCCGTGACGCTATGGAAATTATGGGCAATATACGCGTGAATGTGGAATACGAAGGCAAGGGCCGCGTAGTGGCGCAGTCCCCGAAGCCCGAGGAAGAACTCCGCAAGGGGACCATTTGCAAGTTGACGCTCAAGGAGAGAGGCTGATGATTTCGGAAGGATTGATGCAGAACTTGTCTGTGAAGGGTCTGTGCGACGATTCCCGCCGTGCGAAGCCTGGTGATTTGTTCTTCTCGCTTTCGACGGAAGGTTTCGAGGAATTTGCGCGCAATGCCGTTGCCGCGGGTGCCGTTGCCGTGGTAAGCGAGTTGCCTGCGCCCGAAGGGCTTACCTCCAGGTGGATTCAGGTGTCCGACGTGAAGGCGGCGCGCCTCGAGGCCGCAAGGATTTTCTACAAGGACCCGTTCGCGAAACTGGCCTGCCATGCCGTTACCGGTACGAACGGTAAGACGACGAGTGCATTCCTGATGAACGCGATGCTCGAGTCTTCGGGCAAGAAGACGGCGCTCCTCGGGACCATCAAGAACAAGATTGGCGATACCTCCGTGGTGGCGACGCTTACGACGCCCGGGCTTCTGGACCTGTTCGCTTTTGCCGCGAAGGCCGTGGCGGCGGGCTGCACCGACCTGGTGATGGAAGCCTCCTCGCATTCGCTGGTGCAGGGGCGCGTGGCGGGAATCCGCTTCAGGAGCGCGCTTTTCAGCAATCTCACGCAGGACCATCTCGATTACCACAAGACGATGGAGAACTACTTCGAGGCAAAGAAACTCCTGTTCACGAAGTATCTCGCGGAAGATGGCGTTGCGGTACTGAACATCGACGATGCGCATGGCGAAAAGATTTTTGACGAGATGAAAGCGGCCGGCCGCAAGGCGGTTGCCGTGTCGCGCCTCGGGAATGCGAAGGCCGACGTGAAGCCCGAGGGGGCGGTGAAGAGCACCGAGGAAGGGCTCGAGATGCTGCTCCCGATGATTGCGAAGGAAAAGCTGGAAACGCCGCTATGTGGCGAATTCAACGTGGATAATGTATTGCTGGTGCTCGCCTGGGCGAATGCCATCGGGATTCAGGAACTCGCTATGCGTGCGGCAATTGCGAGCGTGCGTGTGCCGGGCCGTTTCGAGAAGGTCTGGAACAAGGGTGGCCGCCACGTGATTGTGGATTACGCCCACACGCCCGATGCCCTGGAGCGCGTGCTGAATACGGCACGTAGCCTCTGCCGCGGCACGCTTTCGACCGTGTTCGGCTGTGGCGGCGACCGTGACCGCACCAAGCGCCCGATTATGGGGCATATTGCGGAAACTCTTGCAGACAAGGCCTGGCTCACTTCCGATAACCCGCGCACGGAAGACCCGCTCGCGATTATCGAGGACGTGCGTGCCGGAATGAAGACGGAAAAGTTTGAGGTGGTCCCGGACCGTGCCGAGGCGATTCGCAAGGCATGTGCCGCCCTGAAGGATGGCGACTGGCTCGTGATTGCGGGCAAGGGGCACGAGGATTACCAGATTGTCGGGAAGACGAAACACCATTTTGACGACCGCGAACAGGCGGTGAAGGCGATGGAAGAATGCTGAAACTTGATTTGACAGTGCAACAGATGCTGGAAATCCTGGAAACCGATGCAGTCGGCGTTCCGGCCCGCACTCTGAAAAGGAAGGTGAATCTTTGCCTGGATTCACGCGAGAAGGCCAAGGGCGTGGTGTTCTGGCCTATAAAGGGCACGCGTTTCGATGCCCACAAGTTTGTTCCTCAAATGGAAAAGGATGGAGCGCTGATGAGCGTAGTAAACAAGGAATCCGTTGAAGAGAATACCATCAAGATGTACGCCCCGGTGGACGATACCACCAAGGCCCTCCTCAAGCTCGCGAAGGGCTACCAGCGCCTCTTCAAGGTGAAGAAGGTGGCCATTACCGGCAGTAACGGCAAGACCACCACGAAGGAAATGGTGAAGGCGGTACTTTCTGCAAAATACAATACGCATGCCACGCAGGGGAACTTCAACAACCATATCGGTGTCCCGATGACGCTGTTCCAGCTGAGGCATAGCCACGAGGCGGCCGTCGTCGAGATGGGCACGAGTGGCCCCGACGAGATTCGACCGCTTTCGCTTGCGGTGGAACCCGATGTGGCGGTGATTACGAACATTGGCGCCTCGCATCTTGAACGTCTCGGTGACCTGGACGGAGTCTTCAGGGAGAAAATCACCATCAGGGAAGGCCTGAAGGCGGGCGGCACGCTTATCGTGAATGCGGACGACCCGCGCCTCTGCAAGGTGCGCAAGACGAGGAACATGAACGTGGTGACCTTCGGCGTGAAGCGCGGTATCATCAAGCCCGAAAAGCTTACCTGGAATGAGAATGCCTGTGCCGATTTCTATATCGGGCGTACGCACTTTGTGCTGAACGTGCCGGGCACGCACAACCTCTACAACTCGCTTGCCGCCATTGCGGTGGGCGATGCATTCCGCGTGCCGCGTACCACCATCGCGCGTGCCCTCGGGAACTTCCGTGCGACCAACATGCGTATGGAAATCCGTAAGGCGGCTGGCTTCAAGATTGTGTCCGACTGCTACAATGCGAACCCGTCTTCTACCCGTATGGCGCTCCAGACCATCGGCCATATGGATATTCGCGGGAGCCGCATCGCGGTGCTCGGCGACATGCTCGAACTGGGCAAGGCGAGCAAGGATTTGCACAAGGAAATCGGCGCCCTCGTGCCCGAGATGAACTTTGACCTCCTCCTTGCGGTAGGCAAGGATGCGCAGGAATTCGTGAAGGGAGCGCGTGCTGCCGGCATGGCGCAGGCGTACCACTTCGATTCCGTGCAGGAAGTGATTGAATTTCTGGGCGATGTCGTGTCGGAAGGCGATGTCGTGCTGGTGAAGGGCAGCCGCGGCATGCATATGGAGCAGGTCGTGGATGCGCTCACGAAACTTTCTCCGGTTTCCAAGGACTAGCAACTGTAGGTAAAGAGGCTTTAGATAGCGATGAGTAACAACCAGTCCGTAGGCGTAAACAAGCTGCTGTTGGTATCGACAATCCTGTTGATACTGTTCGGCGTTGCTGTCGTTTATACTGCGTCCGCTCCTGCTGCG
This sequence comes from Fibrobacter sp. UWCM, assembly GCF_900129735.1. Classification (NCBI taxonomy): domain Bacteria; kingdom Pseudomonadati; phylum Fibrobacterota; class Fibrobacteria; order Fibrobacterales; family Fibrobacteraceae; genus Fibrobacter; species Fibrobacter sp. UWCM. Next base: position 107,528 of record NZ_FQWR01000010.1, on the reverse strand, counting down.
ATAAAGAAGTACGGGGATCCCGAATTCTACCTGAAGGCTCACTGCAGCAAGGTCCTGATTGCGTTTGTCGCCATGTTTGTTGCATCCCGGGTGGATTACTCCATCTGGAAAAAGGCGGCCCGCCCGGTATTTATTGTCGGGTGCGCCCTGACGCTTGCCGCAGTCCTGTTTGGCCCGACCATCAATGGGGCGAATCGCTGGATTTGGGGTATTCAGCCCTCCGAAATCCTCAAGTTCGGTTTTATCTTGATGGTGGCGACAAAGCTTTCCGATGCAGGTACCGAAATCAAGTCGCTCAAGTGCAGTATTATCCAGCCTGGCTTCCCGTTCTTGATTGCGGCATTCCTGCTTGCTCTGCAGCCGAACTTCTCGATGGTCGGCATGTTTGCTGGAATCTTTACGATAATGCTCCTGGTGGCTGGCGCAAACTTCAAGCATATGCTCAAGAGTTACGGCATTGCCGCGGGTGCAGGTACTATCGTGATTCTGCTGAAGGAACTTGTCAAGGCCATTTCTGGGAGCAAGGATAAACCCATATACCAGCATGTTAAGGACAGGTTTGATGCGTTCTTCTCGTCGGGTGACCCTGCGATGCAGACCGAACTTGTAAAGAAGAAGATGTACCAGACGCAGCAATCCCTGGAAGCGCTGGGTAACGGCGGAATCCTGGGCACGGGTGTCGGTAACAGCGCCCACAAGCTGGGGTACCTGCCCGAAGCCCACAAGGACGTGGTGTACAGCGTGGTGGGCGAGGAATTCGGTGTCGTGGGTACGCTGGCCGTGCTTGCCGCCTTCAGCATCCTTTTCTACCAGGGTTTCGAGATTGCGAGGAATTCTACGACGCGTTTCGGCAAGTACCTGGCGGTGGCGCTTACGGTTTCGCTTTTCTTCAATTTCTTGGTGCATGTATGCGTGAGTACGGGCCTGATGCCTACGACGGGTCAGCCGCTGCCTTTCATCAGTTATGGCGGTACGAACCTTATTGTTGCAGGGCTCTTTATCGGGATTCTCTTGAATATTTCGAAGGCGGGTACCGGCAAGAAGTTGACCGAACCCTATATGGGCGGCATCAACACGGATACCTACACCATAGGTGGATTTAATATAACGAGGGCTGAAACATGAAAAAGTTCCTGTTTGTATGCGGTGGCACGGGTGGCCACATTTTCCCGGCAGTCGCCATTGCCGAGAGCCTAAAGAAGATGGGTGTCGAAGACATCACGTTTGCAGGCCGTAAGGATTCCATGGAGGAACGCCTTGTGGCAAAGAACTGGCCTTACGAGTACATTACGGCAGAACCGCTGCACCGTGGCCCGTTCCTCAAGAATCTTGCCCTCCCGTTCAAGCTTTCCAAGTCGCTCGTGCGTGCAAAGAGCGTGCTCAAGAAGGTAAAGCCCGACGTAGTTGTCGCTACCGGCGGTTACGTGTCGCTCCCGATTGTGCTTGCGGCAGGCTCGCTTGGCATTCCTGTGTACCTGCAGGAACAGAATGCGGTTGCGGGTATCGCGAACAAGGTCGGTTCCCGTTACGCGAAGACGATTTTTGTGACCTCCGATGATGCGGCGAAGTTTTTCCCCGCAGAAAAGTGCATGGTGTTCGGTAATCCGGTCCGTAAGCTCCCCGATGCGGGTGCACTCCCGCGCCCGGCTGAATTTGCGGAAGGCAAGAAGGCCGTGTTTATCGTGGGCGGTTCGCAGGGTGCTGTAGGCATCAACAACAAGATTGAAGAAAGTATCAAGGATATCGCTGCCCGCGACGACGTGAATGTCGTGTGGCAGGTGGGCGTGAAGAACGTGGATACGATTACCGCCCGCGTGGGGAATGTCCCGAACGTGGCGATTCGCGGGTTCCTCGACGGTATCTATTCCTACATGAGCCATGCGGACTTGATTATCAGCCGTGCGGGCGCATCGGCCCTCGCTGAAATCCTTGCCTTCGGCAAGCCCTCTATCCTGTTGCCGTTCCCGCACGCGACTGCGAACCACCAGGAACACAATGCCCGTGTGGTCGAGAAGGCGGGTGCCGCCCTCGTGGAACTCGACAGTGACCCGAACGACTTGTGGAACAAGACGCTTTCGCTCCTCTCGGACGAAGAAAAACTTGAGAAGATGGCCGTCGCGGCGAAGGACCTCGGGATGCCCGATGCCGCAGACCGCATTGCGGCAGTCATCATGGAAAAGGAAAACGCATAATGCAGATAAATGATTGTAAGCGTGTCCGTAAACTGCACTTTGTAGGCATCGGTGGTGCCGGCATGTCCGGCATCGCGGAAGTGCTTCACGACAATGGATTTGTGGTGAGCGGTTCCGATACGGGCGAGAGCCCGGTTATCGATTACCTGAAGGGGCTCGGGATCGCGATTGCCCCCAAGCACGAGGCGAAGAATGTGGAAAACGCGGACCTCGTGGTCTATTCCTCGGCTGTCCCGTACGATAACCCCGAACTCGTGGAAGCGCGCAATCGCCGCATTCCGGTGATTCGCCGTGCCGAGATGCTCGGCGAGCTGATGCGCCTCAAGTACACGCTCTCGATTGCGGGTACGCACGGCAAGACGACGACCACGTCCATTGTGGGCCAGATTTGGGAAGAGGCCGGCCTCGACCCGACAATTATCGTGGGCGGCGTGGTGAAGGGCAAGGGCAGCGGCGCCAAGGTGGGCTGCGGCGACTACCTGATTGCCGAAAGCGACGAGTTCGACCGCAGTTTCCTTTCGATGATGCCTTCTTCGGCGATTGTCACGAACATCGATGCCGACCATCTCGATACCTACGAGAACATCGAGGATATCAAGGATGCGTTCGTGCAGTTCGTGAACAAGATTCCTTTCTACGGGCAGGCGATTCTGTGCCTCGACGACCCGAACGTGCAGGCAATCCTTTCGCGCGTCAGGAAACCCGTGATTACCTACGGTTTTAGCCGCCAGGCGAAATACCGCGTCGATAACCTGCGTTTCGAGAAGGGCTACCCGGTATTCGATATCCTGAACGATGGCGAGAGCCTCGGCGAATTCAGGCTCCAGATTCCCGGACGCCACAACGTGCTCAACGCGACTGCCGCCGTGGCGCTCGCGAACGAGGAAGGTATTGCTCCCGATATCGCGCGCAAGGCATGCGCCGAATTCCAGGGTGTGACCCGCCGCTTTGAATTCATGGGCGAGAAGAAGGGCGTTATGGTGTTCAACGACTACGCACACCACCCGACGGAAGCGACCGCCACGCTTCTCGGGTTCCGCGAGGCGTTCCCCGACAAGCGAATCGTGGTGGCGTTCCAGCCGCACCTCTTCAGTCGTACCCGCGACCAGCACGAAGCCTTCGGCATGGCGTTCGCGAACTGCGACGTTCTTTTGGTTGCCGACATTTACCCCGCGCGTGAACGCCCCATTGAAGGCGTTACCGGCGCACTCGTGGCAAACAGCGCGAGCGACCGCGGGCACCGCAATGCGCGCTTCGTGGGCGACCAGGCGAACATCTTGCCTATCCTCAAGGAAGAACTCCGTGAAGGCGACGTGGTCGTTCTCATGGGTGCAGGCAACATCTATAAACTCGGGACCCGTATCTTGGAGGAATGTATTTGAGCGAATCCGGGACGACATTTCTAGGCCGTCGCATAGGCTATAACGAGAGCAAGCGTAAGCAGGCCCGCAAGGAAAAGATCAAGCGCGGGTTCAAGGGTGCTTTACGCTGGTTCAAGCGTTGTGGCTGGATTCTCTGCATCCTCGTCGTGGCTGCAGGTGTCGCTCTGTGGCAAAACCGCTTCTACGTGCAGCGCTTCAACCCGCTCGAGCTTCGCCACCTGAAGTATATCGATATCGAGGGTAACCGAATGCTCACTTGGGAAGACGTCATCCAGAACGCGCAGGTGGAACCGGGCATGCTCATGTCGGAAGTCGTTCCCGATTCTATCGAGAAGATGCTCATGCGCTCCCCGCTCATCCGGTCCGTTTCGGTCACGAAGCATTTCCCGTCTTCGATGTCCATCTCGCTCGAGGAATCGAAACCCGTCGTGTCGTATTTCGATGCGGGGAAGGCGACCGTCTATTCCGAGAGGGGTCTCCCGCTTCCGCTTTCTACGTCGACCGCGTTCCGCCTCCCCGTAGTGGAGCAGGGCTCGCTCGAGAACGTGAAGGCGATAAGCAGGTTCCTCGCCGAAATGCAGAAACTCGACCCCAGGCAGTATTCGCTTGTGTCGCAGGTGGGGTGGTCCGCAGAGGACCGCGCCTTCGAGGTGTTTTTCAGGGATGTCGCTTTCCACGTGCTTTACCCCCAGTCGGGCTGGAACCGCGACATGTTCGCCCTTTACGATATGGTCAAGGCGGGATTCCCGCAAGATATACGTTGTGCAGGTGAAGTGGATTTACGATTTGTTGGCTTTGCCTATGTAAGGAACTTTGATAAGAGGTGTGTCAATGGATGAACCCAAAAATGAAATAAGGAAAGAGGACTTGTTGTTCGGTCTGGACATCGGTGCCTCTAAAATCAATCTGTTCGTCGGTGTGGCGAATGGATCTTCCGTGCGCGTGCTTGAATGCGGCGATTTTCCGCTGAAGAACGCAGACGAGTTCGACAACGTTGTCGAAACGCTGAAGAAGGCCGCGCAGACGCTCGAATCGACAGCGGGCGTGGATGTCCACGATGTTTACGTGGGCATTGCAGGGAAGCACGTGTCCTCATTCAATTATAGGGGCCTCATTACGCTCCCGACCGGCGAAGTCCGCAGCCAGGATATTGAGACCGTCAAGGATCAGGCGAGCACCATTCCCGAGAACGCGGGCCAGATAATCCACGTGTTCCCTGGCGAGTACACGCTTGACGACCAGCCGGGCATCCGTAACCCGAAGGGCCTCAACGGCCGTCGCCTGGGCGTGGAAGTGCAGGTGGTCACCTCGAGGCTCAATGCCATCCAGAATCTTGACAAGTGCGTGCGCAGCGCGGGGCTGCATACCGTGGAGTTCGTGCTCGAACCCCTTGCCGCCGCATACGCCGTGCTTACTCCCGACGAAAAGGAACTGGGCGTTGCCCTGGTAGATATTGGCGCGGGTTCTGCCGATATCGCCGTGTTCGTGGGCGAGTCTGTCCGTTACACTGCCTCGCTCGACCTTGCGGGCAACAAGATTACCAGCGACATCAGCAAGTGCCTTAAGGTGCCTATATCGCTCTCTAAGGCCGAAGAAATCAAGAAGAAGTACGGTACCTGCAAGTTGAACAACCTTCTCGAAGACGAGACGTTCCCGGTTCCGGGCGTCGGCGACCGTGGCGACGTGCAGTGTTCCCGCGAACTCCTTGCAAGGGTGATTACTGCCCGCGTGGCAGAAATATTCAAGATTATCAAGGATAATCTCGAGACCCACAAGATTGACGGCCTCATCAACGGTGGCATCGTGCTTACCGGCGGGTGCTGCGCTCTCGAGGGAATCGACGAGATTGCCGAGAAGGTATTCAAGAAACCGGTCCGCATCGGTTACCCGAAGGGTACGAGCGGTATCCAGGAAGCGTTCCATAAGCCGTCCTATGCAACCGGCATCGGCCTCTTGCACTATGCTGCACGCCAGCAGAGCGTAAACAAGAAGCACGATACGGGCGCGCAGTTGACTGTTTCCGTAAAGAAGGGAATCCAATGGTTCAAGGACATGGTTCGCACGTACTTTTAACTAAAACATCAAACACTCAAACAATCACAGGGAGATAAACCATGAGTGAAATCACATCCCACATCGAGATGGACGAAACCACCCTCAATAACGCGAAGGTGAAGGTGTTCGGCGTAGGTGGCGCCGGCGGAAACACCGTAAACCGCATGGTCGGCATGAATATTGAAGGCGTAGAATACTATGCCGTCAATACCGATGCGAAGGCTCTTGAACTGAGTCTCGCAGACCACAAGATTGCCATTGGCCAGAAGACGACGAAGACTCTTGGCGCCGGCGCGAAGCCCGATGTGGGCCGCAAGGCAGCCGAAGAGAACATCGACGACCTGAAGGAAGCCATGAAGGGCGCCGACCTGATTTTCATCACTGCCGGCATGGGCGGTGGTACGGGTACGGGCGCTGCTCCCGTGGTCGGTGCGGTTGCCCGCGAAATGGGCATCCTCACGATTGCCGTCGTGACCAAGCCGTTTAGGTACGAAGGCCCTGTGCGTGGCCGTAATGCCGACAAGGGTATCAAGGACCTGCGCGACAAGGTCGATACCATGATTGTCGTCGACAACAAGAAGCTCATGAACATCGTGGACAGGAGCATGACTCTTGACGGTGCGTTCAAGCTCACCGACGAAATCCTCGGCAACGCTGTGCGCAGCATTTGCGACATCATGTTCCGCCACGGCCTCATCCACGTTGACTTTGCCGACGTGAAGACCGTGATGACCAACGGCGGTTCCGCCCTCATGGGTACCGGCATTGCCGAAGGCGACGGCCGCGGTCTCAAGGCCGTCGATATGGCGCTCTCTTCTCCGCTCCTGGAAGACGTGAACGTGGAAGGCGCTACCGGCGTGCTCGTGAACGTGTCCCACGGCGAAAACTTCTCCATGATGGAATACAGCGAGGCCATGGACCACATCTACGAAGCTGTGGGCGACATGGGTGACCCGAACATCATCATCGGCGATATCCTCCTCCCGGAACTTGGCGAGAAGGTGTGCATCACCATCATCGCGACTGGTTGCGGTGGCACCGGCAACCAGCCCGCTGCTTTCACGCAGCCGGCTGCACAGCCCGCAGTTGCCCCGGCCCCGCGCCCGACCGACCTCGTGAACAGCATCGGTGGCCCTGCCGCCAACTACCCGCAGGCAGCACCCGCTGCTCCTGCCGCCCCGGTGCAGCAGGCCCCCGTGGCTCCGCAGCCGGTGCAGGCGACCCCGCGCCCGACGGCATTCAACTTTGCCGCCATCGCGCGTGGCACCATCCCGATGCCCTCCGTTGAAAATCCGGTCGGCTTTGCCGCCCCGGGCTTCTCGGCAACCGCTCCTGCCGAAGAAGTCATGCTCGGCACGCCGAACGCTTCCCTGCACGACACCCAGGAATTCTCCGAAATCGCCGATACCGACGACATGAACGGCGTTCATGAAGCCCCGGCGAAGTCTGTGCAGATGGATGCGAAGTCGCTCGAGACCCCGACCTTCATGCGTCAGGAAGCCCTCGCGACTACCGTTGCCTCCAAGACGGTGCAGGATGACCCCGGTTCCATCAAGAAGGCAAGCGGCGTCGATTACGACGTGCCCGCCTTCCTCCGTGGAAACGCCCTGAGCGACATCTTCTAAGATGCCTCTGAAGAACTTCTAGAAAGAAGAATAACACACACACAGGGTGTGCGTATTCCGCGCACATCCCCACAACACACAAGGGACTACCTGGGTCTCCCTGCCTGGGTAGTCCTTTTTGCGTACCGTTCGCGCTACGTCTAGGGTATATTTCCTCCGGTATGCGCTCACTCTCGCCACCACGGCACGCTCGCGCCGTGCCGCTTGTGGCTCACGGGCGTCGTTTTACAACGCAAAAACTTTTTTTTGCTATTTTACAAGGCATGAGCACTCGCGTTCGCACCATAGCCCTCTGCGCACTTGGCCTGGCTGCCCTGTGCCATGCATACCCGGCGCCCCCGCAGTCGGGCGAACGCGGCTATTTCCAGATAGGCACCGATTTCGACTTCGGGTTCAACGGCGGCCCCACCGACCCCACCTTCGCGGTAGATACCGCCGACTGGTTCGGGGGCAACTGGCGCGGCCTGCAGATTCCGCTCGAAACCGCCCGCAGTTACGAGGAACACCTCGACCCGTTCTTCACCCTCAGTTTTCGCGCCGGCTACAAGAGTTTCCACGTGCTTCTGGAAGCCCCGCTCCGGCGTGATCTCGAGGCCTGGTACCAGGACGAACTCTACAAGAATTTCACGTACGACCCGAGCGAACTCGATATAAACGTGCCGAACAATGCCTACGCCGTTTGGGAAAACCCCGTGGGCTACGTGCAGTTCGGGCGGTTCGCGCTCGACGACTTGAAGGTTTCCAGGAACGACATCCTGGTGGGCGGCGCACCCTACCACGACGGCCTGCGCTGGAAATTTGCTGCCGGCATGTTCCGCTACGACTTCCTGTTCAGTTCGCTCAACGCCTGGCTCTACGGCGACGTGATAGACCATTCGACCGGCTGCCCGCCCGTGGGTACCGAGGCCTACGCGCAAAAATGCACCGAGCGCGACAACCAGGTGGCGAACCAGCGCAACCGCACCTACGACGACAACATCAAGACCTTCATGTTCCACAAGTTCGGCATCGAGACCGAAAAGTTCTGGATCTACGTTGCCGAACAGAGCATGATTGGCGGCAAGGCTCCCGAGTTCCGCTCCATGAGCCCGTTCATCTACTGGCACGACAACTACGCGACCGGCTACACATCGGCGGCTACCTCCGTGGAACTCGGTTACAAGACAAGCAACGGCGCGAAGTTCTACAGCCAGATAAATATGGAAGACATCAACAGCCCGGTGGGCGAGGACGATGACAAGGGCACGAGCCGCTCCGTCATCAACTACCTCGTGGGCTACTATCACGAACTTTCGACCGCGCTCTACGGCAAGTTCAGCTGGAGGCTCGACGTGGTGCGCACCGACCCCGTGGCTGGCAACAGCAGGCTCCCGCTCCTCAAGTACACGAGCCGCCGCAACTACCGCAGCAACTACCGCGAACAGGACGACCCCGATTACGCCGACGCCTACTTTGTGGATTACCCGATAGGCTACCGCCGCGGAGCCGACGCTCTCGACCTGTGGTTCGATTTCGGCTGGCAGTACGGCAAGCACTCGCTCGCGCTCACTCTCGCATGGCTGCGCCAGGGTGACAAGGAAATGTACACCGACTACAACGTGGCCCTCGCCGGCGGAGAGAATTCCCCCTCCGGCGTGGAAGAAGCCCAGTACCTGGTAGATGCGCTCTACAAGATGAAGGTGAACGGCTGGTTCGGTTTTTACGTGGGAGGCGGTTTCCGCAAGTACGAAAATCTCGCGCACGTGAAGGGTGATGACGGTTACGACGGCTGGCTGCGTTCCGGCGTGAAGTTCACCTTCAACCCGGTCGATACGAAGTTCTAGACGACTATTGGAGTTAGGAAACTTGTTCTTGAAGGATAAATTTATGTTGTCATCTTCGGAATCACTCTCGTCATCCTCGCGACTTCTTTTACTGAGTATGATAACTATACCGCTGACTACTGGTACTTGAAAGCGAACGGTGCTACCTGCGGCCTCGTCGGTGAGGACTTCGCCCTCTCAGTCCGTTGCATCAAGGACTGAGTAGGCTCGCCACTTTTAGACATAAAAATTGGCCAACTCTACACCTTGAACTGCAAAATTTCTTCGGCTGTCAGCATGTCGATTTTTTTACCGACACGCTCGGCGTATTTTCCCAGCTCGTAGATGTTCAGCTTGCTTTTGGGCGGTTCCTTGTATGGATCAGGCGTAGCCATGTATTCTTCCATGGAATCCGCCAAAATGACGGCAGGCTTTCTAATTCCACTCATAAGTATAGACCTCCAAAAGTTTTTGAGCTGAGGCTTTATCAATCATAAACTGATAAGGATGTTGCGCCCCTAAATAGGATGCTCCTAACACATCAATATAGTGATTTAACAGCTCTTTGTTAAGGGCAAAACCATGTACAAATCCTTCATGTCCCCACAAAAATGACCGATCCGCAGCAATGGCAAAAAGATGTCCGCCAACACCACTGTATTTCTGCACTCCGAACCTGTATTTGTTGTTGTGCGGAGCGGTGCAACCCCAATGCAGGTATGCAGCTTTCACTGAAATGTCGTTTTTCACCCCGACAAGCCCCTGAATTTCGTTGTTTTCCTTCAAGGCGAGCGCAAACACCTCGACACTATTGGGAACCTCGATCCAATCAATTCCCCATCCGTTCTTTTCGTTGAAATTTTTCAGAAACGAGCGGCTCTCAATCCTGAACACCACGGTTTCCTTGATTGCTCCTGTTTCGGTATCCTTGAGGCAGGGGACGATTTCGTCAAGCCAGATTCCGACACCACCGATTTTTGCATCGCTATACATCGTTTACTCCTTTCCCCGCGGACATGCGTAAAAACAGCGGGGCTTTTTATTAAATTTGCTCTTTTGAGCACTATAAATATAAACTTTCCAGGGGCGGATGTCAAGAGGTTTTCAGAAAAAATTCATTTTTCCCCTATTCCAATAATCTATATTGCTGTTGACATAGCCCCATTCCTCACGGTTTGGGGCGCGAGTTTAACGTTGAGTTAGCTCTTATTCTCGTAATGGAAATCTGGTAAATTTTCAAATTCTGCGAGTTTAAGGCGAAACACTCACGTCCAGCAATGGGCGTGGGTCGTTTGTGCTTATTGCAGAATAGGTTTACCAGAGCCTCCATTACGATAAGTTCATTCGACGCCACGCTTTTTCTTTTTTGCGAACGCGTGGTTGCCGGGCGAGATAAGGGTCATTGAGCTTGCCGAAATGACCGCGGAATTTTGCTTGCAGTTGAATGCACCAGTATAAGGGCTAGCAAATGAGGCCCTTATGGATAACACGCAGCAGTTCAACAAGCTGGTCAGTTTTATGTGGAATATCGCCAACGACGTGTTGGTGGATGTCTTTGAACAGGTCGATTACAAGAAGGTCATTCTCCCGATGATGGTGCTCCGCCGCATCGACGTTCTCTTGGAGCCCACGAAAGATGCCGTTCTCAAGCAGAAGGCCGAACTCGACAAGCAGAAGATTGTGAACTACGAGCCTGTGCTGACCGCCATCACCAAATATCCCTTCGTGAACGTTTCGAAGTTTACGATGCGCAGGCTGACGGCAGAGACGAACCCGAACCGCCTGAAAATGAACTTCCTGGAATACATCGACGGTTACAGCAAGGATGTCCAGGACATTGTCAAGAAGTTCGAACTGTTGCCGACCATCGACAAGCTTACCGAGAACAACCGCCTGGGATCCATTCTCGAGAAGTTTACCGACAAGTCCATCAACTTGGGAATTCAGCCCGTCAAAGATGCGAGCGGAAAAGAGACCTTGCCTGGTGTCGATAACCACATGATGGGAACTGTGTTCGAGGAATTGCTCCGTCGCTTCAACGAAGCCTATGCGGTGACTAGCGCCGGTCGTCACTTTACGCCGCGCGACATGGTGAAGTTGCTTGCCGACTTGACGATTCTCCCGATTGCGAACAAACTTGAAAATTCGACATACACCGTTTACGATGGAGCCTGCGGTACGGGCGGAATCTTGTCGGTTGCCAAGGAGAAAATCCTTGATATGGCGAAAGAACGCGACAAGAAAATCAAGATTCACATTTTCGGTCAGGAACTGATGCCCGATACTTACGCCACCTGCAAGGCGGACATTATGATTTCGGGCCAAATCAAGAGTTTCAGTTATTCGTTGAACAAGCAGCAGCGCGACTACATCGCCTTCGGCTCGACTATCTCGCAAGACGGCCACATTGGCGAAACTTACGACTTCTGCATTTCGAACCCGCCGTTCGGTACGGCATGGAAAGAAGACCTCAAGAACTGGGGGATTTCGGACAAGAAGGAAATTACCGACAGCCGTTTTGTGCTTTCGGACGACATAAACTTTGTCCCCGACATTGGCGACCCGCAGATGCTCTTTTTGGCGAACAACGTGAGCCGCATGAAGAATACGGAACTCGGCACCCGCATCGTGGAGGTGCACAACGGAAGCTCGCTCTTTACGGGCGATGCAGGCTCGGGTAACAGCAACTTGCGCAAGTACATTATCGAAAACGACATGCTCGAAGCGATTGTCGCCATGCCCGAAAAGGACTTTTACAACACGGGTATTGGCACCTATATCTGGATTGTCACGAACCGCAAGGAAAAACGCCGCAAGGGCAAGGTGCAGTTGATTGATGCGACCGCCATCAAGACACCGCTCCGCAAGAATCTGGGCGAAAAGAATTGTGAAACGAACGAGGCGGACCGAGCAAAGATTTTGAAACTCCTGATGGATTTCAAGGAAACGGAACAGAGCAAGATTTTCGACAATTCTGAATTCGGTTACTGGTCTGTGCCGCTGATGAAGCCCGTATTGGACGAGAATGGCAAACCGGTCAAGGACAAGAAGGGCAACGTAAAATACAAGGCGAGCCGCAGCGAAACGGAGCAGATTCCGATGAACTATCCGGGCGGGATTGATGGCTTCTACGAGAACGAAGTCAAACCCTATACACCTGACGTGATTTTTGGCGAACCCACCGTTGGCTACGAACTCAGCTTTACCAAGTATTTCTACAAGCCCGTTGAGCTTCGCAGCCTGAAAGACATCAAGAACGACATCATGAAGCTGGAACGACAAACCGAAGGTGCCCTAGCGGAGATTCTGGAAGAGTAGCCTCACTTGTCATTCCCGGCTTGACCGGGAATCTCCCATGAGAAAAGGAATTTGTCTATATGAGAAAGTATGCGCGATACAAGGATTCAGGAATCTCTTGGATAGGAGATGTGCCGGAGCATTGGGATGTTGTTCCTTTTAGGTCTGAATTCTCTTTGGGAAAGGGCTTGCCGATTACAAAGGATAACCTTATTAATGATGAAATTAATGGAGTCCCTGTTGTCAGTTATGGGCAAATTCATTCTAAGGAAAATGAAGGAACTGTTTTAAAAAGAAATTTGTTGAGATTTGTTGAATCTTCATGGCTTGATTCAAATCCGCAATCTTTATTGCGGAAAAATGATATTGTATTTGCCGATACTTCAGAAGATTTAGATGGTTGTGGTAATTGTGTTTTAAATACGGAAACGAGAAAGATTTTTGCAGGCTATCATACAATAATTGCGTTTACAAATAAAGAAGAAAACGGACCATTCTTTGCTTATCTTTTTCAATCTGATATTTGGAGATCTCAAATTAGAACTCGTGTAAACGGCGTAAAAGTTTATAGTGTTACAAGAGCTCATTTGAAGCGTTGTAAATTGCTACTCCCTCCTCTCTCAGAACAAAAGACGATTGCGGAATACTTGGACAAAAAGACTGCGCAAATCAATGAACTTGTTTCGGCAAAACAGAAACAAATCGAACTCCTGAAGGAATACAAACAGTCCGTTATCGCAAATGCCGTCACAGGCAAGATAGACGAAAGACGAGAGAAACGCAAATGGAAAGACTCCGGCATTTCTTGGATAGGAAAAATCCCTGAAAACTGGGAAGTAAAACGTGTAGCCTCGTTTTTTGATGAAAATAAGGTGTTGAACAAAGATTTCTCTTTCAAGAAAGCTTACCAGTTCAAATTCGGCACTCTGGTTATGAAGAATGAAGTTGGCGATGAAAAAGATTATGAAGAAACATACGTAAAGTACACGGTTTTGAAAAAAAATGATATTGTCCTGAATGGGTTAAATCTTAACTATGACTTTGTTTCTCAGCGTGTCGCAATTTGTCCGACTCCCGGTATTATCACTTCCGCTTATATTGCAATGACACCAAGAAAAACTATTGAAGCAATGTATTATTTGTGGCTTTTCAAAACCATGGATAATAAGAAAATGCTTCACGGAATGGGTTCTGGTATTCGATTGACATTATCGTTTTCAGATATGAAAAATCAGCGAATCCCAGTCCCTCCTCTTTCCGAACAAAAGGAAATAGTCGCCTATATCGAAAAGAAAGTTTCTTCTATCGATTCTCAAATTGCGTCCATCGAAAATCAGATTGCGAACTTGAATGAGTATAAGCAAAGTTTGATAAGTGATGTGGTTACAGGCAAGGTAAAAGTTTGTTAGTTCACTTCGGCAAGCTCAGTGAACTTAAAAGAAAAGAGGTTTGATATATGTCGACGGATACTTCAGAAAAGGGTCTCGAAACTCTCATCGAAAAATACCTTCTTGAGACTAACGGCTACTATAGAGGTATGCCGTCCGATTACAGCACCGATTACGCCTTGGATTGCGACAAGTTGGAGCTGTTCCTTTGCTCCACGCAAGAAGACAAAGTCCAAAGAACTGTAGATTTCAAGAACCCGCATATCCGTCATTCGTTCTTTGACAGGCTTAAGAACGAAATCACCAAGCGTGGCGTCATCGACGTCATCCGCAAGGGCTACAATTACAATACCACGCACTTCGACATGTATTACCCGTTTCCGTCCGAGTTGAGCGAATCGGGACAAAGTTATTACGACAGGAACATTTTTTCCGTTACGCGCCAGGTTCACTTTAGCGTCGCGAACCCTGACTTGTCTATCGACATGGTGATTTTCATTAACGGCATGCCCGTCATCACCATCGAACTAAAGAATCATTATACCGGCCAGACTGTGTTGAATGCGGTGGCGCAGTATTCTAACCCGAATGAACGCAATCCCAAGGAATTGCTACTGCAGCCCAGGCGTTGTGCGGTCCACTTTGCCGTAGATGACGACAACATCCGCATGTGCACGGAATTGAAGGGCAAGGAATCGTGGTTCCTGCCGTTTGACAAGGGTGTCGATGGCGGAGCCGGCAATCCGGTAAATCCCAGTGGCCCGCGAACAGCCTACTTGTGGGATTATGTGCTTACAAAGCAGACTCTCTCCTACATTGTTGAAAACCTGGCTCAGGTCGCAAAATTTACCGATGAAAAGGGAAGAGTCGTCAAGGAATCGGTTGTGTGGCCCCGCTACCACCAGCTTGATGCCGTCCGTTATCTGGTGCAAGAAACCAAGTCGCATGAACTGGGGCAAAAGTTCCTGATTCAGCATAGTGCGGGCTCGGGTAAGTCGAATACGATTACGTGGCTTGCCTTTATGCTGGCCCAGCAACTGCGCGGAACGGAAAAGCTGATGGATTCCATCATCGTCGTGACCGACCGTGTGAACCTCGACAAGCAAATCCGCAACAACATCAATGCCTACAACCAACTCGGCAACATTGTCGGCTGGGCGGATTCTTCGGAAACGCTTCGCAAGGAACTCACTGCGGGCAAGCGAATTATCATCACGATTGTTCACAAGTTCCCGTTCATTCTCAAGGAAATCGGAACGGCACTTGCTGATCGCCGATTTGCAATCATCATTGACGAGGCGCATAGCAGCCAGAGTGGCTCGCTCTCGGCTAAAATGAATATGGCGATTGCCGGTATCGATGTCGAGAACGAGGAAGATTTCGAAGACATCTTGAACAAGACTATCGAAGGCCGCAAGATGGTGAAGAACGCGAATTACTACGCCTTTACCGCGACGCCCAAGAACAAGACTCTCGAAATGTTCGGAAAAAAGATTCCGCAGCCCGATGGAAGTCCGAAATTCGAACCGCACCACAATTACACCATGCGCCAGGCCATTCAGGAAGGCTTTATCTTGGATGTGCTGAAAAACTATACGCCGTACCAGAGTTACTACAAGGTTGTTGAATCGGAAATAATCCGCAAGCGAAAGGAAAATCCCGAATTTGACCGCGACCAGGCGCAAAAGAAAATCCGCTGGTATGTGGAAAGTCGCCCCGAAACGGTCGAGAAAAAGGCCGCCATCATTGTAAACCACTTTATCAATAACGTCATCAACAAGAACAAGGTGGGTGGACAGGCCCGTGCCATGGTGGTGACTGCCGGAATCGAAAGGGCGATTGATTACTATTACGCCATTTCGAAGCAGTTGCAGGATATGAAGAGTCCGTACAAGGCTGTTGTTGCATTTAGCGGAAAGAAAATGTATCACGGCAAGGAAGAAACCGAGGCGAGCATCAACAAGTTCCCGTCTGCCGATATCGAAAAAAACATGAAGGTGGACCCGTATCGCATTCTCGTTGTCGCTGACAAGTTCCAGACAGGGTATGACGAACCGTTGCTGCACACCATGTATGTCGATAAAGGCTTGACTGATATCAAGGCCGTGCAGACGCTTAGCCGATTGAACCGCTGCCACCCCAAAAAGAAGGACACGTTCATTCTCGATTTCGCGAATGATCCCGAAGATATCAAGGAATCGTTCCAGCGCTATTACAAGATGACGACGCTTGCAGGCGAGACCGATCCGAATAAACTGAATGACCTGATTTTCGAACTGGATGAATTCAACATTTACACGCAAGCCGAAATTGATTTGTATTGCAGAAAATATCTGGGTTCTGCTCCGCGCGAAGAACTGGACCCGATTATTGATACGTGCGTGGAACGATTCAAGAATGACCTGCAAGAAGAACAGCAGATTGCCTGCAAGAGCGCTATGAAGAATTTCGTGCGCATCTATACCTTCCTTGCTGCCATTATGCCGTTCGGTAGTGAGGATTGGGAAAAACGTTGGACGTTCTACAAGTATCTTGTGACGAAATTGCCCAAGCTGAAACGCGAAGACTTTACCGAAGGCTTGTTGGAATCAATTGACTTTGACCAGTTGCGAATTGTGGAACAGGAAGCGGCAAAAATTTCTCTTGAAAACGAGAATGCCGAAATTGCGCCCGTGCCGACAGGTAATGGAGCCGCTGGCAAAAAAGAACCGGACCTTGTCAAGCTGAGCGACATTCTGGAAGAATTCAACCAGCGCTATGGCGGTGTGGACTGGGAATATCCGGATAAAGTAAAGAAGGATATTGACGAACTGCCCAAGGAACTTGCCGAAAATGAAAGCTTCGCCAACGCCGTTTTGCATGCCGATGAATCGACCGTGCAAATCGAAGGCGGCGACGCCTTGCAGCAAATTATCGTCAAGAACATGGCCGCCCGTTCGGAACTCTTCCGCATATTCCTAGAAAACCAGGAATTCCAGAACTTCCTCGTGGAACGCGTGATTAATGCTGCGAGAACGATGGTAAGGGGCGCTGCAGGGTAGAATGAATAACCCCAGTGGTTATGTAAAATTTTCTTGCTCCCCTTGCCAATTTTGATAGATTTAGGTACATTAATGCCCGACGTGTTTTTCCGTCTAATGGAAAAATGCGTCTTTTTTTTTATTCTGAGATTTCAGGATAAGGGGGCGCCTCTAACATCATCCGGCCGCAAATAGCGGCCAAATGGAGGCTTGAAATACCTGTTATGAAAGAAAATATTGACAACTTGTCAAAAATTGAGTATATTGTAAGAAAGTACGCTGTTAGAATAACTCATAAGGCTTTGAAGAACCTTGATAAAATGCCCAAGCCGGAACAGGAAAAGTTTTTCCGTCTGAAGACGGCTTTGGAAACAAGTGGTCCAGAACAGCCTTCGTTTATGAATTATTCCAAACTCGGTGTAGACATGTACCATTGCCATTTGTCGAGGAAATGGGTTGCATGTTGGAAAAATGAATCGGGAACTTTAACCATAGAGGTCTACTATGTTGGCAGTCGTGAAAGCGCCCCCTACGCACGGCACTAAGAAGCCGGTTTCCTTCAAGATTGAAGGCGAACAGATTCCCGACTTCGTTTTGGGGATGCTTAAGTACATGTTCCCGAAGTGCGTCAAGATTTATGATGCCCCGGTCAAGAAGCGCCATGATAAGGACGAGGAGTCTGTTGCGCTTGAAAGCACCGATTGGTACAAGAAGATGTCTGCGGAGATGACTCCGGGCAAGGCAATCCGTGCCGATCGTGGGCTTCGTGGATGGACTCAGAATGTTCTTGCGCAAAAGCTCGGCATCTCTATACAGAACCTTTCCGCGATGGAACACGATCGCCGCCCTGTATCCAAGAAAATGGCCACGAAGCTGTCCCAGGTTTTCGGTGTTCCGCCCGAAACGTATTTCAGGTTCTGACTGTACTAAAAAATGCGGAATATCGCTCAATGGCGTAAAATGGCATATAAAACACCTTAGCAAAATCGGTACCATCTCTATATAACTATATTATTCCTAAACCAAGGAGTTTTTTATGGCAGAAATCGGTACACCTCTAAGTTCTAGCGCCACGAAGGTGCTGTTTTGCGGAGCGGGCGAACTCGGCAAGGAAGTCATCATCGAGATGATGCGTCTCGGCGTTGAGGTTATCGCCGTGGACCGTTATGCCAATGCGCCCGGCATGCAGGTGGCCCACAGGAGCCACGTCATCAACATGCTCGACGGTGCAGAACTTCGCCGCGTGATTGAACTGGAGAAGCCCGACTACATCGTCCCGGAAGTCGAGGCGATTGCGACCGACACGCTCGTGGAACTCGAGAAGGAAGGCTTCAACGTCATCCCGACCGCGAAGGCCACCAAGCTCACGATGAACCGCGAGGGCATCCGCCGCCTTGCCGCTGAGGAACTGGGCCTCAAGACGAGCCCGTATCGCTTTGCCGACAACTTCGAGGATTTCCAGAAGGCCGTCAAGGAAATCGGCATCCCCTGCGTGGTGAAGCCGGTGATGAGTTCTTCGGGCCACGGTCAGAGCGTCATCAAGACGGAGGCCGACATCCAGAAGTCGTGGGACATTTCCCAGCACGAGGGCCGCACCGGCCATGCCAGCCGCGTGATTGTGGAAGGTTTCGTGCCGTTCGATTACGAGATTACATTGCTTACGGTTCGCCATGTGGGCGGAACCAGCTTCCTTGAACCGGTGGGTCACCATCAGGTGGGCGGCGACTACCAGGAATCCTGGCAGCCCCAGCCGATGAAGCCCGAACTCCTGGAACAGGCGAAGGACATCGCAAAAAAGATTACCGACGCTCTCGGTGGCCGCGGCATTTTTGGTGTGGAACTTTTCGTGTGCAAGGACCAGGTGCTCTTCAGCGAAGTTTCTCCGCGCCCGCACGATACTGGCATGGTGACATTGATTTCGCAGGATTTGTCTGAATTTGCGCTGCACGCTCGCGCGATTCTCGGCCTGCCCATCCCGAACATCGCGTTCCACGGCCCGAGCGCTTCGAAGGCTATTGTGGTGGACGGCAATTCCGACCACGTGAAGTTCGGCGGCCTCGAAGAAGTGCTTGCAGAACCTGACACTGCGCTCCGCCTGTTCGGCAA
The DNA here is from genome assembly GCF_900129735.1 of Fibrobacter sp. UWCM. Classification (NCBI taxonomy): domain Bacteria; kingdom Pseudomonadati; phylum Fibrobacterota; class Fibrobacteria; order Fibrobacterales; family Fibrobacteraceae; genus Fibrobacter; species Fibrobacter sp. UWCM. The sequence goes on along the minus strand of NZ_FQWR01000010.1, from coordinate 88,661 downwards.
GCCCGAACTCAAGGGCCACCGCCGCCTGGGCGTGCTGCTTGCCCGCCGCGACACGGTGGAAGAGGCCAAGGCGCAGGTCATGGCCATGCGCGAAAAAGTGAAGATCACTCTGTAAATATTTACGTGTCGATGAAAAAACTGTTTGAATTACTCCTGCCCGCGCTGCTTGTTGCGTGCTACTCGCCGGAACCTTTCGAGGCCGAATCGGTCGAGTCCGCGTCCAGTGGTAAGTCCGATATCGGGACGGTCTTCCCGGTGAACACGCAGAAGCAGATTTGTAACCCCTCCGTATCCCAGGATACGGCGAACTATCCTGCTGCGATGCTTTGGCTGAACTTTGGCGGTACGCTCAAGGTGACCCCGCCGGATTCTGGCTTTACGACAAGCGGGGTAATTCAGCATGACCGCCTGACTATTTCCGATACCTCGGGCAAGGTGCTCTGGTACATGATGCGCGATACGTCTGCGGGCGAATGCCAGTTCCAGGACCCGGAATGGAGTACGCACGCCGACTACGCTGTCGCGCTCCGTGCCTACGACTTGGACGGGAAGAAGGCCTGCGAGAATCTGGACTACGGAATTTTCGCCGTGCGCATGTCGGATAGCAAGCGGTTCTGGTTCTACGACAAGAAGATTATCGAGACGGCGTCCCCGCACCTGTGGGTTTCGCCGGATGCCTCCGTTGATGAGGATGCCGCGGATTCTACGGTGGAAGGCTTCTTTGGCACCGACAAGGTGCGCCTGACTTACGTGAACGACGAAGACAAGATTGTGTTTGTCGATTTTGCGAACGGCGGGCTCGATAAGGCGAAGACGCTTGCAAGGCCTTCCGGCAAGTCCGGCTGGAGCATCGATGCCCCGATGATTTCACCCGACGGTAACTTCATCGTCTATAACGTGCTCGAGAATCCGACGACGTGGGAAGCCTACATCCAGGAACTTTCCGCGAACTCTTTGCCGGTAAAAATCGAACGTGGGCAGAACTCGCTTTCGGAACCCGCACAGCCGCACTGGTTCTCGTTTGGTGGCAGGCTGTTTGTGGTGTGGACGGAATTCCCGCAGGGCTCGCAGATGCTCAATAAGAACGACCTCACGCAGGAATCCGTGCAGGATGGCTCCGTGGGTCGCACGGTGATGCGCGAAGTTCGCCTGAATGCGGGTGCCCCGAGCGACCTTGCGGTAGAGTGGGTCGGAGATGTTCGTGAAATCGCCTCCATTCCCATGATTGGCGGGCGCTCTCCCGATGGCAGGTTTCTTGCCACCGGTACAAACTACGGCTATTTGCTGGAACTTCCGTGAGGTAGATGATGAAGAATTCCTTATTGAAGTCCGGTAAAAAATTTGGCAAAAAATTCGGTGCGGTCGCATCTCTCGCGGCTCTCGCTACCTGCGCGTTCCTCGCCGCGTTCAACGCTCCGGTCGAACCCGCTACCCCCTGGGAATCCATTGGCGGGTGCGGTGCCGGCGGTTCCGGTGGCGGTGCGAGCGATGGCATCAAGTGGATTGGCCAGGGCGTTTCGGGCGGCTATCTGGAAACGGAAGTGTTTACCAAGTACAGCGTCGGCCAGAATTTCTCGGGCCTCACGCTCACCCCGCATTTTTCCATCAAGCCTACATGGTCCACGAAACTCGGCGTGTCCATACCGTTTGTTTCGCACCAGGGTGAAGTCCAGTACCGCAGTAACCAGGCTCCGACCGACCGCAGTACCGGCGGGCTTGGTGATATTTCGTTTGACTTTAGCAAGACGATTGGCAGTGGGGGAGCGGCGTCGCTTTCTGCATCGCTCACGATTCCTACCGGCCAGTACGACATCAAGCGTGGTACGGATGCTTCCGAAGAAATCTTGCCAGCAAGTTTCCAGAAGGGCTCGGGCCTGTATTCGCTTACGCTCGGCTGGGACTACAGCCGCGATACCGACAAGGGAATCTGGCTCTACGGGCTTACGTTCACGTACCCGTTCGCAATGCATTTGATTTCGGGCGAGAACGAGTTCAATGACAGTTACTGGAAGAACATTGAACACGATGGCGACCGTTTTGAATACCGCTTCAAGCCGTATGGCGAAAATGACCTGGGCGCCTTCACTCCGCCTTCCGTGAGCGCGTCTGTTGCCTATGGCTATCGCGGCCGCCCGGGTATAGTGCAGAGTTTTGGCCTGAACTTTTCCGTGCCTCTGGGCGTTGCCTGGATTAGTTCCGAAAAGGCGGGTACGTACGACCCGCGCCCCGACCCCGATCATCAGGCGTGGTCCGTGGCGCTTGCCTACGGTATCGAGTTCTCGGATGCGGACTTCCCGGTGTTCCTCGCACTCTCCGTGCCCATACACGACAAGGCGAATGCGGCTGACCCGAGCGACGAGTACGACGAGAGCCCGATGCGCGAATGGAACGCTCCCGACTGGGGCGACATTCTGCAGCAGTGGACCATCGCTGTCGGCATCAAGGGAAGTTTCTTCTAATTAGACGAAAGACGAGAGAAAGCTAAATATCTTTCGTCTCTTGTCTGTAGGCTCGAAGAGCCGTTCTATAGTCTAAGCTCGCGGGTGCGTCTTCTTGAAGGCGGCGCGCAGGCGTTCTGCATTTACATGCGTGTAGACTTGGGTGGTGGAGATGTTCGAATGCCCGAGCATCTCTTTGACGCTCATGATTTCGGCACCGTTTTCGAGCAGGTGCGTGGCGAAACTGTGGCGCAGCACGTGCGGGCTAGCTTTCCCCTCCCAGCCGATTTCGCGCAATAGGTCGTGGATGTCGTTCCGGAGCGTGCGTATCCCGAACGGCTTGCCGTCTTCGCTGAGGAATACATATCCCGTTGCGGTGGGGAGGTGGCCCGCTTCAGCTTCCATCTGCTTGAAGTTCGCGATGCGGTCGATGAAACTTTCGGTGAGCGGCACGATGCGTTCCTTGTTGCCCTTGCCGAGCACGCGCACGAGTTTCGCGTTAACGTCGATGCGGTCCCACGTGAGGTTCTGGCATTCCGAGATACGCAGGCCCGAGCCGTAGATGAGTTCGAGCAGGATGCGTGCACGCACCTGCTGTAGCGTCGGGTTCTCGACTTCGGGGAACTTCTCTTCGGCGAGGTCCTTTTGCCCGAGCACGTTCACGAGCCGCTTGGGGCGCTTGGGCATGGGGACTGCTTCGGCGGGATTTGTTTCCAGCACTTTCGAGCGGACCAGGTACTTGCCGAAACTCTTTAATGCGGCGAGGTGCTCGCAGATGCTCGTGGGTGCAAGTTTCTGCTTCATCTTCAAATCCCACACGAAGCCCTTCACGTTCATCTCGGAAAATGCGGAAAGTTCCGGCGCATTCTCGATGCCTGCGATTCCCTGCGCATTCTCGATGCCCGCAATTTCCGGCGCGTTGCCCGATTTGCGCGCGGGTATGGGCGCGCCGCCCAGGTGCTCGAGGAACTTCACGAGCGACTTCTTGTAGGTGTCCACCGTGCGGGGCGAAAAGCGCCGCCTCTCCGCAATGTACTGCAAGAACTGCTCTATGTGTTCCGGAAGGTTCATGTCGCATAATTTAATAAACAAATGACCATAATAAGGGAGCTTCCGGTTGGTCTTGCTCCGGCGAAAAATCTATTTTATGGACAAGGTATGAGACTCGCGCGCATTTTAGACACACATGCTCTTGTGAACTGCCGCTTTCGGGCGGCGGTCGCTTTTGCGTGCCGTCGTGCGGTGGTCGCTCTGGCGGCCTCCCTGCTGTTTGCGGGCGCATCCCTTGCCGCCGACCGTGTGGCGGGCGCGAACGAGACCATGAACATGGAACCCGGAGCGCGGTCTGCAGCCCTCGGTTCTGCTACGATGGCGGTCGACGGCGATTACCTCGGGCTTGTCTCGAACCCGCACCAGCTGTCTTCGGTACGCTACCTCTGGGCGTCGTTCTCGCATACCGCATACTACGAGGATACCCGCTACGATTTTGCGTCTGCGGTTATCCCGCTTTCCGAGGGCCAGGGCCTGGGTATTTCTTTTGCGCGTTTTGGCGCCGACGACATTCCTTATATACGCGAGGGCGAACCGCTCCCCGAGGGGAACGACTACAATACGCTTTCCTATGACGACTGGATGTTTTCTGCAACCTGGGGCAGGCGCCTGTTCGGCCGTTTTGACCTGGGGGTGGGCTTCCACCTGCTGTACCGCGACATGGACCAGACGGGCTGGGGCTTCCGGGGCGATGCTTCCCTCCGGTATCGCGTAGTTGACGAACTGTATGTCGCGGGCCTCCTCAAGGGTTGGACTTCTTCTGCGACTACATGGGAGTCGGGCGAGTTCGAGTACTCCGCGCCCGAGTTCTACCTGGCGGCGAGCTACTCCCTGCCTGTCGCCTACCTGTATGGCAAGCTGAACCTTTACTGGCAGGGCGCGGGACTGCTCCACCGCGAGGCGCGCGCGCTCGGGTACGAGACCGATGACGATGTGGGGGGCCGCATCTGGGAAAGCCCGCTTGACTGGCTTTCGGGTGGCCGCGGCGGTATCGAGTTCGCCTTTGATTTCGGGCTCAGCGTGCGTGCGGGCCTATCGAGTTTTACCACCTTCAAGAGCGTGACCGCGGGTGCCGGGCTTACCATCGCGAAGTTCCTGCGGGTCGATTACGCGTTCGAGTCGCACCCGGTTCTCTCTCCGGTGCATCGCGTGAGCATAAGCGTGAGCCCCTACTTGTTTGCGCATGCGCCCAAGCCTGAACCTGAAGCAGCAAGGCGTGGCAGTGCGGGTAGCAGCCTGCTCGGCGCCGAACCCGACGCCCCTGATGAAATCGCTCCGGAAGGCGCGTCCAAGGATGCCGCTCAACCCGCGGGCCAAGCCGACGGACAACAGGCTAGCCAGGCAACCAGCCAGCCTGCCGGACCAGCCCCTGAGGCTCCCGCCCCGCAGGCGCCCGTAGTGGAAGAATCTTCCGACGAGGTTCTTGAACCCGCGCCCTCTGGAGGCGTGTACTGGGAGGAGTAGCCGTTTTTTCGCTTTTTTTTAACTTTTGTCTGTGATTTTTTGCACATTAACCATTTTTTAGTTTATATTTCTTACCATGACGCAATTGAAGAACTATCGTGAAGTTGGCATTTTTGACCTTTTGTCTGCCCCTCTCAACCCTATAGGGGCGTTTGACGCCGAACAGTTCAAGAAAGATGTCCGCAAGCTGATAGACGACAACCCCGACGACAAGTTCGTCGCGGTCGACCTCATGGGTCTCGATTTTGTATACAGCGATGCCTACAATGCTTTTGTCCAGTTCCAGTGCGAACTTTCGGGCAAGGGAGGCATGCTCGCGCTCCTCAGCAACAGTGCGACCATCGCTGACGGTCTGAAGAAGGCCGGGCTCGACCGTACGCTCAAGGTGTTCGGTGCCGAAGCCGAAATGATGACTTTCTCGTTGCATAGCCACGATCCTGTAGAACTGCCTCCCCGTGAGCAGGCTCCTGCCGCTCCGTCGGAACCCGAAGCGGTTCCTGTCGCCTCGCAGAATGGCGGTCAGGCTCCTTCGATGTCGGGCGAGTTCCGTTCCGAGCGCCGTACGGGCCACAACCGCAGGTTCACCAAGAGCTTCAACGCTGTCGTGAAAGACGAGAAAAAACTTGCCTCGAAGGGCATGAACATGCCGTTCGAAGAGGAATCCTCGTCGGGAAAAACTGTATTCTTCATCATCCTCGTCCTTCTTGTTCTCGGTGGCCTTGCGGCCTTCTTCTTGATGTGATTGAAGGATGTCTGAAGGTTTTTCGGAACATCGCTGTAAAAAAAGATACAAGCCCAAGCGCTACAATTACCCCGTAGTGCGCATTCTCCTTTTTTGCGTGGCCGTGGTGCTTTTCGTGCGTCTTGGCTTTGCCGAAAAGGTCGTGCAGCTGTTGCCGGGTTCGACTGTTGTGGAGGCGAGCGACTGGAAATCCCGGTGCGAAACTATGCGCGGCAAGGCCTTTGAACTCAAGAACGGTCTTGGCCAGTGTTCCTGGGTCGTCTCGGATTCCGTGTTCTACCTGCCGAACGATTTTTTGCGCTACATAGCGTCACAGACAAATTCAATGCACCCGAAACTTCACTGGGTTGCCCCGCGCGACCGTTTTTCCGAAGCGGTTCTCGTGCAGGTGGAAGATTCGCTTGTACGTACCTTCATTCACGTGAGGGGTCAGGATTCGCTTTATTACTGGGTCGATATCGCCGACGGGTGCCGCTATCCCGGACTATGCCCGAGGCAGCCGCTGGACTGGTCGGCGCTTACCATTACGGGTGACTTCGATTTCGAGGGCCAGGAATCGCTCCTCGCGATGGACGCGATGCTTGGAATCGGGGAGGCTCCCATACATCCGATTCTGCCCGGAATCGTACTTTCGTCGGGCAAGGATTCACTGGGCCAGTTCGTCGTACTGGATCACGGCAACAACGTGACCTCGCGCATGTCGGGCATGTACCCGGTGAACCCTGCCGATACGGTCCCGTTCCTCGAGGGCGAATATCTCGACATGAATTCCATCGTGGGGCGCCTTGCTCCCAGGGATAGCGCGACGTTCTACCTTACGGTGCGGCACAACGGGTTTTTCGTGCGCTGGGCCGATTTGTATTCGCAGACGCACCCGCTCGACAGCGCGGAAATTGCTAAATTCCTGCAGAAGATTGAGCTCTAGGTTTAGGGCGGTTTGATTTCGGAGAGTGCAGGTGCGCAAGTCGTTTATCATCGGGATTTTTGCTGCGGTCGCGGCCTTGCTTTGCGTGTCCGCGTGTACCCGCGACGATGATGGCGCGATTCCTGTATCTGCAGAAGACGATTCCTTCGTGGGTACGGGCTTTTTCCGCATTGCCGAATTCGATTCCAACTCGTTTATCCATCTCGTGTCCGATACGCTCTATTTGCGGATAGACAGCCTCTGGAGCTATTCCAACTGCGCGCTCAAGCGAATCGAAATCGATACCTCGCACGAAGGTGACGCTCTCGTGTTTTTCCCGAAGATAATCATCGAGTCCGATGGTAAGGATTGCCCGTCGCCGTTCCTCCACCCGGATACGGTAATCAAGCTGTTGCCCCCTGCCGAAGAATTTGGGGATGCGACGGTTCTCCGCGTGCGTAACGACGAGGGCAACGTTCTCGATACGGTTCTTTTGCGTCGCGGCAAGTTCGAACTCGATACTTTCGCCATCTACGTGGATAGCCTCTTCGATACGGTTTCTTCGCTCCCGCTCCGCACCAAGGATTCTCCCTCGGTCCTGAAGGTGCTCGATAGCCTCAACCCGCGCGTGTTTTACTGGCGTGCGATGCAATCTTCTTGCGAACTGCGCATCGACATGTGCGATTCTGTCGTGAACGATACGCTGTTCCCGATGGCCTGGAGCCTTACCGATACTGCCCTCGTGCCTATCCGCAAGGCGTGCGCGTCCGACGATTCCACCTACTGCGTGGCGAACCGCTGGGTGAACGATTCTTCTGCGGTCGGGCCTGTGCAGGAACGCGCCGATACCGTGTGGTTTACGAGCCTCTACTATGTAGAGGAGATTCCCGAATGCGCCACGATGAATTCCTTCCGGGTGGCGGGATACGCGCTGGGGAAGAACGTGAACTTTATCCGTGAACTTATGGTTCCTGACGAGTCCGAGAGCGCCTGCGGGCCTTCTGCACTGAAGGACGTGTTTATCTATGACATGGGCCGCAACCGCGTGTTCCCGGATTCCCTCGATGCGGATTCGCTCTACGGTACCTGGAAATCCGCGAAGGTCGCGCCGGCAAAGTAAATCGTTTGCATGTCGTATTCTTCGCGGAACCTATTGGAAGTAAAGATGCTACAAGATAATATCGAATACTCGTTCGCGACGGACATTCCCGAAAGTGACTACCAGATAATCGTCGATTGCCCGTTTTTCAAGGACTGGATTGCGAAGGCGCGCAAGGATTTTGCGGTGACGCACATCCATGTGGATTCGGTCGACTACTTTAGCCGTGTTCACCGCCCGCTGTTCATCAAGATTACCGCGACGGCGACATTGCCCGATGGCAGGCCCGTGCACGGCGTGGTGCTCTTGCGCGGGAATGCGGTGGGCGTGCTCGTGGTGCTCCGCTGCGAAGGGAAAAAGTACCTGCTGCTGGTTCGCCAGCCGAGGCTTGCCATTACCGAGGAAGCCTCGCTCGAAATACCCGCGGGGATTCTGGACTGGAGCGGCGATTACCGCAAGGTGGCGCTTTCTGAGCTTGAAGAAGAAGCGCAGATAAAGGCGGAAGATTCGGAACTCATCGACCTTTCTGAATTCTGGTGGAAGGGCATGACGGAAGGCTTTGCGGGCAGTTGTGGGCTTTTGGACGAGCGCATTCGCCTGTACGCCATTGAACGCGACGTGACGCCGGAACAGTTGAAGGCGATGGACGGCAAGAATCAGACGTATGTCGAAGAGAACGAATGGATTAGGACGGTAGTGTTGCCCTACGAGGAAGCTGCCCACAAGTTTATCGACGGCAAGAACCTGATTGCGCTGTTCCTGTACGAACGCTGGCTAGAGTCCCGCAAGTAGCTTGAACCACTGATGCAATTGTCATCCCCGGCGCCTGTCCTCGCTTGACGGGGATGACCGGGGATCTTTTACCAATTGCCTATATTATTAACAGTTAGTCCGATGAAAAATACGGCGAGGTAGCCGTACCATAGGCCCGTGAGCACGTAGTTGAGCCCGCGCTTGTACGCCTTCGGTTCGTTCTTGTTTTTCTCGCGGATGGCGAGAATGTTCTTGCGCAAAAAGTACGCGCAGATGGCAAGGCCGATAAGGGTAGCGAGAATCAAGAGTACGTAAGCCATGGTTTAAATATAATAATTTCGTGTAGTTAGTGTGAGCCGAAGCCTTCGATGTTAAATCGGAAGTGTGTGGGTCTAGAACTGCGCGGTCAGTAACGGCGCGACGACTGCGGTGAATAGCCCTGCAATTCCGATGGCAAGGCTGCTCATGGCGCCCTGCACTTCGCCCATCTCCATGGCGCGGGTGGTGCCGAGCGCGTGGCTTGCGGTGCCGATGGCGATACCCTGCGCTACCTTGTGCTTTATGTGGCAGAACCTGCATACGGCGGGGGCCGCGACCGCACCCGTGATTCCCGTGACGGTGATGGCGATGATGGTGACGGAAGGAATGCCGCCGATTTGCGACGAGATGACGCTCCCCATCGGGATGGTGACGGATTTCGGGAGCAACGAGAGCATGAGCGTGTTGCTCAGCCCGAGCAGTTTACTGAAAAGAATCACGCACGCAATCGAGGTGAGGCTACCCGCGAAGATGCCCGCGAGTATGGGCTTCCAGAATTGCCTGAGTTTTGAAATCTGCCTGTAGAGAGGCACGGCGAGCACGACTGTCGCGGGCGAGAGCATCACCGAAATATAGTCGCCGCCCACGTTGTAGCTTTCGAGGCTGATGCCCGTGATGAGCAGGAATCCGACGATGAGGATGTTGCCTATCAGGAGCGGGTTCAGGAAGGAATACTTGAACTTCTTGCTGATGAAGACGCCGGTTTCAAAAGCGACGAGCGTGAGGAATATGCCGAACAGGGGAGAATTGATGATGGCGTTCATTTTTCGCCCCCGATTGTGCCGTTGCGTTCTGCACGCTTGGAAAGGCGTTCTGCACGCAGGGCCAGGTTTTCCCGGTATTCCTGCCTGCGGATAAAAAACTGCGTGACTCGGCCGCCGGCAGCAATGGTCACGAGCGTGAAGGCGATGCAGAGGAACAGTAAAAGCGGCCACTTGGAAAGGATGTCGTCGCCGACGGCCATGATGGCGATGCTAGGCGGCAAGAAGAAGAGTGCCAGGTGGTTCAGGAAAAAGCTCGCGACGCCCGAAATCTGTTCCGGCTTGATGACTTTAGTACAAAGTAATATGAGCAGCAGGACCATGCCGATAATGTTCCCCGGCAGGGGCACGCCCACGATGCGGTGGAGGAATTCCCCGGCAAGGCAGATGGCGAAAATGACGGCAAGTTGGAGCGGGATTCTCATTGCGGGCGTAAATTTAGAAAAAGTATATTCTATATTTCATAACATGAAAGTCGTATTTATGGGAACGCCGGAATTTGCGGCCTGTTTTTTGAAGCATCTCAAGGAATGTGATTTTGCGGACGTGGTGGCTGTTGTCACGCAGCCTGACCGCCCGGCAGGGCGCGGGCGCGTGCTCACGCCCCCGCCAGTCAAGCAACTGGCGCTCGAATACGGGCTCCCTGTGCTGCAGCCGACCGACCTGAAGTCTCCCGAATTCGAGGCGGATTTGCGCAAGTTCGAAGCCGACCTGTTCGTGGTCGTTGCATACTCGATTTTGCCGAAGAACATCCTGGGTGTCGCGAAGTTCGGTGCCGTGAACGTTCACGGGAGCCTCTTGCCGAAGTACCGCGGGGCAGCCCCGGTGCAGCGCGCGATTGCCGATGGCCTTCCCGAAACGGGCGTGACGGTTTTCCGCCTGGACGAGAAGATGGACCACGGCCCGATTCTTGCGCAACGCAAGGTGGCGATAGACCATCAGGATACGACGGCTTCGCTCTTGGAAAAGATGGTTGCACCCGGTTGCGACGCACTGGACGATGCGATTCACCAGTTGCTCGAAGGCCGCGAGAAGGACTTGACGCAGGATCACGCGCAGGCAAGTGGCGCGCCGAAGCTCAAGAAGGAAGAAGGCCTTATCGATTTTAACCTGCCCGCGAAGGTGATTCACAATAGAATTCGCGCATTCAACCCGTGGCCCGGCGGTTACGGGAAGCTGGGCGGCCGTATGGTTTACCTGCGCAAGACGGATACTCCGGAGGCGGGCCCGAAGCTTGCTCCGGGTGCAGTGGAATTCAAGGACAATCGCTTTTACGTGGGTACGGGCGAGGGCCTGCTCGAGGTCATCGAGATTCAGGCCGAAGGCAAGAAGCCTATGCCTGTCGCCGACTTCATGCGCGGAATCCAGAAGCGCGAAGGACTTTGCTTTTGCTAGACGATTCCCTGAAAGAGCGCATGGACGCATACCGCGTGCTTCTGCTGTGGCAGAAGGACGGTAGCTTTATTAAAGAAAGCGGGCTTTCGCCTTTCGCGATGGAACTTGCCCTGGGCGTGTGCCGCAGGCACCTGTACCTGCAATACTTTTTAAAGACTCTCGTAAAGAAAATGCCCTCGCTTGAAGTGGCGACCGTGCTTGAAATGGGAATATTCCAGATGTTCTTTATGGAAATCCCGGACCACGCCGCCGTTTCGACGAGCGTGGAACTTGTGAAGGCGGCGAACCTTGGCGAAGGTTCCGCGCGGCTCGTGAACGCCGTACTGCATTCCGCGCGGAGGTCCAGGCTGCCCGCACTTCCGCAACAGCGCGTGCGCCGCGTTTCGATTGAAAGTTCGGTGCCCGAATGGCTGGTGCGTCGCTGGTTCGATATTTACGGCGGTGACCGTGCAGAAGCGCTTGCGAAGGCGACGCTCGAACGCCCGGTGGAATGGATTCGCGTGAACCTGCAGAAGACTTCCGCTCCGGTACTTGCCCAGAAACTCGGGCTTACGGGTGCTTCGATTCTCTACGACCGCTACATCCAGGTTCCCGAAGATGCGAAACTCAAGCCGATTCTGGAATCGGAATCTTTCGCGAAGGGCGAGTTCAGCATGCAGAACCCTTCCGCGTACGAGGTCGTGAAACTGCTCGACCTGAAGCCCGGCCAGAGGGTTTGGGATGCGTGTGCCGCTCCCGGCGGAAAGTCCGCGCTGATGGGCGAGATGGACAGTTCGCTCGATATTCTCGCAAGCGACGTTTCCGCATTCCGCGTAGAAAAAATGCACGACGTGGTGGACCGCCTGGGCCTCAAGAACGTGCGGCTGGAATGCATCGACGCGCTTTCGCCTCAATGGCCTGTCACCCTGGAGGAGCGACGCTCCGATAGGGTCCAAGAAGCAATGGATCCTATCGTTTCGCCTACGGCTTCACTCCAGGATGACACGCACTCGTCTAAATTCGACAGGATTCTTCTCGACGTGCCGTGCAGCAACATGGGCGTTATGCCCCGCAGGCCCGAATCAAAGTACCGCATTACGCAAGATTCCATGAAGGAACTTGCCGAACTGCAGTACGGAATTCTTGAATCCGCATCAAATCACCTTGCGGAAGGCGGCGTTCTCGTATATGCCACGTGCAGCCCCGACCCGCTAGAAACGACCCAGGTCGTGAACCGTTTCTTGAAGGCCCACCCTGAATTTGTCAAGCGTGGCGAGCATGTGCTCCCCGGCGCGCAGGATAATCGTTTTGACGGATTTTTTGCACAGGCTTTGGAACGGAAAAAAGTATGAAACTGAAACTTATTTTATCTGCAATAGTTCTGTGCCTTGCGACGGTTCCGTTTGCGCAGACTGCTGATTCGGCCGTTGTACAGACTCCTGCGGATTCTGTTAAGGCGAACCCTGCGGATTCCGCTTTCTCGAAGGCCTACGTGTCTATCGAGGGTGGCGAGATGTACCCCTTCGGCGACCTTCAGGATGCCGTGGAAAATTCGTTCTATGGGGGTGTCGGGCTGCGTTACAGCTACTGGGATGACTTTGACGGCTTTGTGCATTTTAACTACGCCTACGTGAAGGTGCGTGCTGAAGGGATTCCGTTCCCGGGCGTGCACCAGTTTGTTGGTCGCCTCGGGCTTGACTGGCGTTGGAAACGCATCCGCCCGCTGGCCGTGGGTGCGGGCTTCACCTGCAACTGGACGCGTGCCGATTACGATGGCGAGGAGGACTATTTGAAGGGCCGTGGCGGCATGCTTCTCGATAACGAAACGGAATTCGGGTGGTTTGCCCGCGTGAACATGCCGTTCCTCTACTTCAAGGACTTTACGGCGGGCCTGAACGTACTCTGGGAACAGCTGTGGACTCTCCCGGAAAGGTCGAATATGCTCACCGTGGGCTTCTACATTGAAAGGAGGGTCTGGTAATGAAGTTTTCCTCCTTGTTGACAACGTTGTCAATAGCCCTGCTTGCGGTAAATGCAAGTGCGGCGATTGACCCCGAAATGGAAGGGATGGAGCCGGTTAGCCGTGACGACGGAACATTCCTTGTCGGCGGGCCTACATACTTCTTCGACCGCATTCTCGGTGCGGGCGGAATCCACTCCGAAAGTGAACTCTGGACTCCGCAAAAATTGCGCAATCGCCTCCTGTTCAACCGCATGTCGGTACTGCCCTCGTGGGAGCCGATGGAACCTTCCGTGTGGGTCAAGACGGGCAATGAACTCGGCGACATGATTTACCAGGACGTGATTACCGAGACGGACAGGCCCACGAACCGCACGCCCATCCTCGAAGGTGGCTTCAGGACGCCTGCTTTCAAGGGATTCTGGGCGACCGCCCGCGGTTTCCAGGACGACCACTATTCTGCGCGGACTGCAAGCTACCGCAAGAAGATGGTCGATGACGAGTTCTCGCTGTTCGGCGAAAATTACCCGATGTTCAGCTCCATCTACGGCGGGCTGGGCTATACGAACGATTTTGTGAACGCTTCCGTGCTTGCGGGCGAGGAATACATCTGGGAATACATGGAATCGTCCCGCTGGATTCCGGTACACATGGCGCCCCGTGTGGAAGGCCGTGTGGATTTCTGGAACTTTGCGCTGACTGCCGCTTACGAGCACGCGGAATACCAGAACAAGCGGGTCGGTGAATCTGGCGAGCGCGACGAGGTGAGCGGTTCCGTGCTTTACAAGTGCGGCGAAGATTGCCAGAAGGGCGTTTTCCAGATTTCGGCAGGCTTGGCCTTCCGCTTTGTGAGCGATGATGGCGACGTTTATACCGGGCTCGATAACGATCGCGTGCTTTGGCCGTTTATGCAGTTGCGTGTACAGCCGCTCCGTTGGCTCCGCGCCGACGTGATGTTCGGCATGAATGATTCCGACTGGCTCGTGCAGGATAGCGTAGAGATTGGTGCGCCCGTTCCCGTGAAGGGCATGGGCGTTACGCTCGGTATCAAGAATGTTTCGGGTACGCGCTTGAACCCGCTCGCCGACGACGTTGAATATTTTGCATTGAAGGGCGTGAATGACGAAATTGACCTTGCACCGGATGGCCAGATGAACCTGGTGCAGGGTTACCTCGCGTTTGCCGATACGGTCGCTTCCGTTTCGCTTGGCGGGCGCGCAAGCTTCTGGGCGGAACACGGTGCCGAGACGTTCGACGTGGAAGGTTTCGTAAAAGATGACGCTTTCGAGTTCCGCTATGGTGACGTTGCCCGCATAAATTCCTGGATCAAGGGCATTACGGGCGAACTCTGGATTGACGCGTGGTACGAGGATATGTTCAAGTTCCGTGCGCTCGCGGGCTTTGAACGCATCGACGGGCCTACGGAACGCTTCGAGGTCACGCCTTCGGAATTCTTTGTCGCGTTTACCGGCGACTGGCTTATCCGCAAGAGTTTCCGCGTTTCGCATTCGCTGCGCTACAGGAGCGATGCCCAGTGGAACCTGCGTGGACACGACCCGCTCGTGGTGAAGGGCGACTGGTACTGGGACGCTACATTCGAGCAGCAGTTCCCGAGACTCGGGCTTTACCTTGCGGGAACACTTATACACGTGCTTGCCGACGAGGTGGTGCAGGTGCCTAACGGCGACTACGACCGCATCCGTTTCGTCTGCACCGTCAAGAAAACGTTTTAATTAAAGCGCGTGTCATCCTCGCCCCCTTCGTCATCCTCGCGAAGGCGAGGATCTAAAAAACATTTTTCAACGCCTTTAAACTAAAACTATTCGCGAACGCCTTCGCGGCATCTTCCTTCTTCACCCACGTTGCGTTGAACTGCGGGTCAATTTTCTTGCCCGAGCTGGCGACGCACTTGCTTGCCTTTGTGGAGAGCTTTACGTGCAGAACCCTGCATTCAATCTTATGCACCGTGATGTTGTGCCGGAAACTCCCGCATTCGCGTGTATGTACAACGTTGTCTGCGTTAAGGTAGGCTTCCGCTTCTGCGGGCAAACCCGCGGTGGCGTTCCTCGGGCTTTCAAAATGCGGGAGCGTCGCCTGCCCCGCAAGGAAGGCTTGTCCGGCGGATACGGCAAGCAACTTGCCGTCGGCGCTTTCTACGACAAGCGCCGTGCCGTGCCAATCCCTCTGCGTGCGCTCGCGTTTGGGCGGGAACTCTCCAGTGCGCCCTTCGGCATTGGCACGGCATCCGCCGTTTAGCGGGCAGTTTGCACAGTCGGGATTCTTGCTCCTGCATACGGTGCGCCCGAGTTCCATCAGGGCCTCGTTGTGCATGTATGCCTTGGGAGAGTCTGCGACCTCGCGGGCGTATTTCCAGTAGGCCTCGGCACAACTTTCGTTCTTTCCGGTTGCGTTCTTGCCGGCGCTCGCCTTGTCTGTCGGCAGAAAATCGAGCGCGTAGAACCGTGCAAAGATGCGCACGAGGTTTCCGTCCAGAATCGCTTCCCGCTGGTGGTACGCGAGGCTCAGTATTGCCCCTGCGGTGTACGCGCCTATTCCCGGCAGCGCTTCCAGTTCCTTGCGAGTCCGCGGCATTGTGGCAGGTCGGTGAGCTTGCCGAACCGCCTGCTCGCAGACGGTTTTTGCCGTTTTCAAAATATTCCTTGCGCGGCTGTAGTACCCGAGCCCCTGCCAGTACCGGAACACTTCCTCCTCGTTCGCCTT
Organism: Fibrobacter sp. UWCM; assembly: GCF_900129735.1. Taxonomy (NCBI): domain Bacteria; kingdom Pseudomonadati; phylum Fibrobacterota; class Fibrobacteria; order Fibrobacterales; family Fibrobacteraceae; genus Fibrobacter; species Fibrobacter sp. UWCM. Next base: position 73,077 of record NZ_FQWR01000010.1, on the reverse strand, counting down.
GGCGAGAGTCTCGATATCCGGGAAACGCTCCATCCACTTTATGTAGTAGTCGCGAACCGTCGCGACCTGCGTCTGTTGCAACATCGTCTCGCTAATCCATACCGCATACGGGTCGCGTGGTGCGTCCAAATCTGTGGGCCTCCACGGGAGCATTGCCGCATTTTTCTTGAACCACTCGCGCAGGCGCTTTAGGATGTTGCTTTCCATGCGTCAAATATATCAATATTGGGTGCGTCGCTTGCTCGGGCAGGTGCGCGTTTTTTGTATTATTGAACGGAGAAATAAAAACCTGTAACCTGATATCTGGAACCTGAATATGGCCGAACAGAATAAAGCAGAAAAATTCGTTTTCTACATGTACAAGATGACCAAGTCGTACCCGCCTAACAAGGAGGTGCTGAAGGATATTTCCCTCAGTTTCTACTACGGCGCAAAGATTGGCATCATCGGCCAGAACGGTGCCGGTAAGTCGACGCTCCTCCGCATTATGGCGGGTATCGACAAGGAATTCCAGGGCGAGGCATGGATCGAACCGGGCCGCACCGCAGGCTACCTGCCGCAGGAACCGCAGCTGGACCCGAACCTCACCGTCAAGGAAAACGTGATGCAGGCTGTCGCCAAGAAGCAGGCCGTACTCGACCGCTTCAACGAGATTTCCATGAAGTTTGCCGAACCCATGGAAGACGACGAGATGAACAAGCTCCTCGACGAACAGGCGAAACTCCAGGACATCATCGACGCTCAGGACTTGTGGAGCCTTGACCGCAACATCGAAATTGCGATGGACGCTCTCCGCTGCCCGCCGGGCGACTGGCCGGTGACGAACCTCTCCGGCGGTGAAAAACGCCGCGTGGCTCTCTGCCGCCTGCTCCTCGAAGAACCGGATTTGCTGCTCTTGGACGAACCGACGAACCACCTGGATGCCGAAACGGTCGCCTGGCTCGAACGCCACCTCCGCGAATACAAGGGCTCCGTGATTCTGGTGACGCATGACCGTTACTTCCTCGACAACGTGACGAACTGGATTTTGGAAATTGACCGCGGTCGCGGCATTCCTTGGGAAGGCAATTACGCCCAGTGGCTCGACCAGAAGCTGGAACGCCTCCGTGGCGAAGAGAAGGGCGAATCCGACAGGCAGAAGCGTTTGGCCCGCGAACAGGAATGGGTCAAGCAGAGCCCGAAGGCACGCCAGGCCAAGAGCAAGGCCCGTCTCAAGGCTTACGAGGAACTCTTGGCCGAGGATTCCCGCGAGCAGATCAAGGTGGCGCAGATCCACATTGCAAATGGCAAGCGCTTGGGCGATATCGTCATTCAGGCGGAGCACTTGCAGAAGGCCTTTGGCGACAAGGTGCTGTTCGACGACTTGAACTTCAACCTGCCGCGCTCCGGCATCGTGGGCATTATCGGCCCGAACGGTGCAGGTAAGACAACGTTGTTCAAGATGATTATGGGCCAGGAAAAGCCCGATGGCGGTACGCTCAAGATTGGCGAGACTGTGGAAATCATCAGCATGGAACAGGGCCGCGAAAGCTTGGACGATTCCAAGACGGTTTGGGAATCTATCACGGGTGGCAACGATGAAATCTTGGTGGGCGACCGCAAGATGAATGGCCGTGCTTACTGTGGTCTCTTCAACTTCACGGGTGCAGCCCAACAGAAGAAGCTTTCGCAGCTTTCCGGTGGTGAACGTAACCGCGTGCTTATGGCAAAGAACTTGCAGAAGCCGGGCAACCTCTTGTTCCTTGACGAACCGACGAACGACTTGGATATCGAAACATTGCAGGCTCTGGAACAGGCTATCCTCAAGTTTGCAGGCTGCGCCGTGATTATCTCGCATGACCGCTGGTTCCTGGACCGCATCGCTACCCACATCCTCGCTTACGAAGGCGATTCGAAGGTGGTGTGGTTCGAAGGCAACTGGAGCGAATACGAAGCCGACCGTCGCAAGCGCCTCGGCGAAGATGCCGACAACCCGAAGCCCATCAAGTACAAGACGCTGACGAGACAGTAATTTTCAGAGTGTCACCCCGGCCACAGTGCCGGGGTCGCCTTTTTTCTCTTGTCATCCCCGCGTAGGCGGGGATCTATTTAATTATAAAATTGCGAAGAACTCCAGCAGTTCTTTCACGAAAATGCTTGTCAAGAGTAGGCAAATGACCAGAATCGAACTTCTGGTTAGGGGCCTGTCTTGCCAGGTGTAAATCTTTTTCCTTATCTCGACCTGCTTCGTGAAAATGCTCGCTATTGTTGCAACAAAGAAAATCGAGAAAAATGTGATGATGTCCAGGAGTTGCAGCGGCCTTCCGGAAATGGGAGAGAGCCCGAATAAGTCGAGCGTGTCGTAAAAACTATCCAGTGCGAAAAACCAGAAGAGAAGGATAATGATGCCGAACAGTACGGGCTGCTCTTTCCATTGAATCTTGAAGACGTACTCAATTTTCTTGGTGCGGGTGTAATGAATCCCCAGGTAGAGCCCGCCAATGAATGCAAATATGTTGTCCATGGTTAAAAGTTAGGAATTTTGCCTAGACTATTATGTTGGCTGCGGCGGTGTTCTTTAAAAAAGATTGGTTCGTGATATTAGGGCTTTTTTTGAAATTTGTTGCTATTGACATTTTTTGACGTTTGCTTTATATATATTGTGCGAGAAGTTTTTGTAGAATCGATGTGTTTTGATGCTATAGTTGTGTTGGTGATGGAGTAAATTCACTGAAAAACGTCTAAAATTGTATTGACAAAAGTGTAAATACGGGTTATATTTACAATGAAGGTCGGAAAGCTCTGGACAATCGTCGCGAACAGGAACACGGGAAAGGTAATCACTGCCCGAAGGGCGCACGGAAAGGAGATAAGGCTCTATGAAGAAAAGCATGGACGTTGATTTCTACAAGAAACATGACTTCGGCGACGAAATGCGCGAGGCTGTGGATTCCGGACGCGGTTTCGTCGGCGAGAATATGACTCCTGACCAGTTCTTCGCTATGGCGCGGGCTAGGAGTGAGGCAAGGAAGGCCGAGAAGGCATCGAAGGCCGTCACTATACGCATTCCCGTGCGCGTAATTGAGGGCTACAAGAAGAAGGCTGCGTCTGATGGTGTGGGTTACCAGACGCTAATGAATGAAGTTCTAGAAGCAGCTCTCGGCTAGAAAGTTTACGATATGACGATAGACGCTCTTATCGAAATGAGCCGTAATGAAGGTCTTTGGGTCGATGATGACGACAAGGACTATGGATTCTGCCAGTGCAAGGTATCCATGACTGGCGATGTCGTGTGGATTGCCGAGCTTGATGGCGAAATATGGTACGTATTCCAGTCGTTTGACACGGATGCGCCTATGCTGTCACTTGAAACAGTTGAATGTGGGACTATTGCCGAACTTGCCGCTAGGCTGAAAGGTGAATCGGAGACGGTGTAGTTCTCGCTTCATTTTTTCTGTGGCTTATAAAGAGCCTCTATAAGATGTACTTCCTGAATATATCTTATTTCATGCGGCAGCGCAAGCGATAATAAATGTTTTTGCCGCACCTTGGCTCTCGCTTATCGCGAATAAATCTATTTTATAGCAAAGATTTTCTTGGAACGATATCATGATTCGTGTTTTATTGATGCTTTTGCTTGTTGCCTCGTCCGTGCTGTGGGCGCGTGATATTGACGAGAGCGTCATTGATGCAAATTCTCTGCGGTTAGACGATGTGATTTGCAAGGGCTGCGAAAAGATGCGAGAAGGTGACGCTGCGGGTTACGATTATGTCCGCTGCAAACAGAATAATGAAATTGTTGAGTACTCTTCCGGGCCGATGGGCGGCTGGGAGTATGTGGACGGAGTGGGCGTTTTTAAGGGCAATACGCGTGGGCTTAAAACATGTTCTGTTCGTATTTCTTTTAGTAATGGCGTTCGGTTGGGGATGACGAAGGATGAGGTCTTGAAGAAAGATCTCGCCTTTAAGCAAGAAAGCGATTCTGTCTGGAGATGGGAAAAATGGAAACGATTGGGCCCAATGGAGCCCGATGACCCCAATGACTGGCATGATTGGCAGGGATATGAGATTCGTTTCTGCAAAAATAAGGTTTGTAATATCTATTTTTGGCATATTCAAACTGATGGTGGTCCGGATTAACCCATGCTCCACGTTTTTAGACACGAACTTCGCCTGATATTCCGGGATCCGCGATTCTGGATTCCGTTCATCATCCCGCCGGTGATTCTCGCGGCGAGCCAGGGAATTGCGGTTTCGCGGTACGGCGGGCAGATTATGGAAGGCATGGAAGGTTACATGATGCTCCTGCTGGGGTGCCTCATGGCCCCGATGGGTTCGCCGTTGGCCGGAGATTCGTTTGCGGGCGAGCGCGAACGCAACTCGCTTGAACTGTTGCAGCTTTCTCCCATCGCGCCTGCGAGGCTCTTCTGGGGCAAGTTGCTCGCGATTGTTCCGTTCCCGGTGGGTTTCGCGCTCCTGGCGCAGTTCGTCTACTGGGCATCGCATCCCGATATTTCGACCGTCGCGGCGCTCGCTTCTATTCTCGGCGCGCTCTCGGCGGTGTTCCTCACGACATCGTTCTCGCTGATGCTTTCGCTCCGCGTGAAGACGGTCCGCGCCGCGGCGCACATCTCGCTTTTCATTGTAGTCCCGCTGCTCCTCCTGGTCCAGCTGTTCCACGAGACGTTCCTGGTCGGGCTTTTCATTCCTACGGTTACGTTGTTTGTAAGTCTGGCCCTCAGCGTACTCACTGCTATCCTAAGCATGCGCAAGTTCGTGAACATGTAATTCAACAAGGTTCTTGATGCATTATCTGATTGTTCCCGGTTACAGCAATTCTGGCCCCACTCACTGGCAGACTTATTGGGCGAACAACATGCCCGATGCAAGTCGCGTTGAACAGCACGACTGGGAACACCCGCACAAAGCGGATTGGGTCGATACGCTCGACAGGACGGTGGCTGCGCTCGTGTCCGATACGGTTCTCGTTTCGCACAGTCTGGGGGTCGCGACGACGGTCCTCTGGCTTATGCAGAAGGCGAGGGAAGGTGCCGTTCCGGCAAAAGTCAAGGGCGTGTTCCTCGTTGCGCCTGCGGATATCGATGTGATTGACATTGTCGATGACTTTGCTCCGATGCCTTTGGAAAAGTTGCCGGTGCCCTCGTGTGTTGTCGCGAGCGAGAACGACGAATATGTGACTATTGAGCGTGCGCGTGTTTTTGCGGATGCGTGGGGCTCGATGTTCTTTGACGTGGGCCGCAAGGGGCATATCAATGCGCTTTCGAACCTCGGCGAATGGGAAGAAGGCCGTGCCCTCCTGAAAGAATTTGAAAAAAATCTCTAATTGCTGGTTTTTCCGTTTTTAATTTTGTAGATTATGCTCAACTCGTTTTTCGGGTTGTGTCGGCTGTCGAGTGACGCCCTTTTATTATAGTGTTAAAATCTAGGGGACGATTGTGCCTCGCAAAAATGCGGAGGAAAGTCGCGGATGCTTTATGCCCGCGGTAGCATGCCTCGTTATTATTTTACTTCTTTGCCTGGGGCGCGCGTGGTGCGCTGAGCGCGACGTGCCCGACAAGGTTTCGCTCGATTTCGTGGATGCGAGCCTGCAGGATGTCGCCCGCTCGGTTTCGCTTGCCTACGGGGTGCCCGTGCTTGTGGACGTCGGTGCGGAGGCGCGTGTCACGTTCCACCTTGATGGCGTCGGGCTGCTGGAGGGGCTCACGTCGTTGTGTTCTACCCTCGGGCTGGAACTCATTCGCGACGGGACGGTTTTCCATATTCGCAAACGGCTGGAACGAGGCGAGAATTTTTTTCGGGTAGCAGATTCGCTCGTGTCGCTCGACGTGCGGGAGCGCGACGTTCGCGAGTTTATCCGGGATTTTTCTGCGAATACGGGCCTGAACGTGGTGGCTTCGCCCGATGTTGCTGGGCCTGTGAGCGGTCATCTAGAATCCGTACCGCCCGGGACAGCGCTCCGGGTGCTGCTCGAGTCGCACGGTTTCCGCGTGAGGCGCGATGCGGACTGCTTCCGTGTGGAACGCTCGCGCAATTCTCCCGCGGGTGGCTCGGGCCCGAATGGCGCGGGTGCGAACGGCGTTTCGCCCGCGGGCGCAAATTCCGTGCCGGATATCGTTCAGGACGATTCGCTCTATACGGTAGAACTGGACGGCACCCCGCTGGACGTGTTCCTCAAGGAACTGGCGCGGGTATCGAACCTCAATCTGGTGCTGTACGGAGACGTGCGCGAGAGCTTGCAGATGCGTTTTGAACGCGAACCGCTTGCGAATCTCCTGCAGTCGCTCTTTCGCGGGAGCCGCTACACTTATGCGTTGGATATGAATACTTTGTTTGTAACAGAACGCGGGGCGAAAAACGTGCTCTCGCGTACGGAACTTTACCCGTTGAAGGCTATGACGCCGGAGGCTCTCGTGCCGCAACTTTCCAAGCTGTTGCCGGGTTCGGGGCTTGTCGTGTCGGAGGTGAAGGAACAGAACGCGCTGATGTTGCGCGGCTCGCCCGCAGAAATTGCGGAGGCTGTCGCTATCCTCGAAAACCTGGACAGGCCCGCCATGCAGGTGACCATCTCGTGCGTGATTGTGGAACTCAAACGCGGGCGCAACTTTGAAATCGGGCTCCACAGCGGCTCTACGCGCAAGACGGGCGAGAACGAACTGGGCGTGCGCGGATTCTGGGACTTTATGGGGAAGGACGTTTCCACCTCGGGAGCGTTCGGGAAAATCGGGATTCTGCCGGCGCGTTTCGAGATGGAACTTTCCGCGATGGAAGAGAACAACAGGGCCGAGGTTCTTGCGCGCCCGCGGCTCACGACGCTCAACGGGAACAAGGCGGAACTCAACGTGACGAACACGGTCTATTACCTGGTGAGTCAGGTATCCGCCGACGGCTACCCGATTACGGATTACCGCAGTTTCAATGACGGAATCTCGCTTGAAATCACGCCGACGGTCACGCAGGGCGGGAGCATCACGCTGAACATTTCGCCCGAAATCAAGACGGCGGGGCGCTCGAGCGGCGATGGCCCGCGCGATATCAGCACGCGAAACCTGAAGACGACCGTCACCTTGAAAAACGGCGAGACACTTTGCCTGGGCGGCCTCGTACGGAAGGGCAAGTCGGAGGTGCGCACGGCGGTGCCGTTCCTCGGGAGCATCCCGCTTATCGGCAGGCTTTTCAGTTACGTGAGCGAGGTCGAAGACGAGAGCGAACTGGCCATCTTCATCACGCCCGAGGTGAATTTCTGATGTGGGCGAGAACGGCTTTTGTGGAGGCACGGCTCTGGACCTGGGAGGTGGTGACAGGCTTCGATGGCGTGCTGGACCCGCTGACGCTCCGCAGGCGCTTTGCCGAGGATTTCCCGAGTGTCGCGCAGTCGTGTTCAGAAAGCTCTTGCGCGGCGCAACCCGTGTTCCGGGAAATGGTGAGCTTCAACAGCACGGACGGGCGAAAACACCGTTACCTGGTGATGCTTGCGAACGAGAGCGATTCAGAAAAGGAACCTGCGAAATATCGCGGGCGAGGCGAGCGCATCTTGCCCCGGACGGCGATGCTCTACGGGTGTGCGGACAAACTAATGCGCGAGGAAGATTCGTGCGAAAGCGCTTATTGCGGGTGCAGCCTGCGCGAAAGTTGCGGGAACTGCCGCTTCGCATTTCTGGACAACGGCTGGCTGTACATCCTCGTCTTCTTTGAAGGAAGGCTTTGCCACTGGAGCGAGGAACCTCAGTATAATAATAAAGAAAGCGTGCAGGAACGTCTCGGGCGGTTCGATGTTTTTCTCCGGAACGACGATCTGTTTTCTCGGGCGGAAAAATGGTACTGCGCGTTTATGGACGTAGGGGACGTGCAGGAACCGGAAAGGCTCCGCTGGTTAAGGCGTGCGGGGAGCGATCCGTTCTGGCGGGTACGAACCTGCGGGAAGCTTGTGCTGCCTGCGTTTGCTGCGGGCGTGGCGCTGTTGCTTGCGGTTAGTACCTGGTGGAACGTTCTTTCGGGAGATTTGCCGGGCGCGGCACCCGAAGTAATATCGCCTGCAGGCGCGGAACTTCCGGCGCTCACGCCTCCGCCGGAGATGCGCCCGAGCGAAGAGGTTGTCGCGCAGTTTAATGAGAGCGAGATGCGCGCGCCGTTTAACAAAGAAAACAACGCGTGCGACCTCCCTCCTGTCCGCTTGCACGGCGTCGTGGCGGGTCGCATCTTCAGCGCATCGATTGCGGGCGCATCGCCTTCCTGGTACAGCCTCGGGGATACCCTCGGGCCCTTCGAAGTCGTTTCTATCGGGAAGGACCGTGTGCAGCTTGCCTGCGGGGGCGAAACTCGGGAGGTTCGCAATGGAACGTAAGCGCGGTTTCGTTCTGGGATTTGTCCTCACGCTTATCCTTTCACTCACCATCCTGTTCGGTTGCCTTTTGCGGGTGCCGGGAAGCGTGCTGCGTTACACGAACTGCTATGCGCGCGAAGTGCAGGCAGTCTATGATGCGGAATCGGCAATCATCGCGAATCTCTCGGGATTGCCTGACGGGTTCTTCGCGGGCCTCCCGCCGGTGTATGCCGAAAGCGATGGCCCGTGGGGTCGCATTTGTGCCCCGCTACTGGTCGGCGGGCATCTTGTACCAGCAAAAATCCCGCATTCCATGCCTGCAAATACATTGCGTCCTGCATCAGCAAATACGGCCCCCAGCCTATGTGCATATTACGGCACGCGCTATTCCCGCCTGCGGTTTGACGACTGGTACACCGCCATGATTCAATATCGTGCCGCCCTTCGCGAGTCCATCACGACGGCAAGGGGCTTTCGCGTCATGTCCGGCAATCGCCGCATCTTCCGGCTCGATACCGCAATCGCGTTGCACGTTGCCGATGGCGACCTCACGCTAGATTTCGATACACGAGTCCCTTCCGCCGCCTTCTTGGTCGAAGGCTCCGTGAACGTGAAGGGGCGGGCGCGTTTCGACACGCTGTGCATCTATTCTGAGGGCGATGTAACCCTCGGCGGCGAAGTCTCGGTCGCGCATCTCGAGGTCTATTCCGGCGCATCGCTGGAGGTGCATTCCTCCTTCAGGTTTTCGGGCATGCTCTATGCCCGCGATTGCATTGCAATTCGCGACCGTGTACGGGCAGATTTCCCGAGCGTAGCCGTATCGCTCGGGTCGGGCAGCGGGCGCATCGCCTTCCTGAATCGAGCCTCCTTTGCTGGCGTGCTCGCTGCGCCGGGCGGCACGGTCGAACTCGATGTTTCCGACAGTCTCGCGGGTGCTGCGTTTCCCGGAACCGTGCGCGACTCGGCCCAAGCCCTTCTACCCGCATTTTTTGACGGCGAGAAAGTCGTGTTCCGGAGGTCCGCGCAGTGATTACCCGCGATAAACATCTCGCCTCCAGCGATAAGCGTCTCGCTCTTTGCAAAAAACTTCTCGCCTGCGATAAACGAAAAGCCTTTACTTTGCTCGAGGTCCTCGTCGCGCTTGCGGTTCTTGCCGCAGGGGCGGCCACCCTCTCGCTGTACCTGGGGGCGTTCCGGCGCATCTCTGCCCTCGAGTTCTCCCGCTCGGATTCCGCGCTTGCTGCAGTCGCGTACATCGATTCCCTTGCAGTTTCTCTCCCGCCCTGCGTCGACACCATCTATACCCGCCGCGCATCTCTAACCCGCAACCCGCCCGCAATAAACGGCAACTCCGCAATAAACAGCCGCCCCGCAATAAACGGCCACCCCTCGATAAACGTTACTCCCGCAATAAACGATCCCCCCGAAATAAGCAATCAACTCGCGACAAACGATTCCCCCGCAATAACCATCACCCCCGTTCCCGCCGCGTCGCTCCAGTGGCTCGAAATCCGCACGCCCGGCTACACCTTCAGGAGGCTCACCCGATGCAAAAAGGCTTCACGCTAATGGAACTCATGGTGGCGCTTGCGGTTGCGGGCATCCTTGTCTCGTCTGCGCTCGGGCTTTACGGCATGTTTCACCGCGAATACGTGCACATCCTTGCCGCCTACGATTCCCGCACGACTGAATATATCCATACCATGCAAAAAAGCATCCGCGAACTTCGCGGATGCCCTGATGCAAATCGTTTGTAGCGGATTACGATTCCTGCTCTTCGACGTTGCCGTGTTCCTTGCGGGCCTTGTGCACTTCGATAATGTTGCCGATAAAGTGCATGAAGCTGAGCACGCCCACGGAGAGGAAACCCACCGCGTAGAGCGCGAGGAACGGTCCGATAATGAACTTCTGTGCGCCGATGTATTCGAGCAAACCGAAGATGCAGTACACGCCCACGGCAAGTTCGAGGACGGCCATCCAGGGGAACTTCTGTGCGTAGTGGCTCTTCGCCTTCTTCTTGGATCCGCCGCTCTTCGGGGTACGGACAAAACTGCCCTTCACGCCGGTCACGGCACCGAACACGGCACGCGTGTTGTTCACGGCGATGCCCACGCCAAGCGCCATCAAGATGGGGAGGCTCAGCATGCGGATTTTCCAGCCGGTATAGCCCGAGCAGCGCTGTGCAACGAAGTAAAGGACGGAAGGAGCGATGGCGGCGAGGAAAATGAAACTGAAGCCGATGGTGTAGGCCCAGCTGGGCAAGTGCGCGACCGGTTCGAAGAACGCGAGGAGCGGCCAGGCGCAGAGGGCGGTAAACAGCATGCAGGGGTGAATCGAGTAGTGCGTGGTGTGCAGGAACGCGCCAATCTTGATGCGGAGCGGGACTTTGGCCTTCCACACGCGCGGCAAAATCTTGATGGCCGTCTGGATGGAACCGCGGGCCCAGCGGAACTGCTGTGCCTTGTAGGCGTTGATGTCGTTCGGAAGTTCAGCCGGCACAATCACGTCAAACACGAACTTCATCTTCCATCCGGCGAGCTGGCTGCGGTAGGAGAGGTCCATGTCTTCGGTCAGGGTGTCGCCTTCCCAGCCGCCACCGTCGTAAATAGCCTGCTTGCGCCACACGCCTGCGGTACCGTTGAAGTTCATGAACAGCTTGCCCCAGCTACGGGCGGACTGCTCGATAACGAAGTGGCCGTCGATACCGATGGACTGGGCGAGCGTAAGGCCCGATTCCGTGCGGTTCAGGTGGCCCCAGCGGCCCTGAACGAGGCCAATCTGGTCGTCCATCACCAGGTAGGGGATGGTCTTCAACAGGAAGTCCTTCTCGGGGACGAAGTCCGCGTCGAAAATCGCGAGGAATTCGCCCTTCGCGACGGCCATGGCTTCCTTGAGGGCGCCGGCCTTGAATTCCTTGCGGTTCGTGCGGTGGATAAGCTTGATATCGTAACCCTTCGCGGCAAGTTCGGCCACCTTCTTCTTCGCCACTTCGTAGCATTCGTCGGTGGAGTCGTCCAAGACCTGGATTTCGTGCTTGTCCTTGGGGTAGTCGATAGCACAGACCGCGTCGAGCAGTCGTTCCACGCAGTTCGCCTCGTTAAATACGGGGAGCTGGGTCGTGACCTGCGGGAGGTCGTTGATGGAGTGCTCACGGTAGAACTTGAGAATCTTTTTGCGGTCTGATAGTCTAGTATGGCGGCTATTCTTCAGGAATAGATATATGCTGTAGTAGCAACTGAACCCGTAAATCACCAATCCCACGCCGGCGATGACATAGACTACGAACATTGCGTAGAGGAGAACTGTATTCATCGTTTACAAAACCTTTTGCATAATCAAATGCTTGGGCGCAAATATAGAAATCAAAGCCTCTTTTTGCTATGTTTCGTTACTATTTTTATGGAAAAAAAGAGTGATAGACTTAACTTTTTTACAAAAAATCGCGTTTTTTCGCATTTTTGCGACGAAGTGCAATTAAATTGTATATTTAGGTAAAAAATTATGGATGAACGGAATTCGGGCGAACCGTCTACGGTAGTCAAATGGATGCTTTCGCACAGGGACGATGCCGGTTTCGGTGATGCGCTGAAATCGCTTATCTCGTATGCGTGTGTCGAGTGGCTCCGCGTGACGTTCGGGGTGCAACTTGCGTCCGAGGATGCCCTTTCCAGGGTGATGCTTGCGGACCTGCCTGCATATCCGGTCGGGCGCTGGCTCGAACATCCGGAACGTCATTGCGAGGAAATAGCCGCGTTTTGCGAGAAGGCCAAGTCCGGCGAGCCGCTGCCCGGAGTGACGGTCGACGTTCCCGACGTGCTCGACCTTCGGGGCGTGGTTTGCCCTGGCAATGCCGCCCGTTCGAGGCTTGTGATGTCGGGTTACCCCCGCGGGCGTGTGCTGAAGATTGACCTCGACGAGGGTTCCCCTATCGAGAATGTCCCCGGAGCGCTGGTTGCGGACGGCTGTAGCATTGTCTCCCGCGAAAAAAAAGACGGTTTTTGGGAAATTTCTGTGGTCAAACCCATCGATAGTAAGTAAATTAAAGGCATGGAAAACAGGATTCTCATAATCGGCGACGAACTCTTCGGAGAACAGGGTGAGGTGGCCTCCCGTGTGGCCGAGATGCTCCTGTGCCGGGAACCATCGCGGCCCATGCAGTTTTCCATCAATTCTCCGGTTCCACTTTCGTTGCCGCAGCTCTTGGCGCGGGCTGCATCCGACATTATCGGCAAGAAGGCGGGGCGCATCGTGCTCGGCCTCGGGCTGACCGACCTCAAGAAGGATTCGGGTTCGGGGTTCCTTACGGCGGAGAACTACACGAGCCTCGTGCATGAACTTGTCAACAAGACTCAGTCCGGCATCTTCGTGGTGACGGTTCCTCCCGATTCCGTGCCCGGCGTGAGCGACAAGGCAGAAATCCTCAACAATGCCATCCGGGCGTTCGAAACCGCATTCCCTTCGCGGGTGAAGGTGTTCGATTTCGCGGGGCATGCGGATATTTTCAAGCAAAAGCAACTGGAAAGGGGCAAATTTGCCCGCAGCCTGTATTCGGAAGACGCAAAACCCACCTCTTTGTGCATTACGCTCGAATCGCTTTTCTTGCAAGATTGTATATTAAGAGAGTTAGAAGATAAATAAGGAGCTGATATGAGTCTTTTAGATGATGGTTTTGCCAGAAAGATTGCAGCCCAGAGACGTGCCTGGGACATGACTACGGAACATGGAAACAAGGATCGCGGTCCGCGTCAGCCTGCCGCCCCCAAGATGGGTGTGTGCGACAAGTGCCACAAGGAAACGATGGTGCGAGCCTTCCGTAGCCGCCAGACGGACCGTATGGACGGTGCCGCCAGTTTCGGGACGGTGTTCAAGCACTATTGCGAGGAATGCGCCCCGAAGTCCCGTGCCCAGAAGGATGCCGAGGTCCCGCAGCTCACAAACAAGCAGGTGAAGAACCTGATGCGTTCGGCAAAGAAGGGCCTGCTCTAAAAAAATCAAATTACCCTATCGGTAACCGTTTTCCACTCGCCGGGCTTCAAATCGCCCAGCGGGATGTTTCCTATTTGTATGCGGATGAGCCGTAGCGTGGGGAACCCGACCGCGGCAGTCATGTGGCGCACCTGCCGGTTCTTGCCTTCTATAAGGGTGAGCCGCACCCAGCTTGTGGGTATGTTCGCGCGGAACCGCACCGGAGGGTTGCGCGGCCAAAGCCAATCGGGCTCTTCGGCAATCTCTGCCTTGCAGGGCTTGGTGCGGTATCCCTTGATGTCCACACCTTTTGCGAGCCGCTGCACGGCCTCTTCGGTAATCTGCCCGTCGACCTGCGCCAGGTAGGTGCGCGGGTGCTCGAATTGCGGGTCCAGCAACTTCTTGATGAGTTTCCCGTTGTCCGTAAGGAGCAATGCGCCTTCGCTGTCATGGTCGAGCCTGCCTGCCGCGTACACTCCCGGCGGGAAGGCGAATGTATTGAGCGCCGGGTGGCCCGATTCGGGCGTGAACTGGCTCAGTACGCCGAACGGTTTGTTGAAGAGGATTACGGTAGACATGTCTTACCCGGAATGCCTATGCAAGTTCCTGGAAGAATTCCGGGCGGTGGAAGTCCGGCTTCTCGGTATCGATGGGGAAGGCGCTCAGGTAGTGCGGGGTCTTCGCCTTGTCGGCGCACTTGTACAGGTTCCCCCGCAGGTGACCGCCCTCGAAGGCGTCGAGCCCGAATATGCTCGCCGGGATGCGCAGGCTTATGCCCCAGCTTATAAATTCCCCGATGATGCTCGCGAGTTGCTTGGTACGCGCGATTTGCGAGAGTGCCACCTCACTGAGTACGGTACGGTTCTCGCGCCCTTTTCCGCGTGCGGCAAGCAGGGCCCCGCGGCTCGTGACCTCGAAGTTGAAGTACTCTTCTGCGTTTGCGGGGTTCTGCAGGAACACCTCGACGCAGGAATCTTCCCAGCTGTGGCCGCCGTCTTCCATGACTTCGGCCCTGAAGCAGTCGAGCGGTTCCTCGACGTAGAAGTCAATCTGTACAAATTCACGTTCTTCCGAGACGTTCGCCATCACGGTCGGGGTCTGGATTCCCTGGTTCGCTTTCCAGTTCATATTCGGTTTTAATAGCATAGTGATTAAAATAGATAAATCAGTGATTTAATCGATTAATCACTAGGTAGGGGTGTCGCGATATGGCGAATTTTTGCGAAAAACGGCATTTTAAAATTGGCACGGAAATTGCAACTATAGGGGTGCCCGTCGGAAGCGGCAAATGGGTTGCCGTGGAGGCGGTTTAACACAAAATATAGGAGGCCATAATATGGCAGAAAATACGAATGCAGCAGGCAATGCTGCCCAGCAGAAGGTGGATCCCGCTTTCGACTGCCTTGCGGTAACGCAGGTGCAGGTGTTCCCGTTCAAGGAAGGCCCGAGCCTCGGGCATCTGAAGGGGCTCGCGCAGATTGTGCTGAACGACCAGATGGTGATTCGCGGGCTCCGCGTGATGGATGGCGTGAACGGGCTCTTCGTGAGCTACCCGCTCGACCCGTTCTACAAGGGCGAGGACTTCAAGTCCATCTGCAATCCGATTACACGCCAGCTGCGTGAGCACATTGAAAATTGCATCCTGGAAAAGTACCAGGCTGCTGTAGCTTAGTAGGTGCAAATGTTCCGCAGGATCCGTTCTTACTGCTTGTTTGGTATAAAGGCCGTCCCTGTGAGTGTTGAGGTTGACGCCTCGCAGGGCTTGCCTGGGTTTACTCTGGTCGGCCTCCCGGACAATGCGGTGAGGGAATCCCGAGAGCGCGTCGTTTCGGCGATACGTTCCATCGGGAAGGTGGTGACGGGTTTCCGTACTACGGTAAACCTGTCGCCAGCGGATTTGCGGAAGGAGGGGAGTGCACTAGACCTTCCACTGGCTATCGGGATGCTCGTTTCTACAGGAGAGATAAATGTAGAGGAGGTGGAGCGCTATGTCTTTGTCGGTGAACTTTCGCTGGATGGATTGTTGAAGCCAGTGAGAGGGGTTTTGTCCATCGCGATGGGTTTACCGCGGGATAGCGAGAACATCCTGGTGATTCCCCGGGCGAATGCTTCCGAGGCTTCGCTGGTGGAAGGTCTTCATTACGTTTGTGCGGATTCCCTGAGGGAATGCGTAGAATTTCTAGAAGGGGGCGGGGGCTCGAAACCATCAATCGCGTCCGGCATACAAACGAGGCCCCAGCCCCCTTCCCTTGAGGTTCCCGACTTCAAGAACGTGGTTGGCATGGAAGGCGTGAAGCGCGCACTCGAGGTGGCAGCGTCGGGGGCGCATAACTTTTTGCTCGTGGGTTCCCCGGGCGCCGGCAAAACGCTGTGTGCGCGCTGCCTGCCGGGAATCTTGCCTGATATGACTGACGAGGAAGTGCTGGAAACGACCCGCATACATTCGTGCGCTCGCCGCTCGGGCGACTCCGCGGAATTCAGGCCGGTGGTCGTTCGCCCGTTCCGCACGCCCCACCACAGCGCCTCGATGGTATCGCTGGTGGGCGGCGGTGCCCGGCTGTTGCCGGGCGAGGCGAGCCTCGCGCACAACGGCGTGCTCTTTCTGGATGAACTCCCGGAATTCAACCGGACTGTTCTAGAGGCTCTCCGTGAACCGATGGAAGATGGCTTCATTTCGGTAAGCCGTGCGAGCGGGACCGTGGTGTGGCCCGCGCGCTTCATGATGGGCTCTGCGATGAACCCGTGCCCCTGCGGGTTTGCGATGGACCCGAAGCGCGTGTGCACGTGCCTGCCCGATGCGCGCAAGCGTTACCGCGAAAAGATTTCGGGCCCGCTATTGGACCGCATCGACATCCAGGTGAGCGTGCCGCCCATGGAGGCGGGTGCACTCGTGGATAACCGCAAGTGCGAAAGTTCCGCCGAAATCCGCAAGCGGGTCTGTGCGGCACGTGCCATCCAGCGCCAGAGGTTTAAGGACCTGCCGTTCAAGTCCAATGCGGAGATGTCGTCGGAATGCGCGAAAAAGTTTGCGGGCATGTCGCCCGAAGTGGAACGCTTTGCGGTTTCTGCCGCCGACAGGATGAACCTGAGTGCCCGCGGGTTCTACCGCATGCTGAAGGTCTCGCGCACCATTGCGGATATGCGGGAGGCGCCGAATGTGGAAGTTGTGGACATTTCGGAGGCCCTGCGTTACAGGACAATCAACTGACTGTCAAAAAAAAAGCCGCGTCGTTGCGGCCTCTTTTCTAGAACTTGGGTGGCGCTTTGAGCGCGGAACCTTACCGGCGGATGCGGATGCTGGATTCGGCGCCTGCGCAATTCGGGATGGCTCTCGGTTTGCTTACCCGCACTTCGGCCGCCTGTGCCTTGGGGTAGTTCCCCAGGATGTACTTCGCCGTTTCCAGCACGAGGGTCTCTTCGAGCTGGAACTTCGCTCCCCGGATGAACTCCTTGAGGTTGTCGGAGAGCTGGGCGTAGTCAATGGAATGCACCAGGTCGTCGTTACGGGCGGCCTGCGTAAAGTCAAGCCAGATGGAAATGTTCAATACAATCGGCTGCTCCTTTTCTCTCTCGAAAGGGAGCGTTCCGATAATGCAATCGAACGTCAGGTCTTTTAGCGAAATTTTGCCGGTTTCGACTACCATACGAAGAGCACGATGGCTGCAGTCAGGGATACCGCCGTCACGCCGAACCAGAGGTTGCGGGCGAAGGTGTAGGAATCCTGGGTCTTCTTGTTGGTGTCCATGCGGGCTTCGAGGTCGGCAAGGGTGTACTTTTCGGTCGTGTTGTAGGTGGCGTACTGTTTCATTGCCACTTCACAGGCCGCGGGTTCCTTGTCGGCCGCACAGGCGCTCGTGATGCCGGCCATGATACCGGAATGGACTTCGTCGAGGTCGTCGTAGGCATCCTTGGCCTTGTTGGCTTCCATCTGCTGCATCACGCCGATAACGGCGCCGGTAACGGCGAGGGCGGAAAGGCCCACGGCAGTCCAGAAGCGGACTTCGTCAGCAATACCGAAACGGTCGGTCGCATTTTCGGAAGCGTCGCTGATAGCGTAGTCGCGTTCATCGGCGCGGGAGTTGGATTCGTCGAGGTCGCCCTTGACGTCGATATCTTCGTCTTCTTCCTCGTCCTCGCAGTCCGGATCGTACTCGTCGCATTCTTCCTCTTCGCTGGAGGCGACTTCGGGTGCAGGTGCTTCTTCTTCGGCGGGTGCTGCCGATTCGTCGCCCTTCAACTGCACCATGCTGCCGTCAACGAATGCAATAGCGGAAGATAGACCGGGAACATACACGGCCTTGCCGTCGAAATAGACCTTTTCGACGTCTTCCTCGATAGGCATGCCCCTGCGGGCGTAGATACGGGTCGTGACTAGCTTGGAATAATCGACACCTTCTGCAGTCAGGGCCACGAGTCCGGAGAGGTCGCCCTTGCCACCCTGGTAGAGCTGGTAGGCTGTGGGGGTCTCGCCGAACGGGTCGGTGAACTTCTGGCGGACAACCAGGCGACCGTCCTGGAGGGAACTGACCTCGTCTGCCGGAGCGGTCTTCAGCTGGCCACCGAATTCGGCGGTGATGTATTCGTCGGGCGTGCCGGCGTCGGTTGCGGTAAATTCTTCAATATCGTAAGAGCCGGCGAAAGCCGTTGCAATGGAAAGGCAGAATGCCACTAAGAAACGCTTCATTTTGTACTCCAATACGGAATTGCTTTTCAACGAAATATATAAAAAAAAGGGGAGATGTTATAAAAAATAAGTTTTTTTGAGGCTTTTAACCCCATTTTATGATGTAGAACAATCTTTCTTGCCATTTATATGGTATTTCGGCACGAAAAATTCTACTTTTTAGCCCGTAAATTTTAACCCTAAAAGAGGAATCCATAATGGCAAAGCTCTCTATCGAAGATCTCGAACTCGCCGGCAAGCGCGTGTTCATCCGTGTCGACTTCAACGTTCCGCAGGACAAGGTGACTGGCGAAATCACCAACACCAAGCGTATCGAAGCCGCCCTCCCGACCATCCAGTACGCTCTCGATCACGGTGCAGCCGTCGTGCTCGCTTCCCACCTGGGCCGTCCGAATGGCGAAAAGAACATGAAGTACACCCTCGCTCCGGTTGCCAAGAAGCTCGAAGAACTCATCAAGAAGCCGGTGAAGTTCCTCTCCGACTGCGTGGGTCCGGAAGTTGAAGCTGCCTGCGCCGCTATCAAGCCGGGTGAAATCATCCTCCTCGAAAACCTCCGCTTCCACATCGAAGAAGAAGGCAAGAGGAAGATCAAGAACGCCGATGGCACCGAAACTAAGGAAAAGGCCGACAAGGAAGCCGTGAAGGCCTTCCGCGCAAGCCTCACCAAGCTCGCTGACGTCTACGTGAACGACGCTTTCGGTACCGCTCACCGCGACCACTCCTCCATGACTGGTGTTGAACTTCCGCAGCGCGCTGCCGGTTTCCTCATGAACAAGGAACTCAAGGCATTCGACCAGGTGCTCAACAATCCTCCGCGTCCGTTCCTCGCCATCCTCGGCGGTGCCAAGGTCGCCGACAAGATCCAGCTCATCAACAACCTCCTCGACAAGGCCGACAAGATCATCATCGGCGGTGGCATGGCTTTCACCTTCAAGAAGGTTCTGAACAACATCGAAATCGGTTCTTCTCTGTTTGACGAAGAAGGTGCCAAGCTCGTTCCGGATCTGATGGCCAAGGCCAAGGCTGCCGGCAAGGAAATCATCCTCCCGGTTGACTACATCGCTGCCGACAAGTTCGCTGCCGATGCCGCCACGAAGGCTGTCACTGACGCCGAAGGCATTCCGGCTGGCTGGATGGGCCTCGATGTGGGCGCCGAATCCACCAAGCTCTTCGTGAACGCTATCAAGTCTGCAAAGACCATCGTCTGGAACGGCCCTGCAGGCGTGTTCGAATTCGAAGCCTTCGAAAAGGCTACCAAGGCTATGGCCGACGCTATCGTCGAAGCTACCGCTGCCGGCGCAATCACCGTGATCGGTGGTGGCGATACCGCTACGGCTGCCAAGAAGTACGGCGCCGACAAGAAGGTGACCCACACCTCTACGGGTGGTGGCGCTTCCCTCGAACTGCTGGAAGGAAAGGTGCTGCCGGGCGTCGCATTCCTCACGGATAAGTAATTCGTCGATAAACTTCGCAATACTGCGTCACGCGAGCTCTCGCTGTATGTCTTATACAGCTTCGGCTCGCGTTTCTTGTCTTGCTCGTTTCTAGACGAATTACAGTTTATTAATTAAAGGCTTTTTTTGCGCTTGCGCAAATTCCTGCTTTTTATAAAGACTCTGCTTTTTGCAGGGTCTTTTTTTACGATTTATTTTGCTTCGTTTGTCCTGTTTTAAGTGTGTGTTGCTGGGGGTGGGCGTTTTTACCAAACTTTTGCGTTTGATTTGTTTGCAAATGGGGGTGCGGTGTATTATATTTATTTTATCCGATAAGGAGGAAGATTATGAAGAATTTTGGGGTACTAACCGCAATTTCTACCCTGGCCGCCATTTCGGCCTCTACGGCAATGGCCGCTACCACGCCTTACGACCTGATTCGCCCGACCTGGCCCTTGAGCTGGGACGCGAAAGTGTTCGAGAATTTTGACACGACGGTCACCAAGAAGATTGGCGTTCTGAATATTCCCGCAACGCCTGCAAGTTTTAAGGCGGGGGCGATGATGCCCGACACCCTGGACCAGGCCTACTTTGATGCCATCAACACCAAGATTTCGCCGATCCGCGTGAACCAGGCGGGCTACCTCAAGAGCGACAAAGTTCGCCAGTTCTACTTTGTGGGTGCGGCCAAGGACTTTGAAATTGTGGATGCCGACGGAAAGTCGCTCAGCACTAAGGTGACCGGTCTCTTTACCACGACCACCACCGAAACGGCGAGCAACTGGACCATTGTTGCCGGCACAAACGCAACAACAAATGATCAACAGCGCTACAAAGTTGAATTCACTGGTCCTTCCGGCATTGTCCAGGTTGGAAACATCCCGCAGAACGTACCTACCGAAAAGCGCCTGCGCATCAAGGTCGGTGACGAAATCTCTAGCACCTTCATTGTGAGCGACGACGTTTACACCATGGCAAAGGATGCCACGCTCAAGTTCTTCGGCATCCAGCGCAGCGGAAACTCCGAGTCCTGGTTCCACGGACCGAGCCATACCAAAGACGGCGGTGGCGCGATTACTACGGCAGGAGATACTACCTCTTCCTTTGACGCATCTAGGGCAGGTTCTTTGGCAGGCGGTTGGTATGACTGTGGTGACCACCTGAAGGAATCGCAGACCATGGCGTACGCCTTCATGACCCTTGCCGTGATGCATGCCACCAACCCCGGTAAAGACGTGGACCACTACGATTACAACCAGGGTGAATTCGTGAAGACCGACGGCGTGCCCGATGTCTTGCGCGAGGCCAAGCATGGTGCTGACTTCTTCTTGAAAGCGTACGAATTCGCCAAGGGCGTCGTTGACGACATGCCTGTTTCTGTGGGCAGCTTCGGTAGTGATCACGGCTGGTGGGGACGCCCCGAAGCTCAGGATTATCTCCCGACAGACAATTCTTCCGTTGCCACAGACCGTGGTGGTCCCGCAGCCAGAATCGTGCGACTCGGAGAACTCGGCGCCAACATTTCCAGTGACATCGCAGCAGGCCTTGCAATTCTTTCCAAGGACTACGCCAAGTACGACAAGAAATTTGCAGACAGTTGCTTGGTGGTTGCCGAAAAGATGTACGCCTTTGCCAAGGATTTGGCCCAAGGCAAGACTTTCAAGAACAACAAGACTACCTTCAGTTCTCCCGCCTATAACGGCAACAATGAGTTTACCGACGACTTGGCGCTCGCTTCGGTGGCGCTCCTGTACGCTACAGGCAAAAAAGATTACGCCGACGACATGATCCGCACGACGGAACTGTTTGCAAGTCAACAGATCCGTGACGGCGCAGGCTTCTTTGGTGGTGGTTGGTTCGCTGCCGATGCGGGTGGCATGCTTAAAAACCCAAAGAACACCAACTGGGCGAACGCCCATAGTTTCGCGCTGTACGCTTTGTACAAGTTGATTCTTGCCGACAAGACCAAGGCAACATCTGAATACGGTCTTACCGAAGCTGAACGCCTCGCGGCCATTGAAGACTGCCTTGCCGACATGATTGCGAACCTCAGTGATGTAAGCGGAAACATCGGGAGCGAATCGGTTGTGCTTCCGGCAGGTGGCGTCGCCTTCAAAGGCAATACGGTAAAGTACAACCCCATCTGGTACACGATGCTTACCGACCAGAAATGGAATTTCAACCGTTATCAAGCGGGAAACATCTTTGAAGTTTTGGCATACGCCGATGTAGCCGCCGATATCGAAAAGCAGGGCGCCACGCTCCCGGCTATGGCAAGTACGGGCCTCAAGGCAAGTGAAATGCGCCAGCTCGGCATCAACCAGCTGAACTACATGCTCGGCGTGAATCCGTGGGACGTTTCGTTCGTGTACGGCATTGGCGATAAGAACGACGCTCACCCGCATCACCGTGCTTCTAACCCCGAAGGCAAGACCTCTCCGGGTTTTAACTACAAATATAATTGCCCCGTAGGAGCCCTTTTTGGTGGGACTGTTCCTGGCGATTCAAGCTCGTTGGTTCCGGAAAGCAAAATGAGTTGGGAAGATTATCATTTGTCTGAAACCTGCCTTGACGCCTCTGCGACGCTGCTGTCGGCCCTCACCATCGTCAGCAACGGCGGCAGCGACTACTACGAAAAGAAGTGCGATAACTGCAAGACCGGCGAAATCAATCCATTCTCTGAAGAGGTCTATGCAACGGCATATCACTATACGTGGACAGACATGGACATGTTCAACATTCAAATCTTCAATGAAACCATAAAAGACGTTGACAGCGTTATGGCCTATATCTACTTTGACGCAACCGAAGAAGATGTGGATGCGTGCGGGGTCATATTCGATCAAGACCTATGCGCAACTTACGATATGGCCGGATTCATCAAGGCTTGCAGTAACGATTCGGAAATAAGAAACTATATGAGGAGCCATGGACCTCAAAAGGTTGAAGACACCTACAACGAAGAGAAAAAGACGTACACATGGGTACAACCCATTTATGTCGGAAGTATCGGACTTGGAACTAGAATCCGAATGGACGTAGGCGTATCTTCCGGTATTAAGGAGGGTAATACATGCGAAACACTTCGCACTCCCGCCAAGGTCAAGGTAACGGAAGGCTGGAGCTTTGTCGCCCACGAGGCCAGCAAGGATGCTCCCGCCTACGATGGCGCTCCTGACTGGGACAAGGATCAAGGCGATATTCAGGAAGCTCCTCAGAATCCCTACATCGTCGTCCGTGGCAAGGGTAAGCTACTGTGGGGTTACGGCCCGGGCAACACCACCAGCGACCGCGTCGGCTTTGTGAGCGTCGCACAGAGACTTGATACCCAGATGCAGCTCAGCCGCAACACGCTCTACATGCAGACAAACGCCCGGGGCACCAAGACCTTGAAGATTTTCGACATGCTAGGCAACCAGCTGCTGACCCAGAGTTTTGAAGGGTCGCAGGCTCGGGTGAACCTCGAGAACCTCCATCGCGGTGTTTTGGTGGCGAGACTCGTGGCTGGCAACAAGCTGCTTGCGTCGAAGGTCATCAGGGTTAAATAAGGTTCTATATGGCAGAGAAGATTTCCGAAATTTCGAAGAAATTCCATGCGGACAAGCGCGGGAACTGCGCGATGTCGGTGGCTTACGGTTATGCCCGCGCTACGGGCAAGTCCGAGGCGGAAGCCGTTGAGGCGGCGGAGATGTTCCGCGCATTCGGTGGAGGCAAGGCTCCGAACGGCGCCTGCGGTGCGCTCTATGCAGCAAAAATGATGCAGCCCGACCATGCCGATGCCATCGAGGATTTCTTTAAGCGCGGCGCTCAGAATTTTACCAAGTGCCAAGAAATCCGCCCGAACAAGGTCATCCCGTGCAACCGCTGCGTGGAACTTGCGGGCGAGGCGCTCGATTTTCTGGAAAAGTAGGATGGCATCCTGCGTTGCGAAAATTCTATCTTTGAGCTTGGTCTTTAGCAAGAGGAATTCCCTATGTCCGTAATCGTGGTTGACTACAATGCCGGTAACTTGACATCCGTGATGAACGCGCTTGCCCGTATCGGGGTAGACGCGAAGTCCAGCCGCGATGCGGACGAAATCGCGAAGGCGACTCGCCTGATTTTTCCGGGTGTGGGTGCCGCCGCTTCTGCGATGGAAACGCTTACCCGCACGGGTATCGGCGATGCCATCAAGACTGTGGTGAAGGCGGGGAACCCGGTGCTCGGCATTTGCATCGGCTGTCAGATTATCCTCGAAGAGAGCGAGGAAGACGGTGGCGTCAAGACCCTCGGGCTAATCCCCGGCAAGGCGGTTCGCTTCAAGGACGAACCCGGCCTCAAGATTCCGCACATGGGCTGGAACCAGGTGAACTTCACCCGCGAGCACCCGATTATGAAGGGCATCCGCAGTGGTTGTGATTTTTACTACGTGCATTCGTACCACCCGGTGGTACCTGCGGAATATGCGTTTGCCGAAACGACTTACGGCACGCAGACGTTCCAGGGGCTCATCGGCAAGGACAACCTGATTGCAAGCCAGTTCCACCAGGAAAAGAGCGGTGACGTGGGTCTTGCGATGCTCAAGAATTTCTGCGACTGGAACGTATAGTAGAGCGGTCGCCCCGTGAACGAAAAAGGCCCGTGTTAAACGGGCCTTTGTAGTGAAAGCGAGTGAGAAACCGGAGGTCTCGATAACAGGGACGACGAACGAGCGGTCGCTAAATCTTACGGTAATTCGCCGCCGATAAGTTCCATCTGCTTCTTGAAAATATCCTTGCAAGCGTTCTCGCCGAGGTCGAGGAGCGTGTTGAGCATGTTGCGGTCAAAGCTCGCGTGTTCGCCCGTGCCCTGCACCTCGATGAAATTCTTCGCATCTTGCATCACGACGTTCATGTCGACGTCGGCGGCGGAATCTTCCACATAGCACAGGTCGCAGAGCGGCTTGCCCGAGACGACGCCCACGGAGATTGCGGTGATACCGTGCTTTAGAATCTGCTGCGTGATACCGAGGCGTTCCTTGATTTTCTTGAGGGCAATGGCAAGGGCCACGAAGCCGCCAATGATGCTCGCGGTACGCGTGCCACCGTCGGCTTCGATCACGTCGCAGTCGACCACGATTGCGTTCTCGCCGAGTGCTGCCAGGTCGGCTGCGCCGCGCAGCGAGCGGCCCACCAGGCGCTGGATTTCTTGCGTACGGCCGCTCGCGCCCTTGCGTTCGCGTTCCACGCGCTTGCCCGTGCTCTGCGGGAGCAGACTGTATTCGGCAGTAATCCATCCGGTACCGCGGCCGGCGAGCCAGTCGGGAACTTTCGGCAGGAGGGTCGCATTGCAGATGACGCGGGTGCGTCCCATCTCGATGAGCACGGAACCGTCGGCGCTCGAAATAAAGCCGGTGGTCATCTTTAGGTTACGGTATTCGTCGAATTTGCGGTCAGTACGTTCGTAAGCCATAATTGCTCCAATTATCAATCATCCATCATCAATTATCAATTAATAACTCAGTTTCTCCGTCGTGCCTTCGCGGAAACTCCCGAGACGGTACACGAAGTCGCAGTAGCTTTGCAGTTCCTTGAGCGCCTCGATGACGGCAGGGTCCTTCGGGCTCCCCTCGAAGGAGAGGTGGAATATGTATTCCCACGGGCGGTCGGGATGCGGGCGGCTCTCGATGCGGGTGAGGTTCAGGTCGCGCTTCGCGAAACACCCGAGTGCGGCATGCAATGCGCCGGACTTGCCGGAATCGCTCAACATGAACAACAACGTTGTCTTGATTGTGCCTTCTTCCGGGAGCGGGTTTGCCGTCTTCTGGATGGCGTAAAACCGGGTGAAGTTCACCCCCGGCAAGTTCTCTATACCTTCGGCCAAAATATCCAGGCCGTAGAACTTGCCGGCGTAGGCGCTCGCAATCGCGCCTACGGTTTTATCGCCGCGCTTCGCAACCTCTTCGGCACTGCCTGCGGTATCGTAGAACGCGGTGCTCTTGATTTTCGGGTTGCGCCCGAAGAATCGGCTGCATTGCGCAAGGCCCTGCGGGTGGCTCAGCACTTCCTTCAGGTCAGTAAGCTTTGCCCCGGGGAGCGCGCAGAGCGAATGCGAAATCTGGAGTTTGACTTCGCCCACGATGGGGTGGCGCCACTTGTACAGCAGGTCGTAGTTGTCGTAGATGGAACCCGCGGTGGAGTTCTCGATAGGGATAGCCCCACCATCCACGGCGCCGGTCTCGATGCCCTGGAAAATCTGCTCGAACGTGTCCATCGGGACAACTTCGATATCGTTTCCGAACAAGTGATATGCGGCGCTTTCGCTGTAGGCCCCGCGACGGCCCTGAAATGCGATTTTCTTCATAGGTAAAAAGATAAAATAAAATGAATTTGGTTATTGGTTGTTGGTCGTTAGTTGTTGGTTGTAATAATCGCACCGTAGGTGCCAAACTAAAACTATTGACTATTAACTAATGACTAACAACTATCAATTACCTAAACCTTCTCCCGCCCTGGTACTTGTGGCTCCAGTACTTGTCGTTCATGGGCGATATCATCACGCCCTTGCTGGAACTTGCATGTATGAACCTGTCTCCCGAAAGGTAGATGCCCACGTGGTCGATTTTCCAGAAACTCCCGAAGAACACCAGGTCGCCTTCGCGCAGGCTTCCACGGCTCACGCTTGACCCGCGGCTGTCCTTGTACATGCTTGCTGCATTGTGGTCTAGCGCTATGTTGAAGTAACCCTTGTAAACCTGCATCACGAATCCGGAACAATCGGTCTTGCTCTTGCTTGCGGCGCCATACACATATTTCGCGCCAATCCATCCGCTTGCGTATTTTTCGAGCGAACCCTTCGATTCGGGTTTCGGCGCCGCCTTTGCCGCTTCTTTCCGGGTCGCCGCGTCGCGGACTTTCTGCGCGGAGTTCTTGTGCTGGCTAGAATCGCTCCTTGCCGCAGTTCTTGCGGGTTCTGCCTTTGCGTCTCCCTGCGCATTTTTTGCCGGCGCATCTTCGCTTGTATTGCTTGCCTGTGCCGCGCCCGCATCTGTGGATACCGGCTTGTAGTCGCCGATGTTACGGTCGTAACCCGTGCGTTCGGGGAATGCGCAACACACAAGCCCCGCACAAATCGGGACCAGCATCAAGCCTGCGATTTTCGAAAGCGAAACCATCGCTACGAAATGTAATTAAAACGCGCTCCCTTCGGGCTACAAACCCTTGTCCTATCCGATGAATCCGTGCGGTTCGAACCCGAGACCCTTCACGAGTTCGAAGTCCTTGCAGCTGTTTACACCGGCGGTAGTGAGCATGTCGTCGGTGATGGCCGCGTTCGCACCACTCTGGAATGCGCGCTTGCCGTCATCGCCCAGTACGCCGCGACCGCCAGCGAGGCGGATGAACGCCTTCGGGTTGATGAAGCGGTAGATTGCCACGATGCGGCAGAACTCGTCGTTCGTGAGTTTCGGGAGGTTCTCGTAGGGCGTGCCGGGGATGGCGTTCAGCACGTTCACCGGAGTGGATTTCACGCCGAGCCCGCGCAGGTCGAGGCACATGTCGATGCGGTCTTCCATCGTCTCGCCGAGCCCCATGATGCCGCCACTGCAGATTTCGAGCCCTGCGGCAAGCGCGTTATGCAAGGTGGCTATCTTGTCGTCGTAGGTGTGCGTGGTGCACACGTCGGGGAAGTGCCTGCGGTAAGTTTCCAGGTTGTTGTGGAAGCGGGTGAGGCCCGCCTCCTTGAGCTTCTCAAACTGTTCCCTGTTCAGGAGGCCTGCCGAAAGGCATACGGAAAGTTTGGTCTCTTTTTTGAGTCTGCGGATGGCTTCGCTAATTTGTTCGACATCACGGTTCGAGAGCGTGCGCCCCGATGTGACGATGGAATAGCGCGGGATGCCTGCGGCTTCTTTCTTCTTCGCGTCCTTGACGATTTCGTCGGCGCTGAGCAGCTTGTATTCGGGTGCTCCTGTGTGGTAGTAACTACTTTGTGCGCAATACTTGCAGTTTTCGGAGCAGCGTCCGCTGCGGGCGTTCACGATGGAGCAAAAGTCGAAATCGTTTCCGTGGAACTTCTCGCGGATCTCATTTGCCGCCTGCGTGAGTTCGCCGAGGTCGGCGTCCAGCAGCTGGATAGCCTCTGCGCGGTTGATTTCGTACCCTTGCAAAACCTTGTTCTTCAGGTCGATGACAAAAGACATGGCGTGCTCCTTGAAACAGTCGGTGCCAAATGTAGAAAAATGCGGGTCGTGCATCCGTGCGTATATGCAACAAAATGTTCAATACGTGGCGAAAATATGATAAAATTTTATAAAAATGACTAAATTTTAATAAAAACTTTGATTTTGTTCTATGAAACGCTTGCTTTTGATGGTCGCGGAATGTATATTTGTGGGTGATGAAACCGATTGTCGAATATTCCGATTTCCGCAAGTACATGCTGGATTTTTACGAGGAGCGCAAGCGCTGCTCCGCCTTTTCGTGGCGTGAGTTCTCGAAAATCGCGGGCTTCACTTCTTCTTCGTACATGAAGGTAGTTTGCGACGGCAAGAGCAAGCTCAGCAGGATTGGCGTGGAACGCACGGGGGCTGCCATGGGCCTCGTGGGGTTCGAGATGGAATATTTCCGCGCGATGGTGGAATACGGCCAGGTGGAATCCGAAGAGAAGAAGGTCGCCGCCTACAACAACATGCTCGCCATCGCGAAGGTGCACAAGGTGCGCGTGCTGGAAGGCGACCTGTTCAAGTTTTACGAGACGTGGCAGAACCCGGTGGTGCGCGAACTTGCCCCGCAGATGCCGGGCGCGACACCGGGCGAGATGGCGAAGAAGTTCTATGCCGACGTGAGTGCCGCCGAGGTGCGCGAGTCGCTCGATTTCCTCACGAAGTCGGGACTCCTGAAGAAGACCGAAGACGAGAATTTCTTGCGGACGGAAAGTTCGATTACCGGAACGCCCGATGCCACAAGGCTTGCCCTGCGCGGAATGCACCGCCAGATGTCCAAGCTCGCGACACCCGCGCTGGAACTCCCCGTGAATGAACGCAACTTCACGGGCGTTACCATGGGCATATCCAGGGAACTGTACGGGCGAATCGTGAAGGAACTTGACGAATGCCTCCGCCGGATTGTGGCGCTCGCTTCGGAAGAAAAGAACATCGAGCAGGTTTACCGCCTGAACCTGCAACTTTTCCCGCTGACGAAGAACATCAAGGAAGGCGAAGCCGTTGCCTGCAGCGACAAGGAGAATGACGATGAATAAGGCTTTTGGATTCTCGGCGGTTCGCCTGCATTTTACTTTGTCTGCGCTTGCGGTTCTTGCTATTGCGCTTGTTTGCGGTTGTTCCGATTCCGACAAGCTTGCTGGTACCGCCGTAGAACCGAACGAATTGGCCCTGGAATCTTCCAGTTCCTGCTTGGAACCGGAAGAGCGCCTGTCCAGTTCGGAACTAGATAAGCCGTTGTCAAGTTCGTCGGAAAATGAACCGGCATCCAGTTCGTCGGAAAAGCCGAGTGAGTCCATGCTGCCGGAACCGAAAAGCAGTTCTTCTTCCGTTAGCCCCGGTGAGCCCGCCATGAATCCGACAGGGCTTGAAGACTATGCAAGTTTCTACGGGGTGTCGGATGCGCAGTTCGACAAGGCGGTCATTGCCTCTGCGGTTGTGTATTCCGCGAAATCCGTCAGTACGTTGAATCCGCCCCAGACTCCGGATGATTCTTCGAATACGGAAATTCAACCGGTTGAGGGTGCTGTGACGGAACTGAACAGCCCCGGCCTGCACAAGATGAGCGGCAGGCTCGAAGCTTTGAATAGCGTGTTCCCGGAATCGGCAAAGGAGCTTGTCGCGCAGGCCAAGAAGGCGGCTGCAGAAGACCCGAGCTGCGAAACGTACCTGTACAACGTGCGTGGTCAGGAAGGCTCCATCGCGCACATGCTTGTGGGCGTTGCAAGCGATACGCTTACGGTTCTCGATATCCGCGACAGCAATTGCAGGAGTACCCAGGGCCAGGTATTTGGATTCGTGTTCATCTACTGCGGTGAAATGGACCGCATGCCCTTCGAGAATCGTATTTATGCGGACCGCGACCCGGGTGCGGGGAAATGCCCGGTGATTGACACAGATTACGAGTGGACCGAGTAGACGCGGGGTTGCGCGCTTTACGGCTGCGAAACGCGAATGTAGTCCACGAGCATCTCGTTCGGGAACTGCGAATCGTCTACCTCGAATCCGGGCCAGTTGCCTGCGACGGCTACGTTCAATATGAAGAATTGCGGCTTGTGGAATGCCTCCAGACCGTCCTTCGCGTTCTCGATTGCGATTTCTTGGTACTTGAAATCGTCGACGTACATCGCGATGAGCTTTTCGTTCCAGACCATCTTGTAGTTGTGGAACTGCGTGATGTCGAGTTCCTTGCTTGTGCCGTAGTAATCCCTGGTGTTGTTGCCGTAGTCGGCTTGGTTCCCTCCGGCTTGCCAGTGGTTGGTGCCGTAGACGACGTTCTCGCTGTTTACCGCCTCGATGATGTCGATTTCGCCACAAGCGGGCCAGGAGACTGCGTCGATGTTTTCGCCGAGCATCCAAAATGCGGGCCAGATTCCCTTGCCTACGGGTAGCGCGATGCGGGCCTCTACCGTGCCGTAGGTGAAGCTGAACTTGCCCTTGGTTATCATACGGGCCGACGTGTATTTTGCGCCTTCGTAATCTTCCTTGTTCGCGCGGATGTGGAGGATGCCGTCTTGCGCGAAGGCGTTCTCGCTGCGCGCGGTGTAGTATTGCCACTCGTTGTTGCCCCAGCCGCTTGCTCCTGTCTCGAATGTCCATGTGGTGGTGTCGATTGAGTCGAATTCGTCGTGCCAGAGGTACACTTCGGCAGGTTCGGCAGGCTCACCAACCTTATCAGAGGCCTTGTCGCTGCTGGATGTCTCGGCGGAGACGGAAACATCTATTGAAGAGGATGATAAGTTCGCTGAGCTGAGCCGAAGCGAACTCGAAGAATTCGTGGCAATCTTGTCGCTGCTGCTCGCGGGCGGTTCTTCTGCGGGGCCGGAACTGCTCGAATCGGAGGAGCATGCGAAAAAGACGGCACTTGCTGCCGAGACGATTACAAGGGGCGCTGCGAACTTTTGGAACATTCTTTAAATATAGCCTAAATTCCTGCGTCAGTGCCCTGGATACTCCAAATTGGAATAACGGGCGCGGTGAATGCTCCCTGCGAAAACGTGTTTTTGTAGTAGATTTCTTGAAAAAAGGGATGTTTATATGAAAGCTATTCTCAAGTATGGCCTGGTTGCCGCGTGTGCCCTGGCTGCAAATGCGTTTGCGCAGGATTTCTGCAACACTGCCGCCCATAGCGGGTCCAAGGTGGAGGTCTCCACGAACAATGTGGGTTCGTTCAGTAACGGTATCGGATACGAACTCTGGAACGAAGGCGGCAACGGTGGTTCCGCGACGTTCTACGACGACGGCTCTTTCAACTGCCAGATGACCGGCGCCAAGGACTACCTTTGCCGCGCGGGGCTTTCTTTCAATAGCGACAAGACCCATGCCGAACTTGGCCACATGAAGGCGGATTTCAAGTTGGTCAAGAGCAATCTTTCGGGAATCCAGTATTCCTATATCGGTATTTACGGCTGGACCCGCGAACCGCTGGTGGAGTGGTACATCGTCGATAACACCGGCAGTGAATACATGCCTGGCGATTGGGTGGCCCAGGGATCCTCAGCAAAGAAACATGGTGTTTATGACATTGATGGAGCGAAGTATACGGTTTACGAAGGCGACCGTACCTCCTATTCCATCGATGGAGACAACAAGTACTTCAAGCAGTATTTCAGTGTGCGTACTTCGAAGCGCGACTGCGGTACCATCGACATTACGGCCCACTTCAAGAAGTGGGAAGAACTCGGCATGAAGATGGGCAAGATGCACGAGGCAAAGATTCTTGGCGAAGCGGGAAACTCCGAAGGGGCAAAAGCCAGGGGCGAGTATGATTTCCCCTATGCGAAGGTCTATATCGAAAGTGATATGCCGTCGAGTTCTTCTGTTGCTCCTGAGGTCAGCAGTTCGTCGACCACGGCTCTCCAGGGAATACGCTCCGTGACTGTCGGCAGCAATACGTCGCTCGTATTCGACGCCCAGGGCAAGTTCCTCAGTTCCTTCGAGACTGAAAACGATGCGGACTTGACTACTGCAATCAAGGCCAGGTTCCATTCCGGCATCTTCCTGGTGAAGCAGGGCGGGAACGTCCGCAGCATCTCGGTGAAGTAAAGAAACTAGTCCTGCGGGGCTTCGGGCGGGACTCTCGCAATCACGCCGACGGTCGCGCGCGTCGCCTTTACGAGGTCGGCGGGTGCGATTTTCAGTTGCAGGCCGCGTTCGCCCGCACTCACGTAGATGAACGGGAACTGCATCGCCGTCTCGTGAATAAAGATGGGGAAGTTCTTCTTGAGGCCGAGCGGGCTACAGCCGCCGCGGATGTAGCCGGTAAGCGGGGTCAAGTCCTTGAGCGGGACGGTGTCGATTTTCTTGTTGCCGCTGACCTTGGCGGCGCCCTTCAGGTCCACTTCGAGGTTGCCCGGCACCACGCACACGAGGTAGCCGATCTTATCGCCGTGAACGAGGATGGTTTTGAAAACCTGGTTGATGTCTTCGCCGAGGCTGTCTGCCACGTGTTGTGCGCCGAGGTCGTTCTCGTCGACCTTGTAGGGGATGAGCTCGTAACTGATTTTCTGGCGGTCGAGAATGCGTGCCGCGTTTGTCTTCTTGATGTCCATGTGGTAAAATATAAATCTTTGCGGTATGGCGTGCAATAGGCCTAAATTGCTATATTGCGCGGTATGGATACGCTCGTCTACACGGCAGATATTTCGGCGCTGGAAAGTCCCGCAGTTTTTGAAAGGCTGCTCGGGGAGGTGCCCGAGTACCGGCGCGAGAAGGCGATGCGTTTCAAGTTCCCGGGTGGCCGTGCGCAGTCGCTTGGGGTGGGCCTGCTGTTGCGTATCGCTTGTCGCGATTTCGGGATTGAAGGCGCGGACGCCCATGTGGTGCTCGGCGAGAACGGGAAGCCCGCTTTTCGCGATGAGCCGGAGGTGCACTTCAACCTCTCGCATTCCAAGACGCGCGTGATGTGCGTTATTTCGCCCTACGAGGCGGGTTGCGACGTGGAGCGCGTGCGTCCGGGGCGTTCTCGCCTTGCGGAACGCTTCTTTAAGGAATCCGAGAACGCATGGATACATTCCTTCCCGGAAGGCGATGCGCAGGATATTGCTTTTTGCCGGCTCTGGACGCTGAAGGAATGCTACATGAAGGTGACCGGGCGCGGGATGGCGCTCTCGCCGGACAAGTTCACGCTTTCTGTGACGCCCGATGGCATATTGCTCGATCACGAAGGCCCGCGACCGGAATACAGGTTCTTTGAACTGCCTGCCCGCCAGCTGACGGAAGGTGACCGCTACTGCCATGCGTATTGCTTGAAGGGCATGCCCGAGGGACATCAGGTGTTTTGTCGAGATGTTGACCTTGCGGGAAATACTCCGTTCAATGAGGTCGCGCGATGAAACCGTATAATGCAATCCTTGTCGGGAACGGCACCATGGGCAAGCGGCACCGCGCACGTTTTGAGGCGTGCGGTGTGAAGTTTATCGCTGTTGCGGATAATCAGGAAGAATTTAACGAGATTACTGATAAATTAACATATTGGACTGTAGATAAATTAACGTGCAGGGCGGCAGTCGATAATACTGCAGACGTGTTGTCTGCTGGCATTAAAACTGCAGGTGGGCTGCCCGCAGACTTTGCGGTAATCGCGTCGCCGGCATCGACGCACTATGCCTACGCGAAGTTCTTCCTGGAGCGTAAAATTCCCGTGCTTGTCGAAAAACCGCTTGCCACCTCCGGCGAGGAGGCGCAGGAACTTGTAGACCTGGCTGCGAAAAACGATACGCTCCTGTTTGTCGCGCAGTCGGAATGCTTCAATCCGATTTTCCTGAACTTTCGCAAGCATTTCCTTGCGGAACTGAACGCGCGTCTTGGTGCGGGCGATAAACAATACGATGCCGGCGATAAACAATTAGGTGCCGGCGATATGTTTGTTGCTGGCGATAAACTGTCCGCGGGCAACGTGCGCCTGGAATTTCGGCGCGAGCACAAGTATTCTGAACGCTGCCGCGATGTAGACGTTTCCCTCGATTTGCTGGTTCACGATCTCGGGCTGTTCTTCACCCTGTTCCGGTATGAAGATGTCGATATCTCGTTCAAGACATCTGCCGAATCCCGCGATAGGGCAAGGATGTATTTGAAGGTTGCGCGCGGGCCCTACAAGGGCGTGACTGCGGATTTTTACGTGAACCGCGACAGCGACGTAGATGTACGCACGATTTCCGTGAGTTATGGCCGGCAGGGAGGCTCTCCCGGCTCCGATTACACCGTGAGCCTTGCGCGATATCTCGACAACGGCGAAATCGCCCACATCCCGGATTCGCTCGAGAACGAACACAGGTTCTTCCTCAAGCTTTTGGACGGAGCCTGCGGTGACTGGGGCAAGCGCATTGCTCGGATTGCGGCGGACTGCGTGAAAATCGCCTCTCGGCAATAAGTAATTTTTCCATTTGCTTCGCATAGCTTCGTTTTTATAACAAGGACGAATCTTGCGCTTGCAAAAAAAATCCCGCGATTTCTCGCGGGACTTTCTACAGTCGTCATGTTCGCGCAGGCGAACATCTTAGATCCCCGGTCAAGCCGGGGATGACAAACGGGCCGATTACAGCTTGATGCTGCAGGGCTTGGCGTGCCAGATTTCCTCGGCGTACTGCTTGATGGTACGGTCGGAACTGAACTTGCCCATGCGGGCCACGTTGAGGATAGCCTTCTCGGCCCATGCCTTCTTGTTCTGGTATTCCTTCGCCACCTTGGCCTGCATGTCCACGTAACTGCGGAAGTCGGCGCAGAGCATGTACGGGTCGTGGGTGAGGAGTTTGTCTGCAATGTGCTTGAACAGGTCCGGACGGTCGGGGCTGAAGAAGCCGGAACCGATGAGGTCGATAACGCGGCGCAGGTCGTCGTCCTTCTCGTAGAAGTCGCGCGGACGGTAGCCCTTGGCGAGCAGGTCGGTGACTTCTTCGACGGTGAGGCCGAAGATGAAGATGTTCTCGTCGCCGACTTCTTCCTTCATTTCCACGTTGGCGCCGTCGAGCGTACCGATGGTGAGCGCGCCGTTGAGGGCGAACTTCATGTTGCCGGTACCCGAGGCTTCGGTGCCCGCGGTAGAAATCTGTTCGGAGAGGTCAGCCGCCGGGATAATCTTCTCGGCGAAGGAGACGCGGTAGTTCTCGAGGAACACCATCTTGAGCTTGCCCTTGCAGACCGGGTCGGCGTCGATGATGGCGGCGACGGCGTTCGCGAGGCGGATGATCTGCTTGGCCATCCAGTAACCCGGAGCGGCCTTACCACCGATCATGATGGTACGCGGCAGGATTTCCTTGCCGTCCTTCACCTGGATGTACAGGTGGATGGCGTGGAGGATGTTCAGCAGCTGGCGCTTGTATTCGTGGATGCGCTTCACCTGCACGTCGAAGAACGTATCGGTATCGACATCCACGCCCTGCGTTGCCTTGAGGTACTTGGCGAGGCGTTCCTTGTTCTGCTTCTTGACTGCCATGAATTCCTTCTGGAATGCGGCGTCCTTAGCGAACTTCTCGAGCTTGCGCAAGTCATCGAGGTCCTTGACCCAGCTTTCGCCAATCTTCTTGGTGATGAGGCTCGACATGGCGGGGTTGGCCTTGCGGACCCAGCGACGCGGCGTCACGCCGTTCGTCTTGTTGTTGAACTTTTCGGGCCACAGTTCGTAGAAGTCCTTGAAGAGGGTGGTCTTCAAAAGGTCGGAGTGGAGAGCGGCCACGCCGTTCACGGCGAACGAACCCACGATGGAGAGGTAGGCCATGCGGACCATCTTGCAGCCGCCTTCCTCGATGAGGCTCATGCGGGCGAGGCGTGCGTTGTCGCCGGGCCACTTCATGCTCACCATGCGCAGGAAGCGTGCGTTGATTTCGTAGATGATCTGGAGGTGACGCGGGAGGAGCTTCTCGAAGAGGCTGACCGGCCACTTCTCGAGGGCTTCCGGCATCAGGGTGTGGTTCGTGTAGGCGAACGTCTTGGTGACGATGTCCCAGGCTTCGTCCCATTCCATGTTCTCGATGTCGAGGAGAATGCGCATCATTTCGGCGATGGAGATGGCCGGGTGCGTATCGTTCAGCTGGATGGCGACCTTCTCGGGGAACTTCTTCCAATCGCCGTCATGGAGCTTCTTGAAGCGCTTGATGATATCCTGCAGGGAGGCGGAGCACAGGAAGTACTGCTGCTTGAGGCGCAGTTCCTTACCGTTCATGGAGGAGTCGTTCGGGTACAGCACCTTGGAAATCGTTTCGGAAAGTTCCATGTCCTGCACGGCGGCGATGTAGTCGCCGTTGTTGAAGTAGCTGAGGCCGAAGTCGTCGGTGGACTTCGCGCTCCAGAGGCGCAGGTTGTTCACGGTGTTGTTCTTGTAGCCCGGAATCGGGGTGTCGTACGGGAGGGCGAGCACGTAGTCCTTCGTTTCCCAGCGGTTGCGGAGCTTGCCCTTCTCGTCCATCCAGCTCACCACGTAGCCGTAGAACGGGACCTTGATGGCGTTGGCCGGGCGGGCGATTTCCCAGGGGTTCGGGAGGCGCAGCCAGTTGTCCGGCTGTTCTTCCTGCTCGCCGTTCACAATCTTCTGGCTGAACATGCCGTATTCGTAGCGGATGCCCATGCCGGTGGCCGGGAGTTCGAGCGTTGCCATGGAGTCGAGGAAGCAGGCGGCGAGGCGGCCGAGGCCACCGTTGCCGAGACCAGCGTCAACTTCCTGTTCGCGGAGTTCTTCGAGGGTCATGCCGATTTCGTCGAGCGCTTCGGTGACGGCGCTTTCGACGTCGAGGTTCAGCACGGAGTTGCCGAGCGTGCGGCCAATCAAGAATTCGAGGGAGAGGTAGTAGACGCGCTTCACGTCCTGCTTGTAGTAGGTCTCCTGGGTCTTGATCCAGCGGTCCACGAGACGGTCGCGGACGGCGTATGCGACAGCGAGGAACTTCTCGTGGTCGGTCACGGTCACCTTGTTACGGGCGAGCGTGTGGTGGATGTGGTCGGTGAACGCCTTGCGGAACGATTCCGCGTCGGTGCCGAGCACTTCGACTTCTTCTGCTTTCTTGGTTGCTTTTGCCATGACTAAGCCTATGGGTTAAAGTTTAAATTCTGGTTCGGGAAACCCGATTTTTTCGGGCTAAAATTTAGAAAAAACGATTTTTTATGTAAAATGTTTTTTCTAAAAGCGGGTTATAAATGTATGCGGGCGGGGCCCCAGCTCAGAGTTGCGAAGGCCGCACGGGCCCCTCCCTGCACCCTCCCCATCCTTGGCCGACGCTACTGCAGGTTTGGCTTGTTTATTTCAGTCATTTTGTGCTTTTTCTTGTGTGTCTGGAATGGATTCTTTCTGCGTGCGGATGTTTTCCATCAGGAAGTGGATGGCCTTGAGCCGGCCGTTACATTTCTCGATGCAGTTGTCGTAGAATCCCTTCGTCTTCTCGTCCCATTCGGGCACGATTTCGGATGCGTACAGGAAGTGTTCGACGCAGATAGAAAGCTGGTCTGCTTCGCGCCGCAGGTCGTCAAGGTTCGATCTCGTGAAGAATGCCATGGTAAAAAAGATAGAAAAAGGGATGCGATAATCCGTGCTGTCATCCCCGACTTGGTCGGGGATCTCTTCAAAAATCATATATTTAAAACATGTCTAAAAGGTTCTTTTTCATCTTGATTGCGCTGATGGCGGTTGCCCTTATCGGGTGTAACGAGGCGGAGAATGTGTTGAAAGACCCGCGCGATGGCAAGAAGTACAAGACAGTGAAGATTGGCAACCAAACGTGGATGGCGGAGAATTTGAACTACGAAATAGCGGACAGTTATTGTTACAACAATGACACTAGCAACTGCAAAAAATATGGTCGCCTTTACACGAGGGATGCTGCGTTGAAGGCGTGTCCTGCGGGCTGGCACTTGCCCAGTATGGATGAATTCAAGGTCTTGATAAAGACTGTCGGTGGTGAAAAAATTGCGGGTGAGAAACTGAAATCGAAAAGCGGTTGGAACGATGGTGGCAATGGCTCGGATGCTTTCGGTTTTTCGGCACTGCCTGCCGGTACTTGGTTCGATGGGGGAACCACGGGGGATGATGAAGGATTCTCTGAAGAGACTGTTGGTACAGGCTTTTGGGGTTCTACGGAAAATGCGAACAAGGAACTTTACGAGATGAATTTGGTCGATGCTGATAATGCTCCTTATTTTAGTTATAGGGGACGGGGCTTTGGAAATTCTGTCCGCTGCGTAAAGGACTAAATTTACAGTATGAAAGTTGCGCTTTTCGGTTCGACCGGCCTGATCGGAAAAAATGTCTTGACGCTCCTGGTGCGCCTTGACCAGGTGGAGCATGTGTACTGCCCGGTACGTCGCGTGCCCGAGCCTGCCGAAACCGGTATTTTAGAGGGTGCCGCGAAAGTTGACTTCGATGTGGTTGACTTTGAACAGGTGGACCAGTTGCGCGAGAAGTTTGCGGGCCTCGACGCGGCAATATGCTGCCTCGGCACGACCATCAAGCAGGCGGGTAGCAAGCCCGCGCAGGAAAAAATCGATGTGAGGCTCCCGCTATCGCTTGCGGCTGTCGCGAAGAAGGCGGGCGTGAGGCATTTCTTGTGCGTGAGTGCGCAGGGCGCGAATTCGCATTCGCCGTTCTTCTACAACCGCCTGAAGGGCATGCTTGAGGAAGGTCTCACGATGATGAACTTCGAGGCGCTCACGCTCGTGCGCCCGTCGCTACTGCTCGGCAAGCACAAGGACAAGCGATTCGGCGAAGAACTCATGCAGAAGATTTTTGGCAAGCATCTCGCGATACTGCCGGCGAGAATCCGTCCGGTGTTCGCGGAATCCGTCGCGGCTCATCTTGTGGCCTCGATGCTCAAGCCTCCATTCGACCATGTTTGCGCAAGCGCCGGCGTGAAGGGCAAGCGGATTATATATAACCGTGTGCTTTCGAGCACGAATGCAGAAGGGTTGTTCTAGCGGACCGCTTACTTGAATTTCCAGAACTTGTACAGGTATTTGGCGGTCTGGACGGGAGTTTTTAAGAAGGCGCTCTTCTTGTACCCGCTCAGGGCGAACCCTTGCAGTACCTTGTAGAGGCCAATCTGGTCTTCGCGGTTGATGGCGAGCAGGAACCTGCGGAACTTGTACTCGAAATCGTGCGTCTTGCCGAAGTACTCGTAGCAGCGCTTTTCGTACTGCTTGAGAAAGTTGCGGCTGAGTGCCGCAGCCTCGCCGGAGGTTGCCCTGAGGCCCATGTCCACGTAGTCGGCGCAGAATCGGCCGGCCCTCATCGCGGCAGCGATGCCACCACCCGTGAGCGGGTTGGTGTGGTGGGCGGCGTCGCCCACGAGGGCCAGGCGGTCGAGCGTGTAGTCCTTGAGCGTGCTGGAAACAGGCACGAGCCCGCCAACGGTATGGTTGATTTTTGCCCCCGGGAAGAGCTTCTCGAGCCATTCCATCGTGATTTCGAGAATGTTGCCCGCATGCTTGCCCGCGGCGAGAAACCCTGCGCCGAAGTTCGTGACGTTCGACTTCTGCTTCGGGAAACTCCAGATGTAGCCGTCGTTGATAAAGTCGTGGCCCTGCCAGAAGGTGAGGTAGTCGGGTTTGGTCAAGAGCCCCTGCACCTGGATGTCGACTCCCGTGCACGTTTCGCGCGGGTCCTGTGCGCTCTTGAGGCCCACCATGCGCCCGATACGGCTTTCCACGCCGTCGGCCGCGATGACCATCTTCGCAAAAATTTCCTGCGTGCCCGTTTCGGTCACGCTACCGTCGCCGTTGCCTTTCCCGAGTACGACTCGCACCATGCGGGCATCGCCCTCGACGTCGCCCACGAATTCGGCGCGTGCGCAGGTTTCTACCTGGGCGCCGTCGTCGGCAGCAAGCTTTGCAAGCCACGGGTCAAAGACTTCGCGGTTGAGCATGATGCCCGTGTTCGGCTTGGGGACTTCGATGTTCACGCCGTTCGGGCCGTAAATGTAAAGGCCGTTGATGATGCTCTCGATGCAGCTCTCGTCGATGGGGCCATATGTCTGGAGGTCGGCCAGCGTAGTGCTCGCCTCCCCGCACCGTACCGGGAAGCCGATGCGTTCGCGCTTCTCGAGGAGCAATACCTTGTGCCCCGCCCGTGCCAAGTTCCTTGCGGCAACGGAGCCGCCGGGCCCTGCGCCAATCACCACGACATCGTAACGGGAATCAAGCATCGTTCACCTCCGTAATCGTGAGCGCACCGACGGGGCACGCCTTCACGCAGATGCCGCAGCGCACGCACTTTTCGGAATCAATCTGCAGGTCGAGCCCGAACATGTCGAGCGCCATCTTGGGGCACACGCCCACGCAGCCTGCGCAGGCGAGACAGATTTTACGGTCGTGAACGAGTTTCTTCATCGTTAAATAATATAGTAAAAGAGATCCCCGCCTACGCGGGGATGACAGTGGGTAAGGAAAAGCCCCGCGAACCTTGCGGCTGCGGGGTTTTCGTGGGGCCTCCCGGACTTGAACCGGGAACCAACGGGTTATGAGTCCGTGGCTCTAACCGATTGAGCTAAAGCCCCAGTTCGCCCAATATTAGCAAATATTTTGAAATTGTGCGTGCCCACTCGTAGTGGAATCCGCTGTAGGCGTTTACCACCGCCTTGTCCCAGTCGGCGACTTCGTTCTTGTACACGTGGAACGCGTCCTTGAGCCTGCGCAGCATCTGGTGCGGAGCGTTCGCGTCTTCGACGAGGAATGCGTTTGCGCGGCCTGCCGTTTCGGGAGTGTAGTCGTCGAGCATTGTGGCGACCCCGACGTTGAAACCGGTGAGCGGGAGTGTTCCGCAGGCGAGCGCCTTGAGGATAATCGATGTGGACGGTTCACGCAGGTTTGCGGCAAACAGGATGTCGGAACCGGCGAGGACCTCCTTGAGCGGTCGGACGTTCTCGGTCTCGCGGTCGATGGGCATCACGTGCATGATGTCGGGGTACTGCTTCGACACGTCCTGGTAGAAGTTCCATTCCGGGTCTTCGGGCGAGATGCCCACGACGATAAACACGTCCTGCTTCGTGATGTCGGCGAGGATTGTCGCGAGCGTCTCGGAGGTGTTGCCCGCTTCTTCGTCGAGGTGCACGTAGAGGACCAACTTCGACCCGAAGTCCACGTGGAGTTGCTCTTGCAGCGCAAGCCTGGCCCTGTGTTTCGCTTCCTTGATGGGGAGCTGTTCTTCGCGGTTGAAGTCCCATACCCGGTAACTTACACCGAACTGGACGCCGATAAGCTTGTCGGCGTTGTGGTTCAAAAAGCCGCTGAGTCCGCCGGGCAGGTTCGTGTTGAGCATCGCGTCGCGGTAGCCGGGCGAGGGGAACAGGACTTTCTCGGCAAAGCAGATGCCCGCCTTGAGGAGGCTTACCTTGCCCCAGAACTCGTAGCCGTCCATGTTGTACCTTTCGCGCGGGAGGCCGATCTTTTCGATTTCCTCGGACCTCACGTGGAAGTCGTAGGTGATGTTGTGGACGGTAAAGAAGAACGGCACGTCGCCGAATTCTTCCTTGTAGGTGTTGTGCGCGAGGGCTCCGGCGAGTGCGCCGCCCCATTCGTGCCCGAGAATTGCCTGGAATTCGGTCTTGGACTCGATGGCGTAGCTCAGGCAGGCCGAAGCGAGGAAGGCGAACCGGAGGTGGTTGTCGCCGTAGGGGACGTCTTTAGGAGGGCCGTAGACGTAGGGCCTGCCGAAGTATTCCTCGTTATAGATATAGGTGTGCAGCGGGTCGGTCTCGGATTTCCATATTTCGTAAACCTTGCCCTGAAGGCGCTCCGTCCCGCGGAAAACGCACTTGTAGTTTTCCGGATTCTGTAAATGGTTCTTGTAAAACGGGGAACAGGTAACAACATTCACCCCGGCCTGGGCGAATGCGTCGGCAAGTCGGTTGACTGCCGTGGTGAGCGGACTGGGCACTAGCCAATTGCCCGCTTCTGGACTGACGACCAGAATTCTCATTCCCTATACACACTCCAAATAAAAATTTACGAATACGAGTGATATATGACAAATTTATTTAATTAAATTATCGTATGGTAGACCTGAAACGCGCTTTTGGCTCGATTTGGGGCTTATTTTGAACTTTATCCTTGAGGATTAAATCAATGAAGAAAATTTTTCTTGCCGCTTTAGCCGTGTCGGTCGCCTTTGCGCTCTCCGGCTGTAAGGGTGCCAACGAAAAGCGTGGCGACGAACACCTGGAAAACCAGCGTTACAGGAACGCCATCAACTCCTACCTGGATGCCCTCAAGAAGGGTAAAGTCTCTGACGAGTTCTACGACAACTTCACGCTCGCCCTAGTGCGCGGCGCGAACATCGAAGCCAAGAGCAACATCAACAGCGACCTTATCAGCGGTTACTTCGACAAGGCCGCCACCAACATTTCCAAGGTGCAGAAGCCCGAAGTGATTGAAGAATTCGTGACGAGCTACGCTACCATTGGTAAGCAGCAGGCTGCCCAGCAGGGACTGGACTACGGTTCTACCCTTCAGGCGTTCGCAAAGATCGACACTGCGCTCTCCATCGCGAAGAGGATGAACGTGGGTGAGGCCTCCGTGAAGACCATCCGTACCGAAGCAGAAAACCTCTATGTCGGACCGGCCCTCGCCGAAGCGAACGAAGAAACCGATCCGGTGGTTTGCGAATACTACCTGCTCCGCATTGCCGAAATCGCTCCGGAAAATGCCGACGTGAAGGCAGCGCTCAACAAGAGCCGCAAGGGCACGCGTGGCTACTTCCTCATCTTCGGCGAAAACATCCCCGATCCCTCCGGCAAGAACCGCGTGGACAAGTGGGGCTACGTGATGGCCCTCCCGACCATCAAGATCACCCCGACTTCCTTGAGCGGCGAACTGCAGTTCTGGGCATCGACCGGCAACAACACCGTGCTCGACCCGGCTAACATCACGCTCGTCTCTACCGAGGGCAAGTCCGTCAACGCCAAGGCCGGTACCGGCTGGTGCGAAGCCGAAGTGCTCGTGGGCAAGAAGGGTGACGAAAAGATCGAGAAGAAGCGCCAGAACCTCAAGGCCGGCGAAAAGGGCAAGCTGATGAACGAATTCCAGTGCGGCCTGAACGTGACCTTCAGTTTCGAGAAGGGCTTCGTTCCGGACTACATCCAGTACAAGGATGAATTCGGCATCGGCAAGAAGTTCCTCGGTCAGTAATTCTCGCTACAAGAATTTCAACGCGCACCCCGGTAAAAACCGGGGTGTTTTTGTATGAACCGAAAACCACATCAGGGTGCCCGCGGTTCGCGGGCTTTCGCGAGGGCCCAGAGCAAGACGCAGGCCACAAGCGGGACAAGGACGTTCCACGGCCCGTGGTAACGGAGCGTTCCGGGGGTCGCCATCCAGAGATAAATGAGCACGATGTGCGCGGTATAGACATCTAGGCTATGCCGCCCCATCACGTTGGTCGCCCTGAAGTCGAGCAGGGCGGGCCACCTGCGCACAACCGCACATATCAAGAGCATGAAGGTAAAGAAGTTCGCGAAGCGGAGCGGGCCGACGTGCACCTTGCTGGTCCAGAAACTGGCCGGCTCCGCGAGGGCGATAAACTGGTGCGACCAGAGGAAGCAGAAAACGAGAAGCACGATGATTGCGGGGGTTGCTCGCCGGACCGCGTTTACGGCGAGCGCGTTGTCGGCGGATTCGTCCCTGCGGGCGATGCGCCACCAGGAGGCGGTCGCCGCTCCCGAGAAGTACACGAACTGCCAGCCGAACGGGTCGAAGTCCCCGTGGTGTATCCACTGCGGGAAGATACCGTTACACGCGTCGCGGAGCCCGAATTGCGCTGCAATCCAAAGCGCGAGGGCGGGGAGCCAGAGGCATAGCACCTGCCGCTTGCGCGCCGCCCGCGTAAACAGCGGGAACACGAACGAACCCGCCAGAAGGAAAATCACGTACAGCGGCAGCACGTCGAGATACTCGGGGGTATTTGCGAGCAGGAGGCTGAACGCGCTTCCCGATGCGGGGTGGCTGTAGATGGATTCGAACAGGTAGCCCACTCGCGGCAGGAACAGCCACGCTGCCAGGCAAAGCGACACAAGCGTCACGATGTGGTAGCGCCACGTCTTGAACGCACGCCAACGCATCCAGGACTGCTTCGGGTCCTTCACTCCCTTGCTTGTGGCGGCAAGCATCCCGACGAATCCCGACAGGAAAAAAAAGCCTTCGGCCGCACTGAAGAAGCCGAAGCACTGGTACAGGTAGTACGATATGGGCCTTCCGAAATGGTCAAGGG
Source organism: Fibrobacter sp. UWCM (assembly GCF_900129735.1). Taxonomy (NCBI): domain Bacteria; kingdom Pseudomonadati; phylum Fibrobacterota; class Fibrobacteria; order Fibrobacterales; family Fibrobacteraceae; genus Fibrobacter; species Fibrobacter sp. UWCM. The sequence continues at coordinate 29,319 of NZ_FQWR01000010.1, read as the reverse complement.
TCATCTGCAACAGCAGAAGCCCGCGGATCGAGTCAAGCGCCCTGATTCTCACGGATTCTTCCGGGGGAAGGCTCGCCTGTCAAAGGCTAGAAGCTGGCCTTCGCGCTGATACCCATCGCGAAGTCGGTATCGACCTGGTCGTTGAAGTTGTAGCCGAACCAGAACACGAGTTCCGTCTTCAGGGTCGGGTACAGGTAGAAGTTCATGCCGAGGTAGTGGAACGAGTCGTCGAAGTTTTCGGACTTGTTGCTATCCTTGTTCGTGTCGCGGTCGTGGTATTCGTAGCTCACGCCCATGGTGAACTTCTTGTGCAGGTTGAAACTCGGCTCGACGGCAAACATCATCTGGTCTTCTGTCAAGATCTGCGGTTCGGCGTCGTATTCTTCGTCGGTAATCGCGTAGAAAAAGTTCATGTTCAGGTTGAAGAAGTCGTAGTTGAAGCTCGGTTCCAGGAGGAAGGAGTGGACGCCCTTGCCCTTGTACGGGTGGATGCCCCACACGGCGTAGATGCCGTAGTTCATCTTCTCGAAACTCTTGGTGTAGTCCACTTCCAGGCCGAACGTGTAGGTGTAGCTGCGGCTGATTTCGCTGCCGAACAGCCAGTCCACGCTCGGGGTAAGCACGAGGTGTTCGTCCACGTGGTTCAGGATGGGGTAGGAGTACGTGCCGAAAAGGGCCATGGAGTGCACGTTGTTCTCGGATGCACCCATATAGACCTTACCGTTGCCGTACTTCTCGTTGCCGACTTCGATACCGGCACCGCGCAGGTGCGATTCACGGACAATGACCGCGTAGCGGGCGGGGTCGCGCCAGTAGTAGTAGTTGAACGCGCCTGCAGAGTAGGTGAGGTCGCCGAACACGAGGCCGATGGAATGGGTCACGTCCCAGCGGAGTTCCACTCCATCAAAGTTGAATTCGGTGAACCTTCCGCCGTCACCCATGGCGGTGGAACGGGCAAAGTAGTGGCGGCGGGTTTCGGACGCCTTTGCCATGCCGTCGGAAGAATCGACGTAGGTGCTGTGCGTGTTGGCCTTCACGGTTACGGACACGTTCTCGTCGAGTTTTGCCTTGGCGGCAAGGTCGATATCTTGGTTGGCGGCATTAGTCGGGTCGAAATCGCTGTCAAAATAGCTGCCGTAGTCAAAGTTTACGTTACCGTGCAGTTCGACATCCAAGGCGAGGGCAAAAGATGCGGACGCGAGGGCGATGGGCAAAATGAGTTTGCGCATAAAATCCTTCCAAAAAAGTTCTTGGACAAAAGATAGAAATATATCTTGCAAAAACCCAACGTCGCGGGCGCTTACGTTTTGTATTTTTGTGTATATACAGGAGATTTATGAAAATTCGTAGTCTGTTTATTGCTTTGTGTGCATTGGGCGTCTTGGCCGTCAATTCCTTCGCGGTTACCGCCGACGAGGCCCTCAAGGGCTCCAAGGAGTGGTTCAAGTCCGGCAAGGCCTGGAATCTCGAGTTCCAGGTGCAGATTTTTTATGCGGAGTCGCCCGATATCGTAAGCCAGACGGGAACGCTCCTGGTGGCCGATGCCGATAGGTTCCGCCTGAAGGTCGCGGGAATCGAGTTCGTGAGCGACGGCGAGAGCATGTGGCAGTACAACCCCGAACAGAACCAGGTGCTCATCAAGGCTATCGAGGACCTTTCTTCGGCGTTCCACCCCTCCGAGATGCTGTTCAAGTATTTGGAATGCAAGGCGAAGGAACTGAAGGAAGCGGAATTCAACAAGCAAAAGTTGTGGGTGCTAAAGCTCGACGCCTCAAAGTATGCGGGCCAGTTCGACCAGATGGAAGTATGGCTCTCGAAGAAGGACTTTTCGCCGGTGCGCCTGTTTACGGTTGACCCCGCGGGGAATTCCTCGTGGTACAACATTCTCAAGCTGAACGTGGTAAAGAAGGTTTCGCCCGACGATTTCAAGTTTAAACCGGGCAAGGATGTCGACGAAATCGACATGAGGTAACGATGAATTTTTTGGTAAATGCGGGTTTTGCTAGGCGTGTCGCGGGCGTTGTTGCCGTGGCGTCTTCGCTTGCCCTTGCCGCCACCGAGACGCTGTTCAGCAACTGGGCGTTTTCTGTAGCACCGGGGGGTGACTACGGGTCGCTGTGGGTGTTTTCGCGTGGTGATATGAACAGCGGGGTGACCCGCCTGGACTTGAAGGTTTCTGCTTCGGGGCAGGTGCAGGTTTCGGGTACGGAACAGGGCCCGCTCTCTGATTCGGTGACTGCCGTGCACGATGGCATATTTACGGACGTGAATGCGAACCACCGCCGCATACCTGCCGAGAATGCGGGCAGGCTCGGGCTCGTTTACCCGATGTACGGACTCGACAACAACGGGAACTTGCTCCAGCCCGAGGGTATTATCTCGGTGCGCAGTACCGAGGACATTTTCGAGACACCGCTTGAACTCCCGAGCGCGGCGGAAGAGCTCGATTCTGCGATGACGTATGCGGTGAGCGGCCTTGCCTACGATTCGACGCGGAAGACTCTCTGGATTGCGCGCGGCATGCTCGGCCTTACGGGTTACGACATCTCGCGCGGTGCGAACGACCCGAAGGAATTCAGGCTTATCTTTGACCGCGAGAACAAGACGCTCGATACGCTCAAGCTGAATGCCTCGAAGGACCTCAAGAAGTACACCGAGGTATTTGACGTGGCGCTGGACCCGAATACGCGCGACCTGTGGATGGCGACGGCCCGCGGGCTCTGGGTGCTTTCTGCGGATGGCAAGCTTGCTAGCGCTTCGAAGGTGCTCGATTCCATGCGCGTTACGGGCGTGTGGGTTGGCGGCGACCCGCTTATGGTTATTGCCGAGACTCAGGCGCAGGGCAAGGAATCTATGAAGGGTGGCCTCTGGCGCAAGTATGTAGAAAAGTCGGGCGATTTTGCGAAGGTGCCGTTTATCGACGTGAAGGGAAACTCCCAGAAGAAGGACGTGTACGACAATGCCGATTACACGGTAAGCAATGTGGCCTTTGTCGGGAAACAGGCGCTTGTTGCGGTACGGACTGTGGGCGGCTCCGTGACCGGGCTCTTGCGGGTCGATTCGCTCGGGGTGCGAGCCTATGAAAGCGACGAAGAAGAAAGCCAGTGGCTTTTCGGTTTCGAGATGGGTGTGACCGACCGCGACGTGATGATTTGCGATATAGCCGCTTTCCCGCTCGAGAAGAATACGACAGGGCTTGCGGTTGCCACCTACGGCAACGGCATATCTGTTTCGGCGGATACGGGGCGAACCTGGACGCCGATACTGAACCGCGCGAAACTGAGCGGGAACCTGGGAACGGTGCGCATGGTGCCTTCGGTGATAACTGCGGGTAGCGAATCGCTTGTTTCGTACAAGGTAAGCAAGGATTCGAAGATTACCATCGAGGTGTTCAGTTACGACATGAAGAAGGTGCGCAAGATTGTGAAATCCGCCCCGCGCTTTGCGGATGCCTCGCGCTCCACGAACGCGAAGGAAGACGTTTGGGACGGGCTTGACGATTACGGGAACCCCTGCGCGATGGGCGTGTACTACGTGCGCGTGAAGGATAACCACGGCCATGTGGGCTGGGGCAAGGTCATGACGCTAGGGGGTACCCGATGATTTCGAGACTTGAGATTCGGAATTGTCATTGCGAGGACCTGCGCAGCAGGTCCGTGGCAATCTCCTTCCTGCATGCTCTCCTTGTTGGATTGCTGTTGGCTTCATCTGCATTTGCGGGCGTTGTTGACAAGAAGGCTGCCCTCGGTGGCTTTGACGGCTTTGTGGAACGCATGGGCGCGGGTGCGCGCGAACTCGGGCGCGGCAATACGGGCTCTGCGGATACGGCCTCTATGCCCGGTGCCTACTGGAACCCCGCTATTCTCGGGTTCCGCCAGAACTTCAACTACACGCTCAATGCCGAACGCAGGAGTCTTGACCGCATGGGCGGTTCCCTCGGGCTCGAAACGCCGGTTGGAAACCGCATGGGCGTGGGGTTCGCGATGCTCTACCGCGGCGATATAAACTTCGACGTGATTGATGACGACGACCAGACTCTCGGTACGGCGACCCCGTTTTTCACGATGATGTATCTCGGGTTCTCTTACCGCGCGACTCGCCGCGATGCCTTCGGTATATCGCTCTCGCTGGGCTACGACAACATGGATGTCGCCGAATACTACGATGGCATCGAGATGGTGGACGGCTTCACGAGCCCGGTGGCGATAAACCTGGGTTGGCTCAGGCAGTGGAACGAAAAGTGGTCCACGTCGGTTGTCATCAGGAACATCAGTTTCGGCAGGAACCTTTCGGCCCGCTGGTCTCGCAGCCCGAGTACGGACAACAGCATAGCCTCTACGGAAGGCGTACGCCCGAAGGTGTTGCAGGTGGGGCTCGGCTACCGCTCGAAGGTGCTGGGCAAGCCCGTATATGCCTGGATGGAAGCGCTCGACTACCAGGTGGCGGATACCTTGCTCGTGTTTGACCCGCAACATCACGTGTGGACGGGCCGCGTAGGATTCGAGTGCGAGATTATTCCCGACGGGACGGTGCGTATAGGCATGGACGACCTGGATGCGATGATTGGCCTGGGATACAAGTTCAACATACGCATAGGCAAGAAACGTTACCTGTTCGACGTGAACTATGCCCTGACGTATGAATCCAGCGCTGGGCTATGGAACCCGCTGAGCCTTGGTGTGAGGGGCTTTATCCCGTGATAAGTTCGCTGTCGCTAGCGCACGTCCGCAGTCTTGACGGGCGGGAATACCGCTTTGTACCCGGAATCAACGTGATTCACGGAAAGAACGGGTGCGGAAAGACTACGGTGCTGGAGGCAGTGCACCTGCTGGCGCAGGGGTTCTCGTTTCGGGCACATGACCTGAAGGAACTTATTGCCTGGAATGCGAACGAGATGATTCTGCGGGGCGCGTTCGAGTACGACGGGCGTGAACTTGCGCGTGCTGTGCAGGTCGGGCGCTACAAGAACATCGTGAAGGAAAACGGCGAGCCGTTGCGCGCGGTTTCGCATTTTTTCGGGAAGGCGCCTGCGGTGATTATGCAGCCTTCTGACATAGAACTGCTGCGCGGTGCACCTGAAATACGCCGGCGCTGGCTCGACGAGATTCTGTGCTTTAGGTCGGCATCGAACGCGAAGGTGCTGCGCGACTACAGGCGCGTATTGCAGCAGCGTAACCAGTGGCTTAGGCAGTTCAAGAAGGATGGCGCGGCGCTCGGCGGCGAGGACTTGTTCCACGTGCTTACGGACCAGCTTGTTGCGCTCGGGGCGAAGCTCTGGGCGGCGCGCATTAGCCTCTCGAACGAGATTTCCCCGATAATCACCGGATACTACAGGCGGCTCTCGGGTGGGGTGGATACCATTACCTGCAATTACAAGAGCTCCATCTTGAAGGATTTGGACGCGCTGGATGCGGCGGTGTTCATGGACGAGAATGAGCTGGAGGCGGTTGCTGCCGAAAGTAGCCCGCAGTATGTTCCGGAGGGATGCGATGCTGGCGAAAACGGCGCAGGTCAAAACGGCGCTGGCAGCAACCCGAATGACGCATGTGTTGCGGGTAGCGGCAGTGCGAGCGACGCTCCCGTGAGCGAAGAAATGCTGAAGAACGCCTTCGCGGAAAAACTCGCGGGCCTCGAGTTTATCGAAAAGTTGCAGGGAATCACGATGTCGGGCCCGCATAAGGACGACCTCGCGCTTTGTGCATCGGGCTACGAGATGCGTTCCGTGGGCTCGCAGGGGCAGTGCCGTTCCGCGGCGATCGCCATGCGCTTTGCTGCGGTGGATGTGGCTGCCCGCTACCTCACAAAACCGGTGCTCCTGCTTGACGATATATTCGCCGAACTTGACGTGGATCGCCGCGGGGCGGTCGCATCGCTCATCCGCGAGAAGGACTGCCAGGTGCTCATCGCCACTCCGCAGGTCGAGGAACTGCCGTTTATGGCGGATGCGGAAATAAGCCTAAGCGACTAGGGCGGGCTTCGCCCTCCCTAAGAAAAATCCCCGCGTAAAGACGGGGATGACAAAATCCATAACCGGATCCTTCGCGCTTACGCGCTCAGGATGACGCTACGCGTCATTTCTTCAGCAGGTCGCGGATTTCGGTGAGGAGCTTTTCTTCGGCGCTCGGCTCAGGAGGAGCCGGAGGAGCGGCCGGGGCTTCTTCCTTCTTGCGCATGTTCTGCATGAATCCGAGGAACTTCTTCATCACGAAGAACACCACGATGGCGACGATGAGGAAGTCGACGATGCCGCCGATGAAGTTGCCGTACGGGATGGTCACGCCGTTAGCGGTGGTGTAGGCGAGAGCCTTGAGGCCTTCGCCCGCGTCCTTGCCACCGGCCATAGCGATGATGGCAGTGACGCTCGGCATCACGATGTCGTTCACGAAGGAGGTGACGATTTTACCGAATGCGCCGCCGATGATAACACCGATGGCCATGTCGACGATGTTGCCCTTGAACGCGAAGGCCTTGAACTCTTCGAGAAGGGACGATGCTTTACCTTTGATACCCATGTGGGCTCCTTTTGTTAATGTTGCTTTTGAAAAAAATAGTATTGTCGTGCAGTTTGGCAAGGCATTTTCTAAATTGTGTGCGCTATGTCATGGTTGTTTCTGGCTTTTGCGTCTGCAGTGTTTCTTGGTTTTTACGATTTGGCCAAGAAAAAGTCGGTGCAGGACAACGCTGTACGTCCGGTCCTTTGCCTGTGCAGCGCCTTCTATGCCCTCTTTATGCTCCCGGTCCTGTTCCTGGGGCACTGCGAACCCCTGTCGTTCCACGACCACCTGTTGCTGATGGCGAAGGCCGTCATCGTGGGGCTCAGCTGGCTGTTTACCTACAATGCCATCGCGCACATGCCGCTCAGTATTTCGACCACGATACGCGCGCTCGCCCCGCTCTTTACCATCATGATTGCAGTCGGGTTTATGGGGGAACGCCCCTTCCCGCTCCAGTGGGTGGGGATTGCCGTCTGCGTGTGCTCGTACATCGGGCTGAGTCTCGCGGGCAGGAAGGAGATGGGGCACTTTTTCAGCAACGGCTGGGTGATTTCGATGCTCCTGGGCACGCTTCTTGCCAGCTGCAGCGGCATTTATGACAAATTCATATTGCAGCGCATGAACTTTGAACCCCTGACGGTGCAGGTGTGGTTCAGCATTTATATGCTCGCGGTGCAGTTCATCACGACAGCGTTCACGTGGTACCCGACCCGCAAGAAGACGACCCCGTTCAAGTTCCGGTGGAGTTTCCTTGCTGTGGCGGCGCTCCTGATTATCGCAGACCGTTGCTATTTCCTTGCGGTGGGGAATCCCGATGCGCTGATTTCCATCATCACGGTGCTTCGCAGGTCGAGCGTGTTCATCAGTTTTATCGCGGGTATCTTGATTTTCCGCGAACGCAAGAGCAAGCTCAAGTTCCTGGCCCTGCTCGGGATAGTCGCGGGTCTTTGCCTTATATCGCTCGGCAAGGGGTAGGGGCAAGCCCGCAGGCCATCGCTTGAGCCCTCCTTTGTCGTATTTTTCTATAATGTCTTTTATGAAGAAAATCGGCATCACGGGTTCCATCGGGTCGGGCAAGTCCTTTGTGGGCTCGCTCCTGCGGGAACGTGGCTATATGGTGCTCGATGCCGACAGGCAGGTGCATGAACTGTACCGCACGAGCGCTCCCCTGCGGGCTTCCATTGCGCAGGCGTTTGGCGCGGAGAGCCTTACGCCGGAAGGTGTCGACCGCAAGTACCTTGCTCGCCTGATATTCAAGGATGATAGCGCCCGCGAACGGCTCGAGAACCTGGTGTACCCTTACCTGACGAAGTCCGTGGGGGATTTCCTCATGAGCGAAATTCCGGGTGGTTCGGGCGTGAAGTTCGTGGAGGCCGCCCTCTTTTCGCGTACACCCGAGATAGTCGCGATGCTCGATGAAATCTGGATTGTGAAGGCTCCGGAGGACGTGCGGCTTCGCAGGCTGATTGCCCGCGGGCTTAGCGAGGAAGATGCGCGGCTCCGCATTCAGAACCAGCGCGGGGTATGCGACGAATCGCTTTTCCCGGGCAAGTGCGTGCGTGTGCTCGAAAACGCGGAAGGAAAGCCCGCCATCGTGAACCAGCTGGATCAGCTCCTCCTGTAATTTGCATGGGCACCTTCGGTGCAGTGACAAGGTTGAGTTCAACAAAAAGCGACCCTTTCGGGCCGCCTTTTTTGGAGGAGGATTATGAAAACTTACTTGAGGTTCTTGCCGCGCAGGTTGAAGTAGCGGACAGTGCCGTCGCGCATCTTTCGTTCGACCTGGACCGCTCCGTTCTTGAACACGAGGCGGTTGCCTTCGGCCTGCTTGCTGAAGTTTGCCTTCACGAAGGGAATCTTGTCGACATCGTATTTTTCCGGAGTGTCGGAACCGATTTCGTAGACCTTGCCCGTGGCGGTAATCGCCTGGAGCGAACCGGCCAGGTAGGCAAACGGCGCGTTCCAGTTGATGGCGACTTCGTTGGTGGCGTAGCTGCAGGAATTGTCGTAGTAGGACTTTGCCGGGGCATCCTTGTCGATGAGCTTCTTGGCGCAGTCGTCGGCAGAGGAGTTCGGGCCACCCACAAGCATTCCCGGCACGGGAGCTTCAACCGTGTCGCCCTGGCTCGGACGGTGGTGAGGCTTCATGACCTGGTTCACGCCCCAGCCCGTAAGGTAAGAAAGGTCGAGCGGGTTGCGTCCCAGGAGGTAGTCGAGGATTCCCTGTGCTGCATCGAGGTACTTCTGTTCCTTGGTCAGGATGTAGGCGTGAATGAGCACCATGCCCTTGTTCGCGACGACGCTGTTGGAACCCCAATAGAAGTCGCTGTTGTCGATGGCGAGGCCGTAGCCGTTGTTCATCTGCTCGATGTAGCTGTCGGCGAGGGTGAAAATGAGAATCTTTGCGGAGTCCACGTCAACTTCGTCGAAAATCTGCGGGTTGGTGGCGATGGTGAATGCTGCGAGAGCGTACACGGTCTGCCATCCCTGGAGTTTGCGGCGAGTCTTGGTGAGCAGGAACTGGTGCATGTCTTCGAGGAATTCCGGCTTCTGGGAAATGCGGTAGAGTTCCGTCGCGCCCCAGATCTGTTCGTCAACCGCGTTGCCATCGGTGTAGGAACCCGTTCCCACGTCGCTCGGCTGCGTGAAGAAGGCGTACGGGTTGTTGCGGGCCCACCAGCGGGCATCGGCGGCGGCCTTGGCGCACTTTTCGGCGAATTCCTTGTCGTACTTCTTGTAAATGTCGGCAGCGAGTGCCGTTACACCCACAAAGTCCCAGGTGGCGGTCACGCTCTTGCCGATGGCGTAGCGCTGCTTGGTGGACTTTTCGGGGAGAACCATTCCGGCGAACTGCTTGGTCGTGAGCTTGTGGAATACGCCACCGTCGTCATCCTGCATGGTGAGCATCCATTCGATGTTCCAGCGGATTTCGTCGAGAAGGTCGGGCACGTTGTTCTTGCTTTCGGGAATGTTCAGGTTGAGCGTGTCGAAGTATGCCTTGTTCTGCTGGTAGAGCTGCAGAAGGGTGTAGGTCGAAATGCCCGAGTTCACGACGTACTTGCCGTAGTCGCCCGCATCGTACCAGCCCTTCGCTCCGTTGAATGTGCCGGTGAGGTCTTCCTTGCCGGTGGATTCGTGGTACATGACTGCAGTATCCGGGGTGCCCATGGCACGTGCGTACTTGCCCGCGTATTCCTCTTCGAGTGCGGTGGAGGAACGCTGGAAGTAGAAGAACTTGATGGAAGCCTTCGTCACGTCTTCGAGCGCGTTGTCGGCAATCACGATGGGGTGGCCCACGGCCTCGTCGCCCACATATGCCTGGTAGGTGCCCGGCGTCTTGAGTTCGGAAAAGTCCACGAGCGATGCTTCCTCGTTGGCGGGCTTCCACATGGAGGCTTCTGGAGCCTTCACCGTGAGGGCCGCATTGCCGTCCTTGTCTTTGAATACGACATCCTTGCCGGCGGCATCGACCACTGCAATCTGCTTTAGACCGTTGGTCATGAATCCGACCTGGTTCTGGTATGCCGTTGCGGCAAAAATCGCGGGTGCCGCGACAGCCGAAATGAGGAGAATCTTTTTCATGTTCATTGAAACCTTCCCTTTGTTTGTCTAGAAATTTAAATTGCGAAACGCCTGCGGGGTATATCCGGCGGTTACAAAAGTGTTTTCTCTTGAAAACAAGGGCCTATTTTGTTTACGGGCGTGTCCGATAAAGCCCAAAAATTACAAAGGTTTACCCAAAAAGCCCTTATTTTGCCTGCAAAAGATGTATATTGTCCCATAGGCAAAATGTGCGGAATATGTAGTACCGCCAAATAGGAATGCTAAAATAGAAAGGAAAACGGAAATGGCTGCAGAATCGAAGATACTGGAACGTGCCGAAATGTACTTGCGTAAACTCGCCTGCGGGGTGAACCCGCTCACCGAGGAAACCCTGCCCGAAAATGATACTTGCCGGCAGGAACGAATCAGCAAGTGTCTCCTGTACGTTGCGGATTACCTGCAGCAGATAGTTTGTCCTAAACCGAAGGCCGCGAAGGCGGAAAAGCCCCTGACGCCCAAGCGCAAGCGGGAACAGGCGAACCAGGAACTGGCCCTAACGGAAGAGACTCTTGCGAAGTTTGAATTCTCGGAAGAACCGCTCTCGCTTTCGGGCATCGTGCGCCGGGTGAACGCGCTCATTCCCGAGGGTAGCGGCATGATGCCCCTCATGTATGCCGACGTGGCCGAAGTGCTAACGCAGGAAGGCTACCTCCAGAAGCAGGAGGGCGTCGCCGGCAAGGAAACCAACCTCCCGACCCCGCAGGGCGAGGAGAAGGGCTTTGTGCGGGCCGAGGCCGACATCCGCGGGCATTTCTCGATTTACACCAAGTGCAACGTGGATGCACAGAAGTTCGTGATTGAAAACATCCAGAAGGCGGTGGCGCAGGCGAATGCACGCTTGGCTAGGCGCAATGCGGAAAGGGCCGCCCGCGAGGCTTCGGGCATTGCGAATGCTGCCGGCGGTCGCAACGAATTTGCGGGTGCGCGGGTAGAACGTGCGGGTAAGGAAAAGTTCCACCTTACGGAGGAGCAAATCGGGAACTTCGCCGTCGATGAATCGCCCCTGCCGGTCAGCGAGATTGCGCGCCGCCTGAATGCGCTGCTCCCCGAGGGTTCGAACATCGAGCAACTGTATTTCAAGAAGATTCGTGACTGGTTTGTGGCGCAGGGTTTGCTCGAGGAACGCAAGAGCGTCGTGGGGAAGGTCTCGTTCTCGCCTACGGAACAGGGCCTTGCCGCGGGGATTCTCGTGGACAAGCGCATTGGCAAGAACGGCGAGGAATACGAGGCCGTGCTCTACAATGCGGCCGCTCAGAAACTCGTGCTTGACCACGTAAACGAACTGGCTTGATTTATCGCGCAACTAAAAAACGAAAAAACGCAGGCTCTTTTGAGTCTGCGTTTGAAATTTTATGGAGATACCCGCCTTCTCCCCAAAGAGGATGACTCTACTATGGCAACAAGTTGCCAAGTCTCGTATAGCGGGCATGACATATTAGGCAACCTGCTTTTTACGGGGTTTCGGGATAAACCTTGGTTCCATCTTTTCAGCTTTCGCCTGTGCGAGGAACATATTGATTAATACCTGATACGGAATATCGGTCTTTTCAGAGAGAGACTTGAAATAGGCGATGACCGATTCGCTTATGTTGATGCAAATTGTCTTTTTAAGTTTCTTTGCATAGGGGTTCTTGACTGCTTTGCTGAAATCGTAGTTCTTCTTCATGGCGACCTCCTTTTCCAGTACTGTTCTGATTCTTTCTTATTTGCCTTTCGCGATGAAATGATACGAATAATTTCGTCCCCATTGTCATCTCGCTCACAATAGCAAACCAAAAGAGTTTTCATCATATTCGAGACTCCCAATAAGATAAATCTATCTTCGTCATCAGAGTGCTTTTCATCGGCAATCAAAAGAGCTTCTTCGTCATAGAATACAGTCTGAGCTTCTTCAAAAGTCACGTTGTGCTTGGCGAAATTGATTTTTGCTTTATTCTCATCCCATTCGAATATCATATATATAATATATATACATAATCTATAAAAGTCAAGCCCTATTTTGCAAAAGGACGGACGGATGGGGATATTTCGAAAAAAAACATCCGCCTAATAAGGACGGATGTTTTAACTATTATGGATTGCTTCGTGATTATCTCACAACCTTGCGGTCGTCTTCGGTCATCTTGAGGAAGTCGGCAACGGTCATAGAGCCCTTGTCCCCTTCCTTGCGGCGGCGAACAGAGACAACGCCGTCGGCAACTTCCTTTTGGACTCCTACGGAGTCCCAACCGCAGCGGCTCGGCAATGGACAAACAAGTTTGTCCGCTGCTCTCGCCTTGGGCGGTTGTCACCGACGATGAGGAGGTACGGCACCTTCTGGAGTTCGCACTGGCGGATCTTGTAGCCGAGCTTTTGACGCCTTTGGCGTCCGCGGCTGCGCCTCGGCCATGCCAAAATAGCGTAGCGCAAGCATTTTGTCGCGACACTCGGCTTGCACGCTTTCCTTCACGAGGACGCAGAAGTCGGCCACTTCGTATGTTGGTCTTATGGGCGTTCCCGCACATATATGTGCGGTCGGGCTATATTGCAAGGCCACCCGTGCGCACCTGCGGCACGCCCGCGCGGCTCTTGCAACGGCACCACAGCGCCGCCCCAAGGGGTCACTATCCCTAACGCAAAACATCTTCATGCTTAAATTGATTCTTTTGAAGAAATTATATTTTCAGCGGAAATGAAAAAATGTATATCGATAAAATTAGCGTTGATCATAACAGTCTTGGCCGCTTTTTGTCATGCCAGCGACGCATCTAATCGTTTTTTCAGGCTCGGTACTAGCATTGGCCTTTCCTACGATTTTTTGATCGGTAAAGAGGGAAATCTGATGGATTCCAAGGATTTCAATGGACCAGGTTTTCTGCTCGCAGTCAACACCATCTTTAATTTTCAGGATTTGCCGGCACTTCGCACAGGGCTAACATACAATGTTCGCTTACTCAAGAACGATGTTGGGTTCACAGACGAACGCCTTGACCGCGATACCTATGTAAGATACGAAACGGTCAGTTTAGGAATCCCCGTTCTTGCTCATTTCCAAACTCAAAGTCCATTTTACTTTGATGCAGGATTAACCTTCGCGTTCATCATAGACGCAAAGGAGGGTCATTATTGGACCAAAGGCAGCGCCTATGGCTTCGGAACAAAGTGGGATGGCGCGGGTCTTTCCTTTTGCGACATACAACTCACTGCAGGAACAGGAATCATACTCGGCAACCGCTTCGAATTGGGTTTGCAAACGTTATTCGGTTTAACAACTGTCTTGGATGCAAGCGAAATAAACGAGCGATATGATGACATCAGCGTGCATCTATTGTCATTTAGCGTAGCACTCGGCTACTATTTCATCTAGCGAAACCAGGAAAAAATGTTTTGGCTTGACAAAACCCGTTTCTGCACTTCAACATTAGGGGCTATAAATGCGTCGGGCCTTTCTCGACGCAATAATCTTCTTTATATTCCCCTTTATTTGAGCAGACAACCCTTATGTTCGATGCAACAACATTAAAAACTTGTTCATTAAATTTGACATACCTATAATTCACTGATGGAACCTTGAAATCATGGGAGGAATAACAGGTGCACTTGGAAGCCTCTTGCACATTTACATAAGAAATAAACAGAGTATCATCTACAAAATCTAAAGCTACATCAGCGGAAACGTCACAATAATCTAAAGCGTAAAGAGTCAAGTCAAAGCAACCTCTGCAATCGCCTAAATAAACAGCTGAATGTTCATCATAACCAACAATTAGCGACGAAATCATCTTCTCAATATCCGACGAACTGGATGAGGAAGCGTCCGCACACTTTCCAAGAACCACCGAAGTATATAGCGTTGGTTTTTTCTCTTCCGCCGAACCGGATGCTGAATCATTGCATCCAACAAGGAACAACAGGACCGCTAGAAGAAATATTCGAACTACAGGCAGATGCTTCATATTATAAAAATAACTTATTTCCTGCCCTTATCACCTCTTGTTCTTGGGTAACTTTACTTCATATTCCACTGCTTTCACATCGTTATCCCTTACGTACCTGACAACACCCGAACGGTCAGGCAAGTGCCGTTCCTTGAATCTTTCGTATTGTTCGTGAATAATATAGTCTTCACGGCGGCTGTAGTTGGCAATGATAAGCACCGAATCCAGACGGGTCTGGTCGATATGCTTGTCAAGATTTTCGTAAATCCATTTATCGATTTTACTTAATGGGCGATGCATAACCACCGTTTCAGGGCGGTAATAACGGCTACGGTCTCTATTCAGAATCATATCGAATCGGCGAGTCAAGAACGAAAGGCCGTAATACTCCTTTTCGGAATACAGCTGTCTATACAAAAGAAAATGCACCGTATCGGCATAGTGCATGCTTTCGTCTATCAGCGGCGGAATAGAATCAAATTCACCATTTTCCAAATGGGTTAAAATTTTCTTTTTCAGGCTCAAATTTTTATTTATAGGAAGCGGGCCGCCAACCTGAAAAGGGACAAACGCCAAAGAATCCCCAAATGAGTCGCTGACGGACAATAATTCCTTCTTCGTAAGCACGGGAGTCCAGCCGTCATCAAAGAAAATGCGGTTTCCTGTAGGCCCTGGAAGGAAAAAATCCTTTTCAAATAATGCAACGGCAGAATCTGATTTCGCAGAATCGATTTCCGTCGACGCTCCCCGATAAAGGAACTTAAAAAATGTCTTGCGTTTTTCTTCAGGTGATGGAGCAATCCATTTTTTCGTTTCGACATCATATTTCTGTTTAACGTCAATCACCATATGCAGCAGAAAACATTGTGAACCGAATCCTGTAGAAATTTCGTTATAATCTTCAAAAGTTTCCTGCGTCTCTAACGATGCCTTGGCGACATTCGCTTTATATTCCTGTTTTTTATCATTGCACCATTTCGCAAACGACTCGGAATATTCTGGAAAAACATCTTCGATGTCCTTGTCAAGAATCTTTTTCTTGACGATAGAGCCAAAAACTGGTGCGTTCTGCGACGAGTCTTGCACTGCATTCAGCCTAGCCTTTGTTCTTGGGTAGAACTTTTTTGCATACTTGACAAAACTGTCTTCTCGCTTTTGGGATTGAGCCATCTTTTTCTGAGTTTCTTCATCGGTGTCATAGGACCAGACTGAAGACAATCCGCAAATACTGCGGTTGCCCCGGTGGTTGCTTTCATGGGCAAAAGCTAGACCTGCAAGCAAAAGGATTACGGAAACAGGAAGCGACAGACATTTCATAAACGACTTTTTTATCAAATCATTTAAATTTCGTTGTCATGTCAAGTGTATCGCCACGGCCATATTCGTCGCGATACACCAACTTCCAAGAAATAGTCGTATCGCGAAAAGGCTTTGACGTATTGTTGTATAGAACATATTGTATTCGTTTGGGTTCATTAGGCAAACTATAATAGAAGCAGGCCCCCCGATCATAAGTAATACGCGTTTCAGCTTTTGAAATCCCACATTTCTCGGTTCCCGTGGAGTCCCGGTATGCAAGCAAGCCAATAATTTGGCTGTAATCCGAGCGGTATGTTCCAAGCCTGTATTCATCTGTTTTCAACAAGGTTAAACTGTCGGGAAGCCCTACCGCTTCAAGAAAATAATTCGACGAATAACTAACCAGCAACTTGCAAGTTTCCCCTGACAATTCCGAGAAAAGACTCTTTACGGAATCGCGATTGAATTCTGAAATTTTTGCATAGGGTATGTAGTCCATTCGCGCATTCGGCCCAAAATTCAAATCCGCAACAGTCGTATCATATAAAGTATCTTTTTGTAAACAAGGAATTTCAACTTTATTAGAATCATAAGAAATCTCTATATAGGACGTATGAAAAATGTAGCAATCCACATTTGTCACTTGGGTACACGAGAAAGTCGAATCACCGACATGGCAATTAGACGCGTTCCACACAGAAGTATCCCCCTGTGGCCCAAGGATGCGATACATTTGAACATGCTTTAACACATAATCGTCACCTTCTTCGACACTCTTTGCATCTGCACTACTAGATTCCGCCGAACATGCCGCCAGAACAGCAACCATACATAGCAGAAATAGGGTTTTATCAAAAGGACTTTTCATCAAAATAGCCTCCGAAGATCCACTCTCAGAAATATACCTAATTTGGCGGCGGCATGACAGAACCTCACAAAATCACGTTTATTGCTGTCGGACTTTTTATGAAACGTATTTGTATCATATTTTAAATTCAGATGAAAAATTTGTAAAAAAACGCCGTTTTTATTGTGTATTCGATATTTTTGTTTTATTTTTAAGAATATGAGGCCTATTACCGAATATCAGGATTACCGTGAGTATATGCGAGATTTCTATGCCGAGCGCAAGAGAAGTTCGTATTTCACTTGGCGAAAATTTGCAAGTCTCGCCGGATTCGCTTCTCCGGCATACTTGAAACTGGTCAGCGATGGGAAAACGAGTCTCAGTAAGCCGGGCATAGCAAAAGCGGCACGAGCCATGGGACTCGAAGGTTTTGACTACACCTATTTTACCTTGCTTGTGAAATTCGGAAACGCTAAAAGCGACAGCGAAAAAGAATCGGCTCTCCGGGAACTCGAACGCGAAGCGCAAATGAACAAGATTCGCATCGTCGATGCAGACGCCTTCCGCTATTACGAAAATCCAGCCTACCCGATTATTCACGAACTCGCCCCCCTTATGCCAAACGCTTCATTTGGAGAAATTGCGTCTAAAGTAAAACATGAAATTACGGCTGCACAAGTCCGCGACATTCTCCAATTTCTTGTCAAGGCGGATTTGCTCAAAAAGAACGACGATGGAACTTACGAGCAAACACAAAAAGCCGTCAAGGGTTCCAAGGAAACGATTCCCCTGGTAATCCGCACGATGAACCGAAAAATGTCCGAATTGGCGGTTCAGTCCATTACCAAGGATTCCGTGGAAGAGCGCAATTTTTCAGGAATCACCATGGGGATAAACAAATCTGTTTACGACCGCATTACCAAGGAAATTGACATCTTTCGCAAAAAGATTATTGACATCGCAAACGAATGCCGAGATATTGATCAGGTCTATCAAATGAATTTGCAGGTGTTCCCCCTTACAGACAAGGCGACCACCTCGGATAAAAGGAGACGCAAATGAACACGACAAAACTCCTAATCGCATTATCGACAACTTTGTTCTGGGCATGCACCGAAAAGCCGAACGAAGCGGGAACCACTGAAATCGAAAACACGATGGCGGGAAACCCCGGCGAGATTTCGGCACCGGATGACGGCGGCCTGGCATCAGAATCGTTCGCCTCGGATACGAAAAATGGACTGAAGTTAGGCTCTTGTCTCGCCGGCTTGGGAGATTCACCCTCTTTGGCAAAGCGAGCCGCCAAAGCAGCAACCATCGCAGAAAACTCTTCCAATGGTTTACCCAAAGCGTATATCCTTAACGACGGCAACGGAAATTACCAGGTATTCGTCTTGAAAGTGATGGACCTCTGCTATGTCGAGGCGGATCTCCTGACAAAACGTTCAGGCGACACCTTGGAAATCGAATATGGCCCCGACCGTGTGGAATCGGCATATACGTGCTATAGCGACCACTGGTTCGATATTGCCCCCGAAAACAAGGACATCAGGTATTTCAAGTTCAGCGGAAAAATCTACGAAATTGACCCCGGCCCCGCTCCAGGACCTTCGAAAAAAGTAAAAAAAGCAGACGAAGGCCCTGAACTGACAGATGCCCGAGACGGACAAGTTTACAAGACGATTCAACTCGGCGAACAGACCTGGATGGCCGAAAATCTCAACTTTGAAATTGAAGATGGTGTCCAAAGTTGGTGCAACGGAAACAAAGGCGAAAACTGCGGTAAGTACGGTCGTCTATACACACTCGCCGCCGCAAAGATAGCCTGCCCACCCGATTGGCACTTGCCTTCAGTTGATGAGTGGCCCACAAAGGGGAATGGTGGCTATTCGGCGTTTTACGCTTATGGCGTTGAGGGTTGGGGAAATGCAAAAGACGAATACGGGTTCGCAATTTTGCCCGCAGGGAACTATCAAGCAGAATTCCAAAATTTTCTTGAGCCGGGCCTTTTAGCTTTCTTTTGGACATCCACAATAGACGAACTCAATCATAATTGTCCTAAAATGATTCATGTTGGCGACGGTTCCGAAGGAATGGTAAGCGTCTGTAGCGACAACGAAAACGACGGATTATCAGTCCGCTGCGTAAAGGACTAGATTTACAATATTATATTTATAGCCATGAACATAAGGCTGCGTAAAATTCTGGGAAAAATATTCCTTTCTTCTACCGCGTTTCTATGGTTCGGATGCGATAACGATACGGCAAGCGCCCCGAAAGACTCGCCGACGGAACCAACGCCGTTTATCGACATAGAACAGGAATTGTCTAAAATATCGCAACCCGATACGACCGGATTAAGGGGAAAGTGCATTTCGGCATACAGTTTCTGCGAAACTATCGAAGATTTCAACGCATATTACTACAACCGACAATGGGCCTCGAGTATTGCTCAAGAAAAAATTGATTCCCTTCTTAACGCACCGCAAAGTTCCCTATTTTCAAGCATAAAGAAATCCTGCTACAAAGACTTAATCGAGCTTGAATTCATGCCGGACTACGGGGTTTCACCATGCTATGATGTCTTGGAAATAGAGGCTTTCGAACCATCTACCCACGAGGACTCGGTTTTCATCGAGGAACATAAAGCCCGTTACGAAGCCTACTTAAAAAAATACAATCTTACCGAATGCGAATCTGGTAGCGTCGTTGTCGGCGACAAATACATCGAGGCCATCTTGGAAAACGACCAATACGAGAGGAGCATCATTCAAAGTAGGCTTGAGGAAATCAATGAAAAGGCTGCCGCATGCGACAACCTTGAAGAGGATGACGTTTTATGAATAAGAGCCTAATTTACCTGATAGCCGTTTCTCTGTGGCTTCTGGCCTGTAGCGATTCGTCGTCGGAACCGCAAAAAGAAGAATACGATATAAGCGGATGCTGCTCCGGGGAATGGACTATCGAAAGAATCATTTCGATCAATAGTCTTGGAGATACCATAAACATACGAAATGGAGATTCCACATATACAAATAAGGGCGTGTGCAATCCACCGCCTCCGAGTGTAATGACTTTCATGTGTGCGGAAACTCCGTTTAGATTTGTTGATTCTGTCGTTATAGATTCAAGCATTTCATCTTCTAGTGACCCGCTTTCGTCTTCATCGCTTTTCACACCTGTTCCCCGCTCGTCAAGCAGTTACAGCCTATCGCGAGAAGAAACGATAGACTCGACACGCGAAATGGTATATCGACTTTTATACCCGACACCCGAAGGAACGCTCGATACGGGATTCTTTGCCACGGGAGAATGCACCGTTAAAGCGGACGGTTCGTTTGAATGCGAGCAGCGGAGTTGCATAGAGGATATTGGCGGACGCATAAAGATTAATAATACCTCCTATCCGGCAAGTTACAAAGACCATGAAAAACTCGGCATCTATTTTCACGCAAGCACTGAAAAAACTCAACTTATCGATATCAATCTGGGTGACAGTGCACTCACGGAATTCATTCCCTACGCCAACATCCCGGAATTTGATACCGCCGACGCATTAAGCCGCCTCGCCGTTTTATCCGCAAAGACCTGCACGACATTAGAGCGCTTTGTAGGGCACTACCAGTTACAGGCAGAAGGACTTCCCGAAGGAATCATTCTTTACCGCGACGGTGCGGATATCGACAAACGACAAATCTCAACCGAATCCTATACCATGCTATTTTCCAAGGAAGATTTCAACACTGTTGAAAAGAGCGTTTCGGATACCGCATGGTTAAGGGAACACCGCGAAGAACTTTATAGCGAAGAGGACTACGCCGATTATCCGTATTACGCCTACGTTGACCCCAAATACACGGCTGCAATCAACAACTTTGGCTGCGGGGTCGTTTCGTTTTCTTACGAAGCAGACCCAATAGCGGGCTACTGCCACGGATGGCAAGTTCCCGACCTAGAAAAGGAATACTCCTTCCGCCTTATCAATATTTCGGACAAAGTTCCAGAAACCCCATTCCAATGGAAACTGCTTTACATGGACCAGTATGGTCGCGGCGGCTCGCTGAACGTCACGACACAATTTGAGTAAGTTGTTATATTTCAGAAAAACAAAAAGAAGGATTGACATGAATCGCTACTTTTATCTTTTGGCTTCAGCATTGTTCATTTTCGCCTGCTCTGACGACAACAGCACAAGTCCGTCGGAAAATCAAGAAATAGCCGGATACCAGCATGTGTCCATAGACAAAGAAAACCATAGAATCTTTGTAAACGAAGACGCTCACACCGAAGAATATTGCATTTTGGAACAAGGTTCTTTTAATTGGGGTGAAGTCTCTTACAAAGCGTATCAAGATTCAAATCCGACAACCTACGAGATTCACGGTGACACGCTAATCGTTTTCTTCTACGGCAATACGTATGATCCGCATTACTATCTTGGCGGTTCCACCGATAAGATTTATGGTAAATGGATTAACATTGGTTGTTCTAAATATCAGGATGAAGTATATTGCCAGTCCCAAGAGGACCGCGACTTTAGGGAACAATATGACGAATTTGTTTTGACAATTTCCGAAAACAAATTCCAGGAAGAGATTGTATATAAGCCCGCATATTTTGAATACGACGACTACATGAATTCCATGTATCTGTCCGACCTTTATGCCGTACTTGAAAATAATTATGCATACCCAACTATCGGGTCATTCGGCGCCTTATTTTCTCCCGAACAGGAATCTTACATAAAGGCTGTGGAAAAAGAACGGAACATTGAAGTTCTGGAACAAACAAAAACGATGAAAAAATTCAAGTTGGGTGGAAAAATATTTGAACTCAAGATTACGGACATCGAAAGGGATTCCCTGGATTATAGAGTCGCTATCAGCGTAAAGTCGGGCGACAAGGAATGTTCTTACGAAGAGCAGCAGGTGAACGCAACAAAAGAAAACTGCAAGGACCAGACTACAGAAGGCCTACGATACTACGATGAAGAACGTGACTTTCAATATCCACTGTATTTCAGGGACGCAAACATGATGAAAACGAAAGGCCTCGATGAATTTGACAAGTGCATCAAGGAAATCACAGTTTCAAAAGACACACAGAACGGGACACAAACCGACAAAGCGGATGCAACCGATTCCATCCAAACACTGGAAGCATTCCTTGAAAAATACGACATAACAGACTATTCTTTTGACAAAAACGTTCTCGCTTACAACGAGACTTCCGGCTACTGCGATGCGTTGCAGAACACCTGCTTCGAAGCACTGGGCATAAGCGAGTTCAGAACATTAGGGCTGCACAGGTTCGAGGCAAACGACATCACTGCATTAGGGACGATTTTTCCGCACGCTGCGGCAGCGATGAACAATAAAATCGAGGGGTGTCCGCTTTATGTGCTGAACATCAGCGATACTTCGCCCGCAATCCACATTCTCACCAACATCACGAAAGACACCATCACCATCGTAAATATCAGCGACGAGTGCGCCTATGAGCCGAGACCCTTCGACATGAATGTCGGATTCTTGTTCACCTATTGCGACGAACTTTCCGAAAATCCCGAAGTCGTCACCACACAAGTGTTTGACGACAAAATGGAATGCGGAACAATCGAATACGCGGAATACATAAGCGAGAAACATACAAACGAAGCGTTCATGGCCGACATGCGCAAGGCCCAGACGGAATTCAAGAAACTGAAGGCTGCGGCAGGGAAGCCCGCTGCAACGAAGACCGGGAAAAAGTAAGCCCGCTTACTTGATTGAAGAATATGAAAAAAACGCAGGCTCTTTTGAGTCTGCGTTTTCTAAAATGTCATCCCCGCGAAGGCGGGCGGACAGCACTTAGCACTTTAGTGCTTAGTGTGCATGGCCACCTAGGTGGGGATCTTTTATGCCGCGAGGATTATCTCACAACCTTGCGGTCGTCTTCCGTCATCTTGAGGAAGTCGGCAACCTTCATGCTGCCCTTGTCGCCTTCTTTACGACGGCGAACAGACACGACACCATCAGCAACTTCCTTCTCTCCCACAATCAGGAGGTAAGGCACCTTCTGCAATTCGCACTGGCGGATCTTGTAGCCGAGCTTTTCGTTGGATTCGTCGACTTCCACGCGGACGCCGGCGTTCACGAGCTCGCGTTCCACGGACTTGGCGTAGTCAACGAACTTCTCGGAAATCGGGAGCACACGGGCCTGAACCGGAGCGAGCCACAGCGGGAAATCGCCCATGAATTCTTCGATCAAAATGCCGAGGAAGCGTTCGATGGAACCCACGGCCGCACGGTGCAACATCACCGGAATGTGCTTCTGGTTGTCCTTGCCGACATACTCGGCACCAAGGCGCTGCGGGAGGTTGAAGTCGACCTGAATCGTACCGCACTGCCAGTCACGACCGAGGCTGTCCTTCAGCGTGAATTCGAGCTTCGGGCCATAGAAGGCACCTTCACCCGGGTTCAGGATGTAGTCGAGGCCGGCGAGCTTCGTAGCTTCGGCGAGGGCGGCTTCAGCCTTGTCCCAAATTTCGTCGGAACCCACGCGCTTTTCCGGACGGGTGGAGAACTTCACCACGATATCGTCGAATCCGAAGTCGTGGTAGATTTCCTTGACGAGGGCGCAGAAGTCAGCCACTTCGCTTGCAATTTGGTCTTCGGTACAGAAGATGTGGGCGTCGTCCTGCACAAAGCCGCGCACACGCATCAGGCCGTGCATCGTACCGGCAGGTTCGTAACGGTGGCACTTACCGAATTCGGCAAGACGCATCGGAAGGTCGCGCCAGCTGCGCAGCCCAGTGTTGAAAATCTGGATGTGGCAGGGGCAGTTCATCGGCTTCACGGCCATTTCCACGTCGCCAGCCAGCGTCTTGAACATGTTCTCGTTGTACTTGTCGGCGTGGCCGGACTTGATCCACAAAGTCTTGTTCACGATTTCCGGCGTAATCACTTCGAGGTAGCCGCGACGGTCAATCTTTCCGCGGATGTAGTCCTTGAGGGCGTTCACCATCTTGGTGCCCTTCGGGTGCCAGAACACCATGCCCGGAGAATGGTCTTCGATGTGGTAGAGGTCCATTTCCTTACCAATCTTGCGGTGGTCGCGCTTTTCGGCTTCTTCGAGGAACTTCAAATAAGTTTCGAGACCTTCCTTGTCGGCAAAGCAGGTACCGTACACGCGGGTCAGCTGGTCGCTGTTCTGGTCGCCATGCCAGTAAGCACCCGACATCGAGAGCACCTTGAAATTCTTGAGCTTGCCAGTACTCGGCACGTGGGGGCCGGCGCAGAGGTCTTCAAAGTTCTTGCCCGGTTCGCCAGTCACGTAGAAGCTGAGCGTACCGTCGCTACCTTCGCGGGCGAGAGCGATGAAATCGGTCTACTACTATTCTAATCCGCATCACTTTTGTGAAAAAGAATTCTGCCCAATTTAGGATGAATTGAATAATGGGGCAAGAAAAAGGCTTGACATAGCAACGATTTTAGAATATATTTATAAGCGAACTTAAGATTAAACCTAGGTCGTGTTAGTAGAGAAAATCCGCCATATAAAAATTTTAAAAGGATATTTCATATGAAAAAAATTATGGTGTTTGTAATTGTATTAGCCTATTTTGCCTTTGCTCAGAGAGTTTTGGATCAAGCCGCGTGCAATATGGGAAATTCGCAGAATTCCAATATGGGGATACCGGCTGAATCATGCTCAATAACATCTTTTAAAATCTCTCCAGGGACCAATACGTCTTTGAATGGTTCTTCAATGTTTTTCTTTGATCAAGACGTGACTGTAAACCTGATGATAAATGGGACACAGAAAAATTTGCCAATTCGTTTTGTTGTCTATTCCGATGAAAAAGATTATAATACGGTCCAAGTCCTTATACAGACGGCTTTTGCCTCTAGATCAAGTTTGAGTGTCGTTTTTGTAAATCCGTTATATAAATTATTACAAAGTGATAGCCATTTGAGTAGCCAGGCTTGCTATGTAAACAAAGATCGAGGTGGAGAAGTCGTTGGCTTGCATTGTCCGATACAGGCAATTCAAATAGTCAACGATTAATTGTTGATATGCGCTCCATCATTTTCTTTATCCTGATAATGAGCCTTGTGTTGTCGCAGGCTGTTTTTTCAAAGTCACTTCATATTAATCCAAATGAATTGTCTACTTTGAATTTGCAAGATGGCGATGAAATTATCCTTGACAACATGCCTTTTGGATGGGGCATCAGCAGAATTGTCCTTGGCTTAAATTCTGTGCCATCGATACAATTGAGTGGACGAATTGTGGTTGGCAATTGCGTCCATAGCCTTCATGACTATTATGAGCAAGTAGATTTTGTGTATGAGGGGGCTCCTACCATTAAGTATTATGGTCCACCACAAAAGTTGCCTATACAGTGGTGGGTAGACTCCTCGCCGGTGACATCGTCTTGTGAGTCCATACAGGGCATGTCTCGTAAGGATTCGGTTGTAGATAAAATATATAACGTGGTGGATTCAATCTATCATTCCAGAATGACTCTGTATAAGGATTTGGGAAATCTGAATACGGAGTATGTTTTTAAAGGAAGCTCAGAACACTTTAAGATTACATCGTTGCCGGATTGGTTCTTCAACCAGGTTTACGTCCAGATAGAACCCTTGGATGGTCGGCAATTAAACGGAGTTGTTTATTCTGGAGATAAAAAGGCAAAAATTGAAGGTTGGAGTACGGGAGTTGTTTTTTCGCCTGAAAGGGGACGCTTTCCAATTTTTGAATTGGCATTCCCAGAATACCGCAAAGTCAAAATCAAGTGGTGGGCTACTGCGGAATCGCCAAAAGAAAGCCTGATTCCCCAAAAAGTCGAAAATGTTGGAAACGATACGATTTCGGTTACGTATGATTTCTCCAGTTCCCCATATGCGCGGGGAAGGGTGAATCTGCGTTTTGGTCGAAATGCGTTTGCCGATGGGAAATCCCCTACGATAAAAAAATTGTCCTTCAATCCGGTCGGTTCTGCTGGAGTGGACAAACTTGCGTTGATGGGAACCGTATATGATATCCATGCCAAATTAAAACACGGCGATTCAGTCACTTTGGCCATTCCATTAGATTTCAATTACGTGCCGGGAGTGGATTCGGTTTTCGTTGGTCATTACATGGAAACTCAAGGTAAATGGGTAGAAGAGCCTGTTGACAGCATTGTAGACAATATTGCGTATTTCAAGGCGGGATCTTTTAGTCTACGTAGTTTGTTTAGAAAAGTAACCAAGGTGGTAAATACGGTTGTAGAGGTCGCAACTTGTCCCGCATGTGCTGTTGCGGCGTATTTTACAGACAACTGGGATGCATACGAATCTATAGCGTCTAAATGGAGTTCTGTCCAGATGGCTCTAATTGATGGTTCTGCAATTGACTTCGTGACTGATTTAATGATTGATTTGGGGTGCTTTAATTTTGATGACGCTGTAGACAAATTTAAGCGTCTTGGGACAAATATCAAAAATACGTTCATGCCTCCTTCCTCGTCGGAATGGAATGGTATTGACCAGGGCATTTTGTCTCAACATATAAAAGAAGACGGTGCATATGTGAATGCCCTTGCCCACATTAGAGATAAGGATTTGGATTTGTCCAATTTATCGTCATCAATGCAAGAGAGTGTGTGCGAGTCCTTAAATAATTATTGCATGGTTACTACAGGACAAAAATGTGATTGTGATGACGATGCGGAGCAATTGGAAGATGAATGGAAAATAACCATTTCTAACTTGGATATTCTGCTAGCTGACGCTGTATTGGCAATGGCCCATCCGGATTATGACCGTCGTTACGAATTTACCATGGATGGGGACGAAATGTATGTCAATGACCGTGTCAAGAATATAACATGGAAATATAGCGACATCCTAAAAACGGATGGTGGATTACTGGAAGATGCTAGTTGGGTTGTTTCGTGGCTGAAATCCTGTTATGGAGCGCTTAACCTGACGGGAACAATTGCGAGCACCATCGTTGACACTTATTCTCAGGTGGGTGAGGATTTGAAGAACTTGAACTTCAGCGATGCCTGTTCGGACAGGTTTACATCTATGGGATTGACAGACGCATACCGCGGCTTGTTTAACTATGGTGACCAAAATGTTGCGTGCCTGGAACATCCGCTAGGCGCCGTCGCACTGAACGATTTGCTAAGCGGCCATGTGAATAAGTTGTTAAAAATGTCCGAGGTAATGGTTCGGGTTTCCTTGCTCTCGTATATCGACAAGACCGAATTTCGGAAATACGCTGCAGTAGCGTACAAGTCTGTATACGACGGCACGAGAGCTTGGCTTGACTTGGCCGGCCCCTTGATGGAACGTAACAACGTCGTTATCAAGGCCTATGCCAGTCTAGCACTTTTTGAGTATATGAACTACGGCACCATGACCAATTTAAACATGGTGAATTTAGGATTGAGCAACCATTATGGTGCCAACGGCGGGTTCTCGGAAGGGACCGGATATTCGCAATACATTTGGGACGATGTCACCTACATCTTGGCCTCCTTGAAAGATGCTTACCAAAAGAACGAAGGGAAAAGTCTGCCGATAAACGGGAATTTTCTCAAGTCGCCCGATTACATGCTGGAATACTCGAGGCCTGTAAAAGATTATGGGATGATTCCAGTTGAGGTGGATGACGGATGTACCTATACCCCCGACTACAGGGTTTGGTCCAAATTGAAGGATGATGCCAAGTATCTTGCATGGAGCGAGGCAATGCCGCTGAAGCCGACCGACGGCAAGATAAACGCATTGGTCGCTTTTGGATATCCTGATGACGCCGTTTATGGCGCCGCCTCGCAGGGGCTTCCTGTTCACTCCAACAAAAAACTTTGGGGCTGTTTTAAGGATGGCCTTGGCATGATAACTGCGGTCAGCGGTGATGGTGATACGGTTGCGCTCTCGATGGCTGCCGAGGAGGGGCGGATGCTCGAAAGGGGACAATCCCACGATCAACAGGATAACTTGTCAATTACGCTTGCGAGCAAGAACAAGGGATTCCTGATTCAAGACAGGGGGTATGCCGGATTTGACAAACGGGAACCGTCTGATGGTTTTCACAGGTACCACGACCATAACGTGTTGACCGTTGGCAATAACTGCGAAAATGCCTCTCCCAGTCTTACTTGCATTGACGAAAAGGCCCAGCCCGATAACCAAATGATTGGAATTTCGGCAATCAGGGACAGATTGGAGAATTTTAGTGGAGATATTACGGGCGTTGGCTGGAGTGTATTTTCCTTTTTTATTTCTTCATTTAATATTGGCAAGGAGTATTTCTCTGTGGACGGCGGGTACGAAGCCTCCTTGGTCGGCTCCATTGTCGAACCGGAATCAGGCGTAATAGGCTATTCCGCCCAGACTTTTTTGCTGGACCATTACAAGCAAACCCAAGAAAATAATTATACAGTTGTTTCTAACACGCGCTCCATCCTGTATTTTGGCGGGAGCCTCTGGGTGATTGACCAGCCCTCGGAAAAGGGGTTGGTGTGGCTTGCGAATTCGCCTTATCAGGAGTGGAAAAATACAAAAATAAATCTTTATGGTTCTGAGGAGTCCCCCGTCACAGATGCGAAGGGTATCGAGGTTTCGATTTTCCAAGAAGGAGCGCGTGGGGATTATCAATCGGGAAAATTAAATAATTACTGGTACGTCATTCAAGATAAAGAAGCCCAATCCTATGTAATGAACTATGCCGTAGACGACGAAGGATTCAGTAGGAACTCGACGAAGTGTATTGCAGGATTCCAATGCTTTAGGAATGCTGGGGACACAAAACGCCTTGTGGTTCCGACCAACGGAACAAAGTACGAAGTGGCTAAAGTCCTAGGGAATAGCTACAGGGGGTATGCGGAAACGGACGGCATATTGCTTGCCGAACGGGCGGCTGATGACGTTTGGGACTATCGTGTACTGAATGGAAAAACATATGGGGAAAAACGTGTAAAATACTTGCCCAGTACCATGAAATTGTTATTGTTGCCGAGGTAAACCATGAAAATGTTTGCAACAGGATTGTTGTTTGCGATGGCTTTGCTCGCCTGCTCCCTGCCGGACCCCGGCTGTGACGATCACAGCTGCGATGGATGCAAGTATGTACTTAAGGAGCACGCCGAAAAAATGATTTACCATTTAAGTGTTGAGTGTCCCTATGATTCAGCATGCAATGCCACGCTAGTTATTTCTCGCCCTGTTCCGAAAGAAAAGAACAAATGTAAAATGGACAATTTTGAGTATACGCTCGTTAGCGGCAACATCCGAGAAAAAATGGAGCATAATACCAATCTAAGATTTCTTCCCATATCGTCGGATGACCACTTCCGTTTTTCTCTGTTTGACAGCGCCAAGGTGGAAAAAAAATACGACATAGACTTGTCTAGCGTAATCCATTCATACACCATCGATGGCGATTCTGTAAGGATAACTTTGCCATATCCGGGAAAGATGGGAATATCCTGTCTGGTTTACCGTGAAACCGAGGGATATGGATTTATGGGACACGACTACTGTGAGTATCTGAATGAGGGCAATTCCCCTTATAGCGTTGCAATAGACTATAATTGGGATAATCGCTATTATTATGATTATGGTATAGTAAATCAGGGCTCACTTGGTAATGACAGTATCAGCGTTCATGCCACTATCTATTTTCGCGAATAATTGAAAGGTCTATGAAGTTTGCCGAGGTAAACTATGAAATTGTTTGCAACAGGATTGTTATTTGCGATGGCTTTGCTCGCCTGCTCCCTGCCGGACCCTGGCTGTGACGATCACAGCTGCGATGGATGCAAGTATGTACTTAAGGAGCACGCCGAAAAAATGATTTACCATTTAAGTGTTGAGTGTCCCTATGATTCAGCATGCAATGCCACGCTAGTTATTTTTCTCCCTGTTCCGAAAGAAAAGAACGAGTGTAAAATGGACAATTTTGAGTATACGCTCGTTAGCGGCAACATCCGAGAAAAAATGGAGCATAATACCAATCTAAGGTTTCTTCCCATATCGTCGGATGGTCATCTCCGTTTTTCTCTGTTTGACAGCGCCAAGGTGTGGACCATGCAGGAGTTTAATAAGAGGGTAGCATAAGCTACTATATTCATTGCGCAACCCCAAAAAGGTAAAACAATGGCAAAAGTCAACTACAA